>JAAOXW010000071.1 GCA_018221005.1 Candidatus Altarchaeota archaeon
CCTTTGGCTTAGCCATCAAATCGAGTAGATTGTTATCTGGGGTGGCGTCGTCCTCCATGGCCTTTTGAAAACTAGTACCAATGATGTGGGTAGGTATGACGGATTCTCGAGCTAGCCAATTCAAAACCTCCAGCAAGGTCTTTGGGCGCTCCCCTTCGCCACCAACCATGAGATGCTCCATGGCATTGATAATTGCGGCTGATGATGCGGGGTCAAGAGGCATATGAGCAGTGTACGGGACGATTTTTAAGTGTGACAGTGGAAGTTAATTATGGAAAAAGTCCTGATTCCAAAAACATATGTTCAGACGATTGAAGGGCCTCTGATTTTCTTAGCGGGTCCAATCTTGGGTGCCCCAAATTGGCAGGACAAAGCCATTGAACTTTTGTTCTCACAACAGTCGGAGTTGACAGTTGTGTCTCCACGGAGAGGAATAAGAAGAGAAATAGCCCCGTATATCTTAAGGGGGGACGAAACTTACTTTGAAAGGCAGAGAGAATGGGAGCGCCACTATATGGATATTGCAGCAGAAACGGGGGCAATTATGTTCTGGTTGCCGGGTGAGAAAAAACACGATTGTAAAAAAGTCTATGGGGCAACCACACGATTCGAAATCGGTGAGTGGAAAACCAGATACCAACTCGACAACAATGTGCGCCTATGCTTTGGAAGCGACGGTAAGTTTCCCGAGCTACGCGTAATTGAATATGATTTACAAGTAGCTCTCCCAAATAAAACCATCAACAAAACTCTAGAGGAAACTTGTGCTGAAGCCTTGCAATTGGCATACCAATAAACTACATTTTTAGTTGCCACGCATTTTGCCTGCAGGAAAAACAACATTTTTGGTCAAGGTGCCCCGCGGGGCATCTTGTGGGACTGGCGTGATCGAAGCAAAATAGACATTTTGCATGGTGGTGGTGTCCGCGGACACCACACTTTTTGATCAAAATTTTTGTCTGCGGACAAAAAGTTTGGGACCGGCGTGATTTGAACACGCGGTTACTTACACCCCAAGCAAGCGTCATACCAAACTAGACCACGGTCCCTCGACTTTTACGAAAGTCGACTGCGGGTGCCGATTCGTGCGTCGCAACGCATTCATCAGCACGCGAATACTCAATTTCGCAACTACTTCAGCAAGTTTTCCATACTCTCGTTGGAAACGTTGCTTCCATCTTCTTTCTTTGCTTCCTTTTTCGGAGCATCACCCACAATTTTAACCCCCATGTCCTGAAGTGCCTTGATGTGAGCGGCAATGAGCTTATCAACAGTAGCCACCATATTAGCCAACTCCCGCCTCTCATTGGCAAGAGTAGTGATTGCCCCTTTGTGAAAACCAATCATTTCCATTTTTGAAGTTTCTTCAACCATGCTCCAATAGGGCTTTCGGACTTTAAAAGTTATCCGAGAGGTATTGAGTTACATCTGTTACTGTGTCCCAATCTCGGCAAACAGTGACCATCTCAAAATTTTTCCGCAAGCCAGAATAAGTTAAGTTGGCCGAACCAAGCACTACCACATCGTCTATCAAAAAAACTTTGGCGTGAAAAGTATTAGGTAGAATTTTGACCCTCACCCCCTTCCTCAAAAAAAATGGTTTTAGAAAGCCGAAGGGGCCCCTTAATTTACGCAGAGCCTTTCTATGGGTATTATTACGCGTTGCCTTCGTAGTAAAAATTTCAACGGGCATATGCTTGGCCTTACGTTTCAGGATGTCAGCCACCATCGGACTCAAAAAAGGTGAATATGCTCGGATTGAGTTTTCTGCACCTCGAAGTAAGTTCTCAAGAACCTTGCCTGCCTTCTTACCTGCGTAAAGGTCACAGTTGGCCCCTTCAAGTTCCATGCCTCCCCTGCGGTCGGCAGCTTAAGAGCAACCCGAGCAAGGTGCCAAAGATGCCGGTTGTTACTTAGCTAAAACCAGTTTTAGAGGTTTCAACGCAGCAGCAGTTCCAATCAAAGCGTACCAGTACCATTCAAGGCCAAGTAGGACGGGCCAAAATTTTGCCAACATTAGTGTAAATGCAGCAACGCTCAATTTAATCAGTTTTATGTCACAAATAGACATCTTTCTTATTTTTGGTTCCATCCATGCTTTATATTTCTTAAACATGGTCACTTCCCAAGGTTTGAGTATTTATCCTTTGACTCTGGAAAAACCATATTTAGGCCTTAAACTGATGTAGAGTGTGGAAGTCCAAGACATCAAAGTCAGAAAAATTCTAAATTCTCGCGGTCTCTGGGCGCTGGAGCTCGACCTAAAAGTTGATGAAAAATGGTCGCGAGTTAGTGTACCTGCAGGCTTGAGCAGGGGGAAAAATGAGGCAGCACAGTTTGAAGTCAGTAAATCTATGGAACTCTTACCTAAATTCAAATCACAAGTGGTGGGTGCATATGCAGATCAAGAAACGCTCGACAAACAACTCCAAAAAATCTCGGGTCCACAGAAAAAAAAGTTCGGCGTAGATTTAGTCTTGGCAACTTCAATTGCTGCACTAAAAGCTCAAGGAACTATTTACAAAACCATTGCTAAATTGGCTGAAACTAAGAGTGCAATGCCAACACCCATGCTAAACATAATTAATGGGGGACTTCACGCAGGCAATAATCTTGCCATCCAAGAATTTATGATTGTGCCGCATCGCTTCGGAACTTTTGCTGAAAAGATTGAAGCTGCGGCCGAAATCTATCAAAGGCTCAGGGAAAACTTGAAAGCTAAGTACGGTCGAGCCGCTGTGAATATTGGGGATGAGGGTGGTTTTGCACCACCCATGGAAACCACCGTTGATGCAATTGAGGCCATACAAGCAGTTCTTGACGAACTTGGTCACTCAAAGTCAGTTGGAATTGCACTGGACTGTGCCGCATCATCTTATTTTGAAAACAAAAAATATGTAATTGACGGCAAGGCACTTACCACCAACAACTACATTGAACATCTCAAAGAAATCTGCACCAAGTATTCACTTTTTTCGGTTGAAGACCCAATACAAGAGGATGATTTCGCAGGATGGACAAACTTTACTAAAGAAGTTAACTGCATTGTAGTCGGCGACGACTTATTGGTAACTAACCCAAAGAGGGTGGATGAAGCCATGAAGAAAAAAGCGTGTGATGCAGTTTTAGTGAAACCTAATCAAATTGGAACTGTAACTGAGACCTTGAAAGTAATTGACATGGCAAGAAAAGCCGGATGGAAGTACATAATATCTCACAGGTCTGGAGAAACTAACAGTGACTTCATTGCACATTTGGCAGTTGGCTCTGAAGCGCCACTCATCAAAGCAGGGGCACCTGCAAGGGGAGAAAGGGTGGCTAAGTATAATCGGCTGCTGAGATTGGAGAAGGTAATATCATGAACTATCCCATACGCACCATTAAGGGGCACGGTCTAATGTTAATTGTTCTAGATGGTCTTGGAGACCAACCTATTAAGGAACTGGGCTGGAAAACCCCACTTGAGGCGGCTAAAACACCGGTTATGGACCAAATGGTAAAAGAGGGTCAATGTGGACTACACTACCCTGTTGCACCCGGAATTGCACCAGAGTCTACACTCGCACACCTTCAACTCTTTAATTATGGGCTTGAGGAAAAAAATGAGCGAGGGGTAATTGAAGTTCTGGGCACGGGCGCTGAAGTTGGCCAGCACGATTTTTGTTACAGGGTAAACTTTGCATACGTTGACAGAAAAGATAAGTTAACTGTAATGGACAGGCGAGCCCACCGAGATGAGTTTGGGCTTTCAGAGATGGCTCAAGGTCTTGAAAAAGTTTTGAATAAAAACCCACTCAAACTTAAAATCAGTTTTAAAAAAACTCTTGGACATAGGGGCGTTCTTGTAATAAAAAATTACAGAAAAAAAACTAAACTTGGAAATACAGACCCCAGTGTGGAAGGACTAAAAGTAACACTTGGAGACAAGGTGACCAAGTGGCTTCACGAAACTTCCTTCAAATATTTGAGCAAACATAAATTAAATTTGGAGAGGGAAGCGCAAGGACTTGTACCTGCTAATGCAATTTTACTCCGGGGCGGGGGAAAACTAAAATTGCCCAAGGAAACGTTCAAACAAAGAAACGGTCTCAACGGCTATGCAATTGCAGGCTACCCAACTTATCTTGGGATTGCTAAATTCTGTGGAATGGACACAGAAAATGTGCAGGATGAAGTTGTAAGAATCCCAAAAGCCATCAATAAACTGAATACGAGTAACGACTTTGCCTTTGTTCATTTCAAAAGAACTGACGAAGCAGCACATGACGGAAACTTTAGAAAAAAAATTCAGGCGATTGAAACTTATGATAAATTGCTCAAGCCCTTGCTTAAGAGTGGTTTTACTATTGCAATTAC
>JAAOXW010000010.1 GCA_018221005.1 Candidatus Altarchaeota archaeon
ATTACTAACTCCCCCCAGTGTAGAGTATGCGAAAAATTTTGGCAACATAGCATAATCTATAGTAACATATTTCAAATCCCACCCATTAAACCAGTCAGTAGCATTAGTATAATTGCCCGTAGCAAAGAAGTTCCCCGTACGCCAGTTAAGACGGTATCCGGGTGCCATATTTGCACCATCACCCAAACTGGTCGTATTTCCAATAGTTTGAATCCAGTATCCATAGTCCCACCAAGTTACAAGGGGTTCTCCCGCAGGAATGTTAAACTCTGCCCACTTCAAATTCTCAAACCAGTCTGTGGTAAGACTTGTCGACTTTGCAACATTCATACTTCCCATAGTTCCGGGGTATATGAGATAAAGCGCTAAACCCAACATCAAGACCCCCGATACTTTTATCATAATTTCCTTATTTTCCAATAATTTACTAATTATGAATGCAGCACCAAGAGAAACCCCAACTGCAGTGAATGAAAAAATTCGAATTGCAGAAAAACCTCCATAAATTCCCGCACCCACAATTGAACCCAATAAAAGTTCATTGTCGGTTTTCCCATTTATGAGGAAATATATTGCAGGAATTGCTAAGAAAAAGAATAACCCCATTTGTTGCCAGAAGCTGTTTTCCTTAAGAGTCCAAGACCAAGTTGGTTTCGCATTTTCTTGAACAGTTTGATAATGTGTTATGGTTGACGCAGGCCTGATTGCCTGTGTTGCAGTATCAAGCCCTTTTTTTATTAGGAATGCAGGATCCTCAAAAACAACTGCAGAGACTACAAGGGATAAAACAACCCCCGCAGTAAGACAAGCCCAAAGTCGTTTCTCACCAAACTTTTCCCACTTTGGATTTTTGTAAACAAGATGAATTACTATGAAAAATGCCGCCATGCTCAATACAATTAGAGAAAAAGGATCTCCGAGAAAATCACTATACCGCGGAATTGCGAAGTGAATCAGCTGATAAATTACCATGGAGATGCCAACATACCACAAACTTTCATGCCTCTCCCTCATTGTGAGTACGAGTGCCATCGGCACAAGAGATAAGATGAACAAAATTTTACCCCCCCACACACCAGCAATAAAACCGAAGCTCAAACCTGCATAAACTGCATCCAACCAATTCCGCTTTTCAAGTGCGTTCGCCAGGAAATACCAGCCTAAAATTCCTAAGAATAACGCCATTGGCTCCTTATCTGCAAACCCCTCCGAGGTTCGATAAATATACGCAGGGATTATTGCGAGTATTAGTGTCGCTAACCCTGAAACTCCAAACTTCCGCCCAAGCATTGCCATTGCCAGCATACTCAATGCACCAAAGAAGTATGGAAACCACCGCACACCCGACTTCAAATCTCCCGCAACCTTACCAAGCAAGACCATTGAATGTGGCAGTGCGGGCGCAATCTCTTCTGACTCCCATCCGTAGGGGAAGTATCTCAAGTCATCTTGCATCTCCCATTCGCCCGTGTCCCAAATAGTTTGAGAAACTCTCCAGAAAAAGTACGGATCAAAAGCACGGATATAAGTGCCATCAAGCCCCTGTAATCGAAGAGTACTTGCGAGAAGGAGTGCGATAATTACAAGAATGCCGGAATCCCACCAGCGGTTGCGCCCCATTCCTTGATGCAGATTTGCTAATTTATAAACGCTTTCAAAGCTTATTTACGAGAAATCAAGATTACTTATGTGCGTCTTATAATTTCAGAAAAACCTAGTGCAGCTAAGAAAATTGCGGAGGCTCTTGGTGGCTATCGCACTGTAAAGAGTGGTAAATCGTACTACTATGAGGTTTCTGAAGATCTAATTGTTGCCCCTGCCGTTGGCCACCTATATGGCCTTGAACCTTCTGTTGAGGGGTGGGACTATCCCATCTTTGAAGTGGAATGGAAAAAGGCCTCTCGCAGGAAGGGCTTTGAATTTGCCAAAGACTATATCAAAAACCTCGAAGTACTTGGAAAAAAAGCAGACGAAATTATTATTGCAACTGACTATGATAGAGAAGGTGGCGTAATTGGTTTTAACATTCTAAAGTTTGCGGCTAAAATGCGACATCCTGAAAAAGCACTCCGTATGAAATTTTCAACACTCACTAAAAATGAATTAAAAAAAGCCTACGAGAACGCCCACGTTCACAACCAATTTGAAGTGGGCCTGGCTCTATCTGGCCTAACTCGTCATTACCTAGATTGGTACTGGGGAATCAATCTCTCACGTGCCCTCGTTCACGCTATTAAACGAACAGGACAATTCAAAGTACTCTCAACGGGAAGAGTGCAAGGTCCCGCACTAAAGATTTTAGTGGACCGTGAACGAGAGATAAAAAAGTTTAGTTCTAGCTTTTACTATTCACTCTCCGCCCTAATTGAAGGCACTTATGAGGCTAAGGATGGTGAATTTAATGATATTAAGAAAGCACTGGAGGTATTTACAAAAGCCAAGGGTCCCGCAAAAGTCGTCGATATCGAAAAAAATAAACGTGAACTCCTTCCGCGACCACCTTTTAATTTAACTGACCTTCAAACCGAAGCAAGTAGAGTCTACAAAATAACTCCCAAAGAAACCCTTGATTTGGCCCAAAAACTCTATGAAGCGGGAGTTATCAGTTACCCGCGAACCTCAAACCACGACCTCCCAAAAGAACTCGATACTAATGCAATTCTCCAAGCACTAGCCTACTTTATTCCCCAAGCACCAACTCTCCTGAATAGGAAAGCTGCGAAGGGTAAGAAAACAGACCCCGCCCATCCTGCCATTTATCCAACGGGCGAGAAACACGGTGATTCAGATCTTCGACAGCGTAAAATTTATGAGTTAATTTCCCGCAGATTTGTTGCCAGTTTTGCAGATTCGGCAATAAGAGAAGCCACACGAATTTCACTCGACTTAAATGGGGTGACCTTTGTAATGGAGGGTCAAAAAACTGTGAAAGAGGGTTTCACCAAAATTTATCCCCTCGGCTTGAAGGAAACTGAAATCCCCACTACAAAAGTTGGAGACACCCTTTCAGTTGACTATATCCAATTAAATCGTGAACAAAAAAGCCCGCCGAAGAGATTTACTGAAGCGGGACTCCTCAAGCAAATGGAAAAAGTGAATCTTGGTACCAAAGCCACACGTGCAGACATAATTCAACGTCTCTATACGCGCGGATATATTGAAGGCAAGAGTATCAAGGTTCGTCCACTTGGAGAAAATGTAGTGTCCGCTCTTGAGGATGTAGTTCCTAATATGTTGTCAGTTAAGCTCACTCGACAATTTGAGGAAAGAATGGAGCAAATTCAAGATGGCAAGGAAAAGATGGAGGCAGTTCTTGAGGACGGTAAAAAGGAGTTAATGAAAATCCTCAAAGAGTTTAAGCAGAAGGAGGCAGAGGTTGGTAAGAAATTGGTGTCAGGGGGTGTTGAAGCAACTCCCTCTAAATTTGCCAGTAAAACGGTGAAAACCACCTTAAAACCAAAGGTGCTCTTCGGAGCATGCCCAGGATGCGGAAAAGCAGTAGGACAGGTAATTTCTAGAAATGATAAACGATACGCCGCGTGTACTAGTTGTGACAAGACATGGGGCCTACCTCAACGTGGTACTCTCACCCTAACTAAGAATAATTGTCCAAAGCCCAAGTGCAAATTCAAAAAAATTCAAATCAAACGAAAAGATACACAATTCACTCTCTGCATTGAGCACGGCTTCAATTAAACTCACTTTAATTTTTCGACGCCGGCCTTTCTTCGCAAAATTTCATTAGCCTGAGCAAAGCGATGAAACATGGTAATTACATCATTTGAAACATTTTGTAATTCTCGCATTTCAACAGTTATTTTTTCAGGTTTCTGTAATATTACTGCAGTGGGTGCGAATCCCAATATTGCTGCAAAAAAGGTTTCAAAATCCCCCGCTCTTATTCCTACATCCACAAGTGCGGAGAAGAAACCATCTTCAACTTCCTCTGCATCTTCAAAAGCAACATCAAAAACTTCCAAGTCAGACAAACCCTTCATAGCCTCAACATGTTTTTTAAGAGAGTTATTAACGTAGCTTGCAGGCTTACCTTGTGATTCAATTATGAAACGCGCTTCTATCATGCCAAAATTTCAATTACACCTTTATTACATTTCCGATTACAGGTGCTTTGCAACCGCATTTTAAGCATGTTCCATCCTCTTTTATTTCGTTTTTAGCGAGGGAGAAGCTCCTTCTCCAGATGAGTAAAGTTCCACAATTTGCACAATAGGTGTTTTCCCAATTCGAGTTTCTAACATTTCCAACATATACATGATTGAGTTTACTCCTCGCAAGCCCTGCAATTTTTTCCAGTGTGCTTTCTGGGGTCGGTTCCAAATATTTCATTTTGTAGTCGGGGTGAAATCTACTAAAGTGAATTGGAATATCTTCATCTAGGTCAGCCACCCAATCAACTAAGCTGGTAATTTCGCTTTCATCATCATTCATCCCTGGAACAATCAAGGTCGTTAGCTCTACCCACACACCGTTTCTATGAAAAGTTTTTATGGCATTTAAAATAGGTTTAAGACCAACCCCCCCACAAATCTCTTGATAGTACTCATCCCTAAAGGCTTTCAAATCAATATTCACTGCATCAATGACTTTTGAGAGTTTGTGAATCGGAGGGGAAGTTATCATCCCATTACTAATCCAACAATTGTACAAACCCTCTTTCTTAGCAAGCTTAGCTGTTTCATATGCAAATTCAAAGAATACAGTAGGTTCAGAGTAAGTATATGCAATACCCTGACTCTTAGTCTCAAGTGCCAATTTGACTATATCTTTCGGGTCAGTTTTCTTCCCCGTTCTTGGTCTTTCTTGACTTATTTGCCAGTTCTGACAGAACTTACAGCTTAAATTACACCCCGGCAGTGCAATGGAAAAAACTTGTGAACCTGGCCAAAAATGAAATAAGGGTTTCTTCTCAATGGGGTCAGTTGCCATACTCACCACATTGCCCCAATTATCTGTAACTAATTTTCCCCCTTCTTCTTTCCTAACTCTACACTTTCCAAATTCCCCATTCGATAATACACACGCGTGAGGACACAGTTCACAAAGTACTCCTCGACTTCCAGCCGTTTTCCAGAACATGGCCTCCTTCACATTCACACCAGTTACTTCGATACAAATACCAGCTTTAGGGGATTGTGGCTTTCAAGGTGTGCAAATCCAAACCTCTCCATCTGGATAATGTGACTTCTTGCATTCACAATCCCCGGCTCTGCAAGCACTTTGACTCTTTTCAGAGTTTCATTCAGCTCCCCATCTTTTCCAGACTTAATCAACATCAATTCCCCTTCTATTATTTCACTCAACCAGTGAATAATTGGGCGAATGGGGGGGCCCTCAACATAAGTGGCCTTTTTCCTTTCTAGTTTAACATTGTACAAGCCCTTCAGTCTGACTAACTTCCCCTCATTTTTTTCAAGATCAGTTTTTTCAAGCCAAATATAGTCCCCTGCCCGCAGTTCCCGGAAACCCGCCTCATCGTTGCCCGGTAACTTGCTGATTTTAGCCACAGTACCCTCTGGGCCTTCTAGTTTAAGTTTTACAGGGTTTTTTAATACAAAATATCTTTCTGCAATCTTGTCCAAATGCTTTCGGTTATAGCCTTCAAGCAACTTTCGGTCAATGGTGCTTCTCCCCTTATACGGACCTGTTGCAACTGCTAGGTCCATAAGAGTTTCCGGAACAATACCCCTGCGTCTAAGTCCCATGAGTGTAGCTAACCTTGGATCATCCCACCCAATCACCTTTTTATTTTCAACAAGAGGGCGAATTAATCTCTTACTAGTGGGTGTGCCATCTAACTCAAATCTACCAAAGTGAACATAAATTGGGGCAGCATACCCAAGTGACTGTATAATTTCCTTGTGAAGTGGTTCCCTCATTAAAAACTCTTCACTTCGCAACACATGGGTAATTCCCAACATACCATCCGTTGCCGCACTTGCTAAATCATAAGTAGGATATACGACGTGATTTTCCCCCGTCCAAGTGTGAACTTTATCAACCACTCGATATAATGTAGGATCCCTCAGTACTGAATTGTCTGAGGTTGGGTCCCCCTTCCATCGAAGTATAAATTTCTTACCTGACTTCATTTGGTTCCAACGCTCTAAATTGTCTGCCCTATTATTTTTACGGCAACTGTCCGCCACCTTATTTCTTCTACCTTTTTTTATTTCCTCCGTTGAACACGTACACACATAGGCCTTGTCTAGTCGCACCAACCGTTCTGCTGCAGCTTCAAGTTCACCCAAGTGCTCAGACAAAATAAACATCTCATCCCACTTAATACCGAGCCAGTGAATGTCCCGCTGAATTTCTCCGTAAAATTCCGACTTGCTGGAAGCGGGATTGTTGTCTTCGAGCTTGAGTACAAGTTTCCCACCATATTTTTTAACATATAGATGGTTGAGTGCAAAACTCAAGCCATGTCCAATATGCAGGAAACCGTTTGGTTCCGGGGGAAGCCTCAGTTTAACTTTGCCCCTTTTTGCCCCCTCCAAGTCTGGTAAAGTTTTCTTCTCAACAACTTTCTCCTTCTTTTCCAACATTTCTGGGGCGACATCTGCCAAAACACTTTCCACTTCATTTTTAGACAACTTTTCATACTTTTTAATCGCCTTTTTAACATCACTCACGAGCACCTTCGCTTTGGCTTTAGCCTCGGGCATTTCAGCAAAAATTTTGGCCAGCACCGACTTCATATCAGCCTTCCCATATTTCAGTTGGTTGGCTAGTACATGCTTGAGTACGACGTTTTGCATAACTAATTGAGCTTCTGCCACTATATTAGACTTCCACCTTAAACGAAATGAATTATAATCCGAAACCTTTATATCCTACAATATGAATATATATTCATAAGGAGGGAGTACATATGCCAAATGGAGATAAAACAGGACCAATGGGAAAAGGACCAAAAACAGGACGTGCAAAGGGATTTTGTGCAGGTGGCGATAAGCCAGGTTGTCAGAGCTCTGAAGGTCAGGGCAAGGGACTAAGACGGAGAGCGGAAGGTAAGTAGATGCCCCGGAGAAGATGCCGAAGGTGGGTTAGATATGAGCCCGAAGTTTCATATTTCAAACCGGCAGGCATCCCAAAGGCTCAACTGGAAACCATCCCCCTCTTAGTTGAAGAATATGAAGCCGTTCGCTTAGCTGACTTTAAAGGTAAGTCCCAGTCTGCGGCGGCCAAAGAGATGGGGGTTTCTCAACCCACTTTTCATCGAATGCTTGTATCCGCCCGAAAAAAAGTTAGCGATGCCCTTATCAACGGCAAGGCCATAAAAATTGAAGGTGGCCATTATGTGGTCACTGCCAAGAGGGGCGGAGTAGATGACACCAAAGATACCGAGTAAATGTCCGATTTGTAATAGCACTCGTCTTCATGGCAACTCCGTAAAATTTACTTGTCTCAAGTGTGGATATGCCTACGGCCCAAAGTCAATGAGTTTTCGCACTGCTGACGAGTTCAGGAAATAATAATAGTTTCAAAGCCCAAAATCTTCAATGAACCCTCGGATAGTCCCGTACTTCTCCAAAAAACGAAAGCCCTTGTCTGTTAGTGTAATCATCTTCCTACCCTTTTTATTTTCCAAAACTTTAATGAAATCTTTTTCTCCCATCTCCTTCAGATACTCGGCGAATCGCTGAGATGAGAGATTGGAAAACCTGAGCAAGGGAGTTGGCTTTATTGAGTTGTCATGTTTCTTGATGATACTAAGAAAATCATAGATTATTTCCAGCCTATCTCTTTTCTTTGTCATTGTTTAACCACTCTCAAATTTTTCCACACTTTATAGAGTATTATCAAGAAAATAGTGAATGAAAGCCCATAGACAACTGCTTGCCAGAAGCTCGCAATTGCAAGTGTGGTGTCAAGCAAATTTAACATCCAAAATACTAGCAACAGCTCATAAATCACCAGCATTTGCGACTTTTTTCCCGATTTGGTTTTAGTGTGAATAATACCAATACTGTAAGCGATGACAAATACTTGGAAAAGTATGTAGAGTGCCGATGCTTTGGTCAGTAAGATAACGAATGAAATTACTACAGCTAGTACGTGTAACATCCACGGTTTTAGTTTTCTTTCGGTCCTCTGGCTTCTACAAGTGATACTGTATAGGAGGAAGAAGGCCGCCATGGTGTGGGTGTACGTTATACCCAAAACTCCAAGTGCAAGTGCCCATGCAGAAACATCAAGCAAACCGGGGTAGAAGAAAAATGAAATTGCCAGATGGCGGGCCAGTAATTTCAAAAGAGATGCAATACCAAAGAACAAGAAAGTCATTCGGAAATATTTCACACCCTCGTGTGCACTTAATTTCTGCATTTCCCTCGTCTTCAAATAAATCACTAAACAAATCAAAGC
>JAAOXW010000072.1 GCA_018221005.1 Candidatus Altarchaeota archaeon
TAGTGGGAATGAACAGTTATGCTCACTTGAGTGGTGATGAAAAAGGGAGCACTCACAGCTTGGACGGATGTTTGGGGCTCATACTTTTTACTCCGAGTCATGGAGCCATAATGCACTATGGTAATATTGCCATTCTCTTGTCAAGTCCTTACTACCAACAACGTTTTGGAAAATCAAGGGGCCAATCCTTCAAGGATGCTTTGGGCGACTTTGTTAGTAAATATCCGCAAGTAAAGGACGCAGGAATAAAGAAAGCTGTTGCGCTGTATCCTGAAACATATTCTACTGAAAGTAAGCAAATATTTCACGATGTTCTCTTTGAACAACTCGGCAAAGATTTGGAGTTAACTGAAATTCCTTACCGGTTCTCTGAAGATGGAAGGGGACACTCACTATCTTTGTCCATGAAGACTTCAGAGTGGGAATCCTCACTTGGCAGCGGCAGTTTTAAAATCTATAACTAATTGACAAACCCCGACTGAGATTCGAATTTACCTTCCGTAAGCCACCAACAACTTATTTGATACCGTGAAGTTTTCTCAAAATGTCTATGACTCCATCTGTTGGTTTAGCAATATCCATGTTTTTGGTTTCGTCCAAAGTGACCCATTTGAAGTCTACTGCTTCTCTCCCATCAGGAACCACATTATTACTTGATGCAATACACACATATTGCATATAGACCAAATGTCTATTTGTTTTGTATTCCTCAAAAGACAAGACTTCCCCTACATTTCCCAGCGGACAAATAACTTCAACATCTAGACCTGTCTCTTCCTTTACTTCCCGTTTGACCGCATCAACTATTGACTCTCCATAATCCACATGACCCCCAGGTACAATAAATTTCCCACCCCACTTTGGGCTTTTTATCAAAAGTAACCGGCCCTTTGAATTAAAGATAAAGGCCCCAACAACAAAACCTGGTTTTTTTGAGTCCATGGGTTCTTTGTAAATCAACGATTAAATAACTTACAAACTTTTAATTGATGATTAAATCAACATCTTGTGGCAGCACATAAATTTTAGAGTTTTCTGAATCCGCAATTCGAGTAATGTACTCGTAGGTCAGATAGTCCTTGGTAAGTTGAGCTTTTACAATTTGAATGGCTTCTGCTTCGGCGGTTGCTTCGACCACACGTTTCTGCGCAATAATTGTAGCCTTTATTAATTCATATTCAGCTTGCTGACTCTCTTGCAACGATTTTATTTTATTTTGAATGGCGTTAGTAACAATTTGAGGCAAGCCAACATCTCGAATTAACACATCTTCAATAATCAGATAGCCATCAACACGTTCGGACAATGCAAGTTTAAGATCTCCCTCTAGTTCTTCCCTTGCTTCAGTGTACAAACTTTCTGCCTTGTATTCCGCAATAGTTAGTCTTGCAACACCCCTTGCCTTTGATGCAAACCAAGCGGCATAGTTTCTACCAATTTCTTTATACATTTTTTCAGGGGCGTCCAATCTTGTAATTACTGTCATATCAATTTGAGCATCAAGTCCATCCGCAGTTAGTACTACGAGTGCGTTTTGACCCGAAAACTCAAAGGGGAGTTGAGTTATGGCATAGGTGTGAACTTGGTCAACTACAGGTATTTTGAAATTTAATCCAGCTTCAGCTACGGTCTGATACTTACCGAATCTTGTTACGACACCCAATTCAGTTTGATCGATGGTGTAAACTGACATGAAAATTGCAAACAATATGATGATTCCCACAAATCCGCCAATCATTGGCTTTGCGCTAGGTGGGGCCAACTCATTTTCTCTTGATACATGAACCTTCATTTAGCTCAAGTTGCTGGGGCTTTATTAAATAATCAGGTTCGGTAACCCCTCTTTCGCCCATAAACATCTATAGTAGCCAGGGTGTATTCACGACATGAGAACTCTTAGTGCTCTTGGTTTGTTACTATTATTGTTCTTTTCCATGACAGCAGTTGATGCAAGACTCGCAAACTCCCCCTGGCCAACTTTCCACGGAAATGCACAGCACACGGGGCGGAGTCCCTACGATACAAGTCATGTTGATGGGACAATAGAGTGGAGTTTTGATACGGGAGCGGGAATTGAAGCTTCAGTAGTCATAGGTAAGGATGGGACACTTTACGTTGCCAACCACGGCAGTGTTTTATTTGCAGTAAATCCGGATGGAACTGAGAAGTGGAGATTTCAGGCTGGAGCACCTGAATACAATTCAGAGTGGGACATAACTAAAGGCATCTTATCCACCCCCGCGGTTGCTGAGGATGGAACCATCTATGTGACTTCTTTTGCTAATTATTTATTTGCAGTTAATTCTAATGGAACTGAGAAGTGGCGTTTTACTATGGAGGTTGGCGTGGACAGTTGGTCGTCTCCCGTCATTGGACTTGACGGGACGATTTATGTTGGCACCGCAAGATATGGCGGGGGCAAGGGTGGCAGGTTATATGCCATTAATCCCGACGGCACTGAAAAATGGTATTCACAATTTATGAGCGATGTGAGCTCAAACCCCGCGATAGGTGTTGACGGGACCATCTATATTGGCGTTTATACTACTAATAAAATTGGTTATGGGCAGGTGCATGCCTTTACTCCACAAGGGATGGGGAAGTGGATCTTCTCACTTGAAAAATGGATAGAGTCCTCTCCCGCAATAGCTCCAGATGGAACCATCTACATCGGCTCCTATATTGGAAAGTTATTTGCCATAAATTCCAATGGCACTGGTAAATGGGAGTTCCAGACTGGTGACGGTATAAGTTCTGTTCCCGCAATAGGTAGAGATGGGACCATCTATGTTGGGTCTTGGGATAATAAGGTATATGCCCTCAACCCCGACGGTACGCTGAAGTGGTTTTTTGAGACCCCCCCTGCCTTTGAAGGTGTAACGTCTTCTCCCGCAATTGGCGCGGACGGCGTAATTTATGTTGGTACCAACGGCGGTTATTTTTATGCACTTTATCCTACGGGGAGTGAGAAATGGCACTTCTACTCACAGGGAGGCGGCTTTGTTAGTTCCCCTGCAATTGGAAAGGACGGAACAGTCTACATTGGCGGGTGGGATGGCAAACTCTATGCCTTTAGTGGCCCGCTCGTTGAAGAGGTTCCGGAAGTTGAAGAAGTAGTGGAGTTGATTGAAAATACGAGTGTGAGTGTGCAGGTAGTAGAAGCACCAACGAATAATATGAACACAAGTGCAACTGTAACAATTAATGTGGTTGAATCGAAGAGTTGGTTCACCCGTTTTGTTGAGTGGTTTAGTTCTTTGTTTTCTTAACTTACTTTTGGGTGCGACTGACATCAGTAGTTCATAATATTTAAACTGCCTTGGGACCTCCATTTGTGGAGCCACCCAGCAAAGAAAAAATCGAGGCTTGTCTTGAAAACTTTTCAAGTGATACCAGAGCTACTGTTGAGAGCTGGTTGGCTAAAAATATAAAATTTTTCTATAATGAAAAAAGAAGTTTGTTTACTAAGTATCAAGACCAAGAACTGCACCCCCTTGCCATGTGTGAACTCTATGGAACGGTTCTAGACAAAATAGATCGAGATGGAACTATTCTAGACCTTGGCTGTGGTGTTGGGTATGTGTTGAAGTTTTTAACTGAGACTTCCCCCTTCAGGCTGGAGCCCTTTGGAATTGAAAAAGAATTAGAAAAAGTAGAAGCCGTAAAAACTGAAATACTTCCAGTTTTTAAGAAAAATTTTGAACAGTGCACATACCCAAGTTGTAAGTTGTCAAAAAAAGAGTTTGATTTTATTATTGTGAGTGTTGAGGGTGCAGATCTTCCCGCTCTTGAGAGTAGGATACGTCCGGGGGGGAAAATATTTTACAACGAATTTGGAGATGTGAAGCATAAACTTGGTGATGCATTTACCACCAAACTTACTGAGATGAAAGCGAGCGGATATGAACAACTTCCCAGGCTCCAAAGGACGGATTTTCCAGATAGAACCATTTATATGAAAAAAATCTTGTAAACGAGGGACCCTGCGACGATTTATCAACTGCACTGGGATGGAGATATTAGTCAAATGTCGTTATACAAATAGACACAAAACGAATAACCATATATACGGCGTGACCTTCGGTATGAGATGGGTAGCTCCCCTCCAAGGGGTGTAAATGATATTTACGTTTATACGCCTGAGCACAAATTGACTGCGGAAGAGTTTGCGGAAGATTCTGATAAGTTTGTAGGTTTGTTGAAGCATGGCTTGGGGCTTTCTGAAAAATCAGTTAATGAGCCATCACAGGACACCATCGCACTCGCAATGAATGCGCTTGAGGGACTTATTGAGGTGGTTGGACAAGAAGAAACAAGATATCTCTACTGCGGCACAGAGAGCCAACTTAATCTCTCAAAGCCAGTAGCTACCAATCTCATGGACTTGCTTGACAATAAGAATGTCATGACCCTTGATGGGGTTTTTGCATGTCTTTCTGGTTTGAATCTTCTAGTTAATGGACTCGGCATTGGTGATGGTTTTGTGGTCACCTCTGACATTGCAAAGTATGAGAGAAAGAAAGGAGACTCCGCTGATTTTACTGGCGCCTCTGGTTCGGTGGCTGTCCGAACGGGAGAGGGTAAACTGTTGAAGGTGGACAGTGACTTTGGTGCATTTTCATCCAATGAATGGGACTTTCACAAACCCATTGAAGTTAGGGGGGACGAGCTTAGTTCAAATGTTTCCCCAAAAGTGGATGGGTACTTTTCGTTTGCCGCATATGTGAAGCACATTGGTGAAGCTTACAAAGATTTGAAGGACAGGAAAAATATCAAACTTGATGATTTCAATCAGGTGACTTTCCACGTTCCGTATCCTGGGATAACGAAGTATGCTTTGGCTTATTTGAGGGCTGTTGAGTTGGAGGCTACGGATGAAATTGATGAGAAACTTGAGTCAATTAAAGATTTATTTCACAACAAAGACTCGGATGAGAATTATGAAGCATCACTAAAGGTGGCTTACACTGACATTAAAGGTGACTTGAAAGAGTTTATGGGTGATCTCGAAAAACTTACACCTTCCCTCAAGTACCCTTCAATGATGGGTAACATTTACACTGGCTCAGTTTTTCTTTCGCTTGCAAGTGCTTTGAAACATGGTGACTACGACGCGGGTGATAATATTCTTGTAATTGGTTATGGCAGTGGGAGCGGGTCAACTGCAGTAATTATGACGACTACCGACCAGACACGTAAGATTGCAGATGCATGGGACTTTGATGAACGACTTAGTAATCGTAAGTCCCTTTCCCTCTCCGACTATAATTCGTTTAGGAATGAGGGAGTTATGCCCAACAACAAACCACATACCTCAAGCAACTGGCATCTTGATAAAATTACGGAGTTTGGAAGGAGAATATATAGTAAAGTGAAGCGCAGTTCTGCCGTTTAGTCTGCGTTAGTTTCTAACTACTCACCTTTTTACTTTCAAAAGTCTAGCATTTACTGCAACTATTACTGTGCTCAACGACATCAATGCGGCGCCAATTGCTGGAGAGATTAGAATGCCCATATTGTATAGAACCCCTGCCGCAAGGGGTATGGCAACAACATTATAACCCGTTGCCCAAAACAAGTTTTGGATTATTTTGGTGTGGGTTGCTTTTCCAAACAAGATTAATGATGTGACATCTTTTGGATTGCTGTTGACTAAAATTATGTCTGCCGTTTCTGCTGCGACATCTGTTCCTGAGCCAATGGCAATTCCAACATCTGCTTGGGCAAGGGCAGGTGCGTCGTTGATTCCATCACCTGTCATTGCTACAAATTCTTTATTGTTCTGGAGTTCTTTTATTTTTTCCAGTTTTTCATGCGGAAGAACTTCTGCGAAATAACCATCAAGGTTGAGTTTATCAGATACTGCCTTTGATGTTTTTTGATTATCTCCTGTAAGCATCCAACATTTAATTCCTAAGTTCTGCAGTTGTTTTACGGCTTCAAAAGATTCTTCCCTTATTTCATCTGCAAGTGTAATCACCCCAACTACAAGATTATTAACAAGCAGATAAACTAAGGTGCCAACCTCATCAACTGTTGATTTCGGGACTTTAATTTTATTTCTTATCAGATGTTTTTGACTTACTAACTTAATGATTTTTCCACGTATTTTCCCCTCTATTCCCTCCCCCTTTAGAACTTTAAAATTTACAACCCTACTATTTTTTACTCCGAGCTGTTCAGCTTTCTTAATGATTCCCCTTGCTATTGGGTGTTCAGAATTTTGTTCAAGAGCTGTGGCCAACTCAATGACTTTCTTTTCACTGTAAGTTTTGTCAAAAATTACAATGGAGTTGACTCCAAAGTTCCCCTCGGTTAGGGTTCCTGTTTTGTCAAAAACCACGGTGGTTATTTTTCTTGAGTTTTCAAAGGCGGTTCTATTTCTAATTAACAGGCCATTCTTTGCAGATAGAGAAGTTGAAACAGCACTAACCAAGGGGATAGCCAACCCCAATGCATGGGGACAAGCGATTACCATAACCGTTGCCATTCGTTCAATTGCAAAGGCTAAACTAGGTCCATACCTCATCCAATAAACTAAAGTCGTTGCTCCTGCCGTAATGGCAATAACAGTAAGCCATTTTGCAGCCCTGTCTGCAAGTCTTTGAGTCTTTGATTTAGAAGCTTGAGCATCTTTTACAAGTTTGATGACTTTGTTGAGGTAAGATGCCTCTCCAGTTCCTGTAACCTTGATTTCCAATATTGACACTCCATTGATGGCGCCACCGATAACTTGGTCCCCCGCCCCTTTTTTAACGGGTTTTGATTCCCCCGTGAGCATAGATTCGTCCAAGTAACTACTGCCGTCCATAATAATACCGTCTGCGGGTATTTTTTCTCCCGCTTTAATCAATATCAAATCCCCGCTTTTTATTTCAGAAATTTTAACATCCGTTATTTTTCCATCCTTAATTAAATGGGCCGTATCCGGTAATAGTTGAGCTAATTTTTCAAGTGCTCTAGACGCTCCAAGAATGGATTTCATTTCAATCCAATGTCCGAGAAGCATAATGTCGATTAAGGTCGCAAGTTCCCAGAAAAAGAATTTTCCCTCCAGCCCAAATACAACCGCCGAACTGTAAATATACGCAACAGAAATAGCCAGTGCTATTAAGGTCATCATACCCGGCTGTCGCTTTTTCAACTCTTCAAAAATGCCTTTAAGGAAGGGCCAACCACCATAAAAGAAAATGAAACTTGACAAGGTCCATAAAATAAATTTATCACCCGCAACTCTGAAACTTATGCCCAAAACTTGTTGTATTAAAGGAGATAAGAAAAGAATTGGAAGTGTAACCAGCATTGAGACTATGAATCTTTTTTTGAAATTCTCAGCCATGTGTTTGTGGTGGTCCGAATGATTATGTTTTTTTTGTTCTGAAGGATGGTTGTGGGAGACATCTCCCCCCACTTTTACAAGCGTAGCTCCGTCCATCGTACATTTCCCTGGCTTATCATAGCGCATTCCACACTTCGGACATTGGTATTTTGCCATATTATTCAACCCCCCTTAGTGCAGGTGAACTTTCTAAATACATCAAAAAAAGCAAGTTCTTCGTCACTCACTATATTGATGCCTGCGTTTAATATGTTTTTTCTTGTATTCCTATTGACATTGAAACCAAAGAGTCCACTTGTTATTGGGTTGTGAAGGTGTTCAAGCAAGGCAATTAGTTTATTCTTGCTGAGTACATGCTCCAGAAATATTGCCTTTCCCCCCTTCTTTAAGACTCTTTGAACTTCTTTTAGTGCTTTAATAGGGTTAGGAATGGAACAAAGAACGAAGGTGCCTATAACAAAATCAAAAGAATTATCTTTGAACTTTAGCTCTTGCGCATCCATGAGGTGAAACTCAATATCTTTCCCGAGTTTTTTTGCCTTGTTTTTTGCGCGTTCAAGCATTTTTGGGCTTATGTCAATTGCAATAACTTTTGCTTCGGTAGTATAATATTGTAAATTTTTTCCTGTGCCAACCCCAATTTCCAAGAGCTGGCCCTTGAGGTTTTCGAGTGATTTCTGTCGCAAGTTTTTGAAGAGTTTTCGCTCTATGAACGCTTCAAATTTATCATAAACTGGGGCGATTCTGTCATAGACCCTCCCAGTTTTTTTTGTTTTTTTATCAAGCAGCTGAATCACACCCTGCAATTACTCTAATTTCACCCCTTCTGGACATTTATAGAAACTCCATATTGCAAGTATGGGGCGAGCGTAGTTATGATACGCTTCAACATCTTAACTTTCAAGGGCATTATTCAACTTATCACCCCCTGTGCACTTGACATCCTTGCATCTTCTCCTTGTTTTTTGCTGCACACGCAAGCACCTACCATCCTGCACAGATTGACGGTCATCGATCCTGCGTCATTAGTAATGGTCACGAGACTTTGTTTGCACCACTTTTTCCCATGTTCACATTTGAATTGGTCTGAAAGTTTTTCATCCATAACACTCCTTCTCGACGCAGTATAAAGCGGATATTAAACACAAATCTGATTTAACCTTCATAAATCTTAAAAGGGGTTTGAGGTAGAGGTGCTAGATGGTTTATGCTTACCTTTCTCCCAGTTGGTTCTTGGGTTATGATGTGGTGTTTGAAGTTGCGTTTGCAGTGATTTCATTAGTGATAGCTTTTTTTGCATTTAAAATTCATAAATTAAGTGGTCAAAGGCAGGCGAGACTTCTTGGCCTTTCATTCTTTTTTATTTCACTTTCATATTTTATACAATCCATTTTCAATTACTTTATTATTTTAAATTCTAATCAACTACTTTTATCCAATCAACTATTTTTACTCGATTTTTTTGGGGTTTATGCTCACATGATTTTTATGACTGCAGGATTGGTAACTTTAGTGTATATGACTTTCAAAATTGAGAGAACGCGATTAATACTTTTTTTCAGCTTGACTTCTTTATTTGCCATTTTTTTGAGTAGAACTGTATTGTACTCTTTTTATGTGATGTCTACACTTTACTTAGCATTTATCGCGTGGCATTTTATTAAAAATTATATCGACAACAAACAGACAAAGACGCTACTCATTGCAGGTGCGTTTATTCTTCTGTTCTTTGGGAGTGCACATTTTATTTTAGCGGTGGACCATCAGACGTTCTATGTTCTTGGACACTTTTTTGAACTGTTTGCATACCTACTCATCTTATTGAATTTGTACTTGGTGATTAAAGGTGACCCGAAAGCGTGACAGACTACAGATAATTTATGATATTCTTCATTTCCTTCAAGGGAGGAAAGGGAAGGTTAGGCCAACTCATATTCTTTACAAATCAAATTTATCCCATCAAATGCTGACTAGCTACCTGACGGAGTTGACTTCAAATGGCTTCGTTATTGAGCAAACAGATAAGAAAGGCAAAAAACTATATGAAATTACTAAGAAAGGTCAGAATTTTCTAAGAGATTTTCATGTGATACGTTCGTTTATTGATTCGTATGGACTTGAGTAAGAAAAAAGGCCACAGGACCCAAAATGCTGTCACTACTTTGTTTTAGTAACAAAACACAAGATATATAAAGCACAATTGTGCGTCAGTTCCATGGCACCTACTCAAGTTGGGGAGGCATACGCACTTTTCCGATCGGAGGCTTCTCTTGATGAAATGAGAGACATACTACCATATGCACGTGATGCTGTTGGGACTCCAGAAGGAATGAAACTTGATTTGAACGAAATTGAGTCTCTTGATACCGACCATCTTGATGAGGGTCTTAGACAATATGTAACTATGGCAAAGGAGGCAGACATTAACTACAGTATTTCTGCTCGGCTTCCCAAAGCAGGCAATGAGGAAACTGCACGTGAAGTTTCATCTGTACTCGGCCAAATGTATCAATCGGAATTGTTTAGTAAGGATGGTGACTTCAGGGGAGAAATTGCCTACAAAGATGTTGACACCGGCCGCTACGTTTTCTTAGGTTGAAACTTAGAATATAAAACAACATTATACGACTTCTGTGTTATTCTCACTGCCCAACACTTCTGTGTTATTTTCACTGCCCGACTCATCCTCTTCTGAAGCTTCTTCGTTGTCGCCTACGGTGTCTTCTCCATCTTCCTCGTTATCCCCTTCAGTTTGAGTCTCATCTCCACTGTTAGTTTTATTTTTTCCAGTGTCTTCCGCTTCATCTTCTTGATCTTCAGCGTCATTCAAGTCCTCATCTTCCTTTTCATCCTCATCTTCAAACTCGACCAAGTCCCTAATTTCTTCGACGTCCAAACCCAGTCTACTTGCAATAGCTATTAAAATTTCTTCGTGATTTGCAGTATCAAGTTGGAATTTGGTTTTTTCATCGTCAATCTTAATTTTAACTCTGGACCTATTTCGATAGGTCTCGACTTCAATTTCAAGCTCAGGGTCTTCTTCTGAAAGCTTATTTTTCATTTTCAAAACAGCTTCGACATCAGACAAAGTTAGTGATGTCCTCTCAACAATTGCATTGATTATTTCACTTCTCTCAGTCGAGGCCACAATAAATCGCAGGCGGGACTCTATTTCAGAACCCTCATCTTCAATTTCAACCCTAACTCTGAACTCTTCTTCACCTAGCTCATCACCCTCTTCGAGTTCGAGTAGTAAATCTGCCTTTTCAGTATCGAACGCGAATTTTTCTAGAAACTCTGCCAATACTTCGCTTTCATTTATTTTCTCACTGTCGTATTCAAGTTCTAATTTGACAAAAGTCATATTGCCAATTATCTTTCCTTCAAGTTCTATTTTCTCTTCAAGTAGACCTTTCTTAAGTTCGAGGTCATGTATTCTCTCTCTTATTTCGATTTCAGACTCACCTGTCTTTTCTTGAATTTTAATTTCCGTTTCATCTCTCTTATTTTTTATTTTGATTTTAACTTCCCGCGTATTGTTACTTAGGGACTCAAGAAATTGATCAAGGAGCTGTTGTTGTTCGCTACTTAGTTCCCCTTCAATCTTTATTTTTATTTTGAGCTCGGTCTTTACTATTTTCACTTTTTCTTCATGCGCCTTTATTTTTGTTTCCAACTCTAATTCCTTTTCGATTTGCCCTTCTGGATCGTCATCATCACTCAAAGCTTCAACACTCTCAATCAGCCCTTCAAGTGTAATTGAATGCTCAATCTCTGCCTTAGCTGCAGCTTCAACTTTATTGGCCTCGACCATCGCCTTTACTTCCATTAACCTTTCTTGGGCAATTTCAAGCGCCTTCTCTGCCCGGCTTTCAGGGTTGCTGGTCAGTGCTAGGGAAATTTTATCAAGCGCAACATCAATCCCCCAAAGGAACGAATCCGGGGTTATCCCCTCGTTTCTTTCCTGGCTATCTGCCATAATTGGCACTAAAAGAATCATTACTGTTAAGAGCGTTTGTACTTTCATACTGATGCATGGACTATCATGGCATTTAAAGGTTTCCTACGTGTTCTGCACTATTTTGTTACTAACAAGTAGCTTTATAATTCCCATTTTACTTTATAGTTCATGGAAGATAAACCCATCCTAAAAACGCTTTATGATTCGTTTCGTTCACACGAAGAGCCATCCGCTCAAGCCTTGAGCGATTTTAATGAGTTTTTAGTACAAGCAGAACCTTTGAAGGTATCACGCAAGTCGAAGAAAGAAATGACCAACTTTAATGCAACCCATTATGGGCGATCTCCCGGAAAAATTGCGGAAACTTACAGCAATATGATTGGCTTATCAAAAAACGGCAATACTAAACTCAAAGTGGAGACAGGTCTAATCAGTAACAAAACTATAAAATTCAAGTCCAAAGATGCAGAGAACCCAGAAGTTCAATTAGGCAAATATCAAGAGTTTATTGATATGAGTCATAAGGCACTTTGGGACTCTGAGAATAATTATACTATTGAAAGTATTCTTGGGGGTGTTTTTCTGACGGCCTTTACTTCACTCATTTACGCTGCGTATTTTTTCAAGTAAGCATCAAACCAAGGCAAGAATAAAAGCAATATTTTTGGTCGCTTTCAGTGAATGAACTGCATTTTCATCCATATAGATAAAAACACCACTCTTCATTGCAATGTCCTTTCCTTCAAGTTTGAAACTACCTTCCCCTTCAATAACATAAACAAAACCACCCTTTGTCGAAGTGTGGTCTGATATATTGGTTCCTTCGGCCATACAAAATAAAGTAAGATTTATTTTGTCGTTTTTTTCAAGATCCTTACTCAAAATTCCCTGCTTCGGGTATTCAATCATGTCCAAAATATTTTTATCTAGCATCATTTTTCTCCCCTCATTATTTTTGTTTCTTCTTAACTTCTTCAATAAACGCTTCAAACCTTTCAACATCTTCTTGCTTGTCGGTATTTACCTGTTTGAATTTTTCAAGCATACTTGCTTTAACTTCATCACTCATGGCCTCATCTGCCATGGGATATAGGACCGTGTCTTCCTTAGTAATGTGCTCTCTAATTAATTGGATATATCCTCTTGCCCCTGCAAGTATATCCTCCTTGTTTTTTGTACGCACACCCACTTCCATAATCTTAATTTCTTCCCTTCCAGTTATGTGTTCAAATATCATCTGCCTTATCGGATTGCAATTTACGCTCCCTTCTTTCACACATTTGTCAAATTCTTTGAATAAAATATCTTCTTCTTTTGCATGGTGAAACTTGTCCGCGTAATTTTTGACAAAGTCAATAACTTCTTTGAAAAAAGCCTTGTTAATGGTTCCATCTTCCACTTGTTTGAGTTCGGTTTCTAAGGCGTCAACGACCTTTAGAATATTTTCGTGTTCTTTTGACAGCATCTTTGAAGTTCCAGAAGTGATTTCCATTTTATTACCTCACAAGTATCATTCATAACTTTTGCGGTGGTGATTTGACCAGTTTCAACAAAGCCCCAACTGAGATTCAAACCGACCTTTACGAAGGTCGATCACGGGTGCCGGTTCGCCTGAACTCACCCGCACGCCAATAAGAACATACATACTGGTGAGCTACCAAGCGAACCAGTATTTTTTTTGATTAAATCCCTTTTGGGATTTAGCCCCAACCGAGATTTGAACTCACAACCTTTTTAGAAAAAAGGTTGATCAAAAAGATGCGTCCTGCCGAAGGCGGGACACGTGGCGTCGGTTCGTAAACCGACAGCCCCAACCGAGATTTGAACTCGGGGCCTCGTCCTTACCAAGGACGCGCTCTAACCAGCTGAGCTATTGGGGCATCCAATTTTGCGAAATTGGACACGTAACCTACTTCGCCCCCGCTCAGTAGGTTGCATGTTTTCTGTGTTTTATGTGGTTTATATGCTTTACAGATAAGTTTTGAACCAGTCAAGAGAAAACCCGATGGTATCATCCAGGCAGTTTTGGAAGTAGTGAGTTTCCCCCTCTATTATTTCCAACCGCTTTTCGACTTTGATTTTACTAATTGCATCTTGGGAATGGGAGAGTGGAACCGCTTTGTCAGCATCCCCGTGCACTATTAGCGTTGGACAGTCAATTTTTTCTAACTCGTTTTCGATTTTGGTTCCGATTGCAGTTTCAACAAAACCCTTTCCAACCTTCCAAATTTTTCTTGTCTGTGTGCTTTGAGTTTCAACGAAACCCCTTTCCTTCAATTCTTTCAGATTATCATCTGTAAATTTGGATTTCCATTTTTTTGAAGAAGTGACTGGTGCCCACAAAACAAGTGCATCAACTTCTTTCTCGAGTGCTGTGAGTATTGCAATTTCTCCTCCAAGACTTAACCCAAGAATCCCAACTTTTTTTGCTCCAACTTCCATTTTAACAAAGTCAATGGCCGCGATTGTATCCTCCACTTCCGTCAAAATAGTCATGTCTTTGAACTTTCCATTACTTTCCCCACTCCCCCGACAATCGAATCTTAAGACAGAAAATCCCGCCTTACAAAAGTTCTCGGCAGCCATGATAAATTTACCATGTTCGTCTTTATTCCCTCTGAAACCATGAATCAATATTATGGCGGATGTAGTGGGCGCCTCTGGCGAATGCAGACTTCCAACAACATTTTGATTTTTAGCTTTGAATGTTACGCGTTTCAAGTTTAACACCTCAGAGTTTGTCAGCAGGGATTTGTTTGAATTTATTGGCCATCACACTAAGCAAAAGTGGTGATACAATGGTTGTGAAAACTGAGAGCAGAATTATTGAGGTGGTGGTTACTGTATCAAACAGGCCCACCGCATTGGCAGCGTAGACTGCAGCGAGGGTGGTGGTGAGCTGAACGGTTGAGGAAACTCCGAAGATAGAAGCTTCCAATCCAGAGAAGCCAACGACTCTACCTGATAAATATCCACTCAGAACTTTTGATATAATTAAACCAATGATTATTGCTACGGTGAATAAATTATGGGGGTCAAGCCCAAAGACCAGTCCAACATTAATTTCCATCCCAACTACAAAGAAGAAGACGGGAATGAAGAGGCCGTAGCCAATGGTGTGGAGTTTTTGACGAATGCGCTCAGATGTAGCAATGTCTGAGAGCAGAACACCCATGATGAAGGAAGCTACAATTGGATGAACACCAATGCTTGAAAAATAGAGGGCTGCCAGCATGAGTGCAATTAATACAAATCTGAGTTCACCTTCATAACTCTCTCTCTTCAGTTTGCCCCCCCTCTCCAGGAATCTCTTGGCTATAAAGGGCACCAAAATTTTCAAGGCAACTATTGAGAGAATAAGTATACTTGAGAAGGTTAGAATATGGTGGTCTGAAGTTCCGGAAGTATATTGGAGAATTAGTGAAAGCAGGAGCAGACTAACTGTGTCTTGGATTACTGTTGCGGAAAGAACAGCCTTGCCAATTTTTCTGTGCATTAGTCCAGTCGCATCAAGCGAAATGCTGACGATAGCTACTGATGATGAAATGAAGATGGTGCCAATTAGGAGTGAAGTTATGAGGGAATTTCCGAACATTAGCGAAATTAAGAGTCCAACTCCAAAGGGAACCAGTCCATTTGAAACTGCCATTATCAAAATGTCCTTACCAAAGCGTTTGAGGGTATCAAGTTTGACTTCGAGCCCCGCCATGAACATCAAGAAGGTTGAGCCCAGAAAACCAAAGAACTCGATAGTGCTATCCGCTTGAATATAGTTTAGGCCGAAAGGTCCGAGGAGTGCTCCAAAAATGAGCAGGAAAATTGAGAATGGAAAGCGCCGGTTTCGGAAAAACTCTGGAATAACTAAACCTAGGCCCAGAATGAGCAAGAGGGCCATGAGAGTGTGTTCTACGCCAATCATCTAGAATAATGCACCTCGGCCTTAGTTATCTTTTACCAAAAGTTTTTGCACCGGCACAATGGCACGGTTACGACAGGGCTTAACCCTTTCTGGCACTGTTAATAGGTCATGGAAACTCAAAATACCTCTGCTTTGATGGCTGTTGAAACTGTTGATTTCTGGTGGGACAGAATTCAGGAAAAATACGGTGGAAGAAGCAGGATGGAATTAGCTAGATGGTACTTGGCTAAGAGGGCCATGGGCCAAAAACTTGGAGTAGTTTAAAGTAAACTTCAAATTTCAGGTCTCCGGCGGTTAAAAAACTCTCAACGCGCCCAAGAGAGACTTTTCCGCCGGGACCACCTTCCCTCTTCTAGCTTCAACTAGACCTCGAATAGCCCCATTCTTCAAAACTTCCTTCCTAACTGTCCAAAAATCAGTCGACTCAACAAGCCCGACCGCCACAAGGCCCCCGTTCTGTTTTGTCATAATCAATGATTTATCTCCATTCTTCTCAAAATACAATTGATCCGTTAAAAAAGTAGGACTGTGCTCTGGCCCCTGAAAGTCCACAAGCTTACTGAAGAGTTCAAGGTCGCTCTCGGCCTTCTTTGCAAAACTGCGAGATATACCTACGATACGCATTGTCTATATTTGCCCCTTCATGGTATA
>JAAOXW010000073.1 GCA_018221005.1 Candidatus Altarchaeota archaeon
AACAATTTTGGATTTTTATGAAGATCAGGATGTGTGAATGAATTGAAGTCTTCTCGACTCAGCATTGCCCATCCTCCGAGGTCATTGCTCACCAAGACTTTGTCTCCAATTTTCTTTCTGCGGAAGAGGGGCACGTCATGGACTCGTTTATCGGTCAAAGCATCTCCTCCAACATGCCATTAAATTTTTCATAAATTTCACTTTCACTCAAATCACTGCTTTTCTTTTTGAAGATTAGAAAGTCCGCTTGCTTCTCAAAAGACTTACCAAAATACTTTATTGCAAGTGCTTCTGGATAAAACCGCAGGTTCACCCTAAAAATTAAGGTGTCGCCCCTACTCAGAACTCCCTTCATTTGCCTCACCAAATTTTTCTTCCCATAATTGGCCTATGCTCTCTTCTGAATCAGACATGTTTTCGAGGGGGGATGCTTGTGATAAGCCGTGAATGAGGGCCTCCCTAACACCTTGGCTTCTAGCTAACTGTACTGCATAAAATGCGGCGGCATTTAGTTCGTCATAAAAAAGCTGGCCCAACTCCTCGAGAGTTCCTTTGAAGTTTCTTAGTTTAAGGACCACATATACTTTCTCATCAAGTGAGCCCTCCAGCATCACAAAGGCTTTTTCCATTACGGAGTAGGATGCACTGTAGATTATGTCAATAGGGTATAATTTTGGGTTTATCTTAACCACAACCAGCTTCTTTTTCTCGTCTGGTTGAATAAAATCGAAGTCGTCTGCCATACCTCTTGGAAAGGGAAGAGTAAATAAAACTTATGGAAGCCAGAGAATCGAAAGTATGAAACCCAGTGAAATGAAGGGTGCAGAGGGGATTTTGCCCTTGAATTTGAAGGAGGTGAAGGTGGCATATAACAGGAGGGTTCCCAGAAGCCTTAAGGTATTCATTGGGAATAACAAGAACATCAAAATACAGAGAGGAATTGCAAATTCATTAATGGCAGGGAACTTCTTAGCAAGAAGCATTGGAATCATTGCAACCACAAAGAAGATGGGCGTGAAATTGGAAAGAAAGGGAGCAATGACAATGGTAAGGAGTGTTGTTTTTGAAAATCTAAATTTGAACTTTATGCTCTTGGAGATGAGGCCCTCAAAAAAAACAAAGGCTAAAGAGCCCACAAAAAATACGGCGAGGGGGATGGCGAATTGTGCATCTGTCTGGGGGTGGAGGAGGGAAGCCACGGCAATAAAAAATTTCACATCCCCCGCTTTCCAGAAGTTTAGGAAGAAAAATAGGAGTGAGAAGCCCCAATAATAGGCTTGGTACCAAAGGTAGATGAGCAGTCCACTCGCCAGGGGCATTTTTATGAAATAAACTAGATTCAGAACGAATGAGACCATAAAAATCCGAAGAATGAGTGAATTGCGAATTTTATGCTCCTTGATATCGCCCCAGGATGCAATAATTGAAAATAAAACAATCGCAGGACCAAAGAGAAGCTTACTTGCATTTAGCATTAACTACCACCTTATTCTCACCATCGGGAAGAAACACATCAAAGAAGTTTAAGTGCCTGCCGGGGAGGACCTCCCTATTAGTTTCATTTACAAATGCCAAACGAAGTCCTTGAAAAACTTCCATATGAAAAGTGCAATCCAGAGTTTTATTCAATAGATTATTGGTAAGTACTGAAACGTTACCCCTGCGCCCTGCATTTGGAAGGGCTTCCCCTTCGTAGAGCTGGATATCTTCAAGGGTAATTTGATTACTGGGATTTTTTATCAGAAAGAACGTTATTGAAAAAAAGATGATTACAAGCAAAACCAAGTCTATCCTTCGGGGTATCTGCACCCAAATAGGTGGACAGACAGTTTAAATATCTCCCGACCAAAAAATCTTAATGCTACGCAGAGGTTTTAGAGTTCTGGGGATAGTCCTGCTCATATTTCTCCTCGCTAATACTGTGGCAAAGGCGGGCATGTACACAAG
>JAAOXW010000011.1 GCA_018221005.1 Candidatus Altarchaeota archaeon
CTTGCTGAAAGCTTACAGGCCATGGTGCCTAAGATGGACGAGATTGCATACAACACTAGGAAGATGGTGGATTACTTAGAGATGGCCGCCGGAGATGGTGGCGAAGACTCTGATGGCTCCGATGAGCCACTGGAAAGTGTAGTTGAAAGGGCAGTCGGAAAAAAAGGGACAGGAATTGATCCAAAAGTTCAGAATAAACTTAGAAGTATTGAAGACCAAAATCGGGCGTTAATTGATTCGCTCAGTAACTTAAGTTCACAATTGAATAAAATGGGAGATAAGCCTGCTGAGCAGGAAAAAAAGGAAGAATAGGTGCATGAATGAAAGGTGCCACCCCCATAATTGCGGTAATTTTGCTTTTACTCATAACTATTGCAGCAGGTGGAGCCACCTATCTCTGGCTTAGTAGGACCCAAAGCAAATTATTTTCCCAAACAACCGAAGGACTGGATGCAAGCTCAAAACAAATTTATGGAAAGATAGACATCATCTCGGCATGGAATGAATCTGAAAAAGTGTGTTTATTGCTCAGAAACTTATCCGAACAAGAAATAACCTATACTGACGACGATTTGCAAAACTTGGCCATGATTATTGAGAATAAACCCTATGATTTTGATGACAGTTCCTTGTCTGACATAAGTCAGGGGGAGACCTTTGTGCTGTGTATTTGTGAGGAAGGCACGGCATGCGGAACTCTTCAGTTTAATTATACTCTAGCGGATGGAACGGTAACCATAAAAGTGGAGCCGCCCTATGGTAGTGGTGATACCTATGACTTTTCGTACCCGTAAAGGCGCAGCAGAACTTGTGGGCAATGTGCTCATGATTTTAATAGGCATATCCCTGATTGCTGAAGCCTTTCTAATTTTCATACCCATCTCTCAGAAGAAGATGGATCAAGCATCCACCTCGTATCTTGAAGAGACTCTCTCCAGTCTCGCAGATGCAATAGAAGTTACTGCCCTAAACGGGGGAGAAACCATGGTGAATATTGAAACTAAGAGCCGGTTCACCAACCCGCCCATTATGAAACTAGAGCAAGACAGTAATGGAGAATACCGGTTGGTGTTAAAAGGTCAAAGTAAGGCCATTCATTATGCAGCGACAGGTGTACCCCTTAATGATTTTCTTGGTCCCTATAATATTACAGGTTTGACCATTCAATCAAGTGCAGTTGCAAAAGCAACTGGAACTCTAGGGGTGAATAAGGGAGTAGTAGTCACAGGAAGTTCCAATAAAGTTAGTGGGGGAATTAGGCTCAACATGGAGGTCACACCAAGACCCATAAAAGATCCTTCAAGTTCGACGGGAAAAATAACCAAGATTGTTTTTGTCCCCATACCAGGCAAGAGTACTTCTTCAACACTTCCAACCAGAATCAGTATTAAACAAACTGGAGAATCAAGTGAACTTGTGAATGAAGGAACGGCGGACAACCCCTTAATGGTAAGTTACAGAACATTAACCGTTGGGGTTGGTTTTGAATGAGGGGCGTTAGTGCTGTATTGGAAAATGTACTGCTTGCTGGCGCTATAATGATGTTTATGATTTACATTGTTGGCGCCTTCAACGAAGTGGTTGACGTCATTACTAATGACCGAATAAGAAATTCCCTCCAAATTGATGCTAAAAAGGTCGCATACGCCATAGTCTTTGCGCATACAGAGGGAAGTGAAAAAGGCACAGTTACCATTAATCTTGATCTCGCAGACATACCAGAAGAGATGTGGTTTAATGATGGGTTATGGGCAAAATCAGGCAATAAGAGAATTTTCATAGAACTCCACGGTTTGGAGAACGAAGTAAATGTTTCTGGAAGAATTGTGAATACTAAAGGTTTCACACCTTATGTCAAGTATGAGGATGGCGTCGTTTATTTGGGAGTGGATTGATTTGAAAAATCACGAAAGGAGGGGCGCAGAAGCGGTTGTGAAACTTCTACATGACGAAAATAAAGTTGTCAAAATTCGTCCACAGAAAAAATATCGGGCAGAAGAGCTCGATAGAAAGATTCGGAAGGAAAGAACCAGAACAGAAGCTCGGCTTATGGAAAAGATGAAACGTTTTGTGAATCTGCCAAAAATAACCTATGTTGATGAAAAAAACTTCACAATTGAAATGGAATTGCTTGATGGTAAGTTAGTGAAAGAATTGGGAGAAACGATAGATGAGGTTATTCAACAGGTGGGTGAACAAGTTGGTAAGCTCCACGCTGCAGGGGTTGCACACAATGACTTAACAACCTCCAATATGATTTGGAAGGATGATGAAATTTTTCTCATAGATTTTGGCCTTGCAGCAAGGAGTAAGACGGAGGGGTTTGCAACTGATTTGAAAGTCCTTCGGGAGTGTATGGTTGCAACTCACAAAACTACGGAGGATACTTGGCAGCGCTTTGTTGAAGGTTATAAGTCGGGAAACCCGGAGTGGGAGTTGGTCCTAAAAAGGCTTGAAAAAGTGAGTAGTAGGGGCAGATACAAAGTCAAAGGTAGTTCAGTCAAGTAGTGTCTAAAATTTGTTTGTTGTCCAGAACAAAAGTCTTTTCCTTAAGAAATTCAAGTACAGCCTCCAATCTATCGTCATCGGGAGCGTACAGTGTCATAATTTTCCCCCCCTTATTGACTGATCGGGTGGGAAGTACATGTAGATAAATTCCTGCCCCCTTTATGGAGGGCGTTCCAAGTTTCCTTGCAATTTTAGTAAGCACATCCGGGGAGTATCTTATATTGTTTATGTCCTTGGTGGCCAGTATATCATGCGTCTTTGGACAAAGTGCAATATCTTCTGCCTGTATATCGGGATTCCCTTTCTGTGCCGCAATAATTTCCTTAAACTTTTTGTAAGCTGCGCCTGAATCGAGCAGCTCCTTAGCAAGACTATAACCGTCATTTTTACCTGCCATCTCCAAAAGAGTTCCAGACAATAATAGACACTTTTCACGCAAGTCCTTTGGGCCCTTCCCCTGAAGAGTTAGTACAATATCTCGTGCTTCAAGAGCTGGACCAATACCATTTCCAATGGGCTGGCCCCCTTCCGTAATGACCACTTTTACTTCCATCCCCAATCTGGAACCTAGTCGCTTAAACCGGGATGCCAAATCCTGTGCAGCTTTCATACTGCGAACCTTTGCACCAAGGGGAATATCTATTAGAACTTTTTCCGCCCCGGACGCAAATTTCTTGGCGAGGATTGATGCTAGGAGAAATGAAATGGGATCGAGCCTTAGGGGGTATCTTAATTTGAGTAGCATGTCATCAACAGGTGCAAGTTGTAAGGAACCGCCCCAAGCAAGAACTGCCCCCACTTCCTTAACGATGCGAACCAATTCATCATTGCCAAAGCTAACGTCTGAAAGGACTTCCATTACATCTGCAGTTCCCGCAGGACTGGTGATTGCTTTACTAGATGTTTTCGGCATGAGAAAACCTGCAGCGGCAACAATTGGCACCACAATCGGAGTGGTCCTATTACCGGGGACTCCACCTATGCAGTGTTTATCGAGAATGGGGCCTCCTTCAAATTTCAACACCTCTCCTTCATCAACAATGGCTCGAGTTAGTGCTTCTTCCTCTTCAAAACTTAATCGCTGAACATATGCACTCGCAACAAAATAAGTAGATTCAACTGCACTTAATCTATTGTGCATAATGTCTGAAACAATTTCTCTAATTTGTTCTGCAGTTATTGGGTTTCCAAGTAAACGACTTTTAATATAATCAACTGAGCGGGGTTTAGATATTGCTTTTACATGAACCTCATCGGGCACTCTGAACTTTTTCCAAGCGTCCCGCAGAATATTTATGGTTCCAATAGGTATTGCTTTTTTACTAACTTCAAGAACTGCAATAAAACTTTTCTTATCCCAAAAAACTTCAACACGGTCTCCCACATTCAAATTCATATTTTTTGCCGTCTCTTTATTCAACCCAACGGTTAGAACGCCCCCACTTTCAATATCAATTTTATGAACTTTAAACACTTTAGTCACCATCTTCTAGTTCCTGCGATTCCACCAAGACCTTCTAATCTTTTTTCAGCATCCTTATTCACACCGACAACCTGAACTGAGCCCCCGGAGTATTTTACCTTTTTCATAATATCTGCTAGGTGATTATATTTCTTTTCAGAGGCTAATTTTCCAATTAATGACGATGCAACAGTTAAACTCTCAATATTCCCCTGTTCAGAAAACTTCTCAACTTCTTTCATTCCGTAGAACACCTTTTTGTTACTTGCAATTCCAACATATATTGCCTCGACTGCCTTTTCTTCCTCAACTTCTCGAACTTGTCCTGCAACTCTGTCAATAACACCTTTACTAAAGACTTCACGAAGCCCCCCCTTACTTACTGAAGATACCGAATCCATAGTTACTCGAAAACCTTCGGAAGTCAAGTAGGGGGTCAATTTTTCCTTCACGAATCCGGGTCCAGCCACAATTACAAATTCAGGCTCAAATAAGGTGAGTGCCTTGCTAATTTGGGCAAAAAACTGCTTAAATTTGGTGTCCATATCCCCTTTTTCGTCCCTCTTACTGGGTAGTTTACTCGGAAAAAACTGTTGTTGATTTTTGAAGGCCATCAAGGCCCCCTCTCGGTCGACCAAAACCACAACCACTTTCGGATGCTTACTTTCATGCTCTTTTATCAAATCAAGGTCCTCGGGCCCAAAAGACTTCCAAATATCCAATTTTTTGTGTGGGGCAACTGTAAAAGTGTGGCCCCCCTTCACATTTTCGGGACCCTCAACAATTGCCCCTTTTATGCGTAAATCTGCCGTAAAACCGTGAAATTCGACCTTTTCAACCTTAAGCTTGAGGTACATTGGTTTCTTTTCCGCCTCTACATTATCACCAATTAACAATTTCAGCTTTCTAACCGTCTTCATACCCACCAAATCCCCAGGTTTTATGACCACACTGAGGGCCCAGAGGTCATCTGCACTCTCAACTAGGACGACTAAATGACCCTCTTTTTTATTGAGTTTAAGGGTTTTCACTTCAGTTTTTTACACGCTAATTTTAAATACTACGCATAACCTTTAGCTTTTGTGAGAGGCCTAGGTGTTCCCGAAATTATTATCTCGGTCGGACTGTTGTTGGTGCTTTTAGCGGGTTTTCTACCAGGGGGAACTAACGTCAGAAGAAATGAAATTTTACTGCTTTCCCAAGACGTGGGGAATATTGGCTCGGGAGATTTCACCTACAAACACATCAGCCTCACATCAAACTTAGTCCTCGCAAAGGGAGTTGAGGGAACCCCCTTAATAACTCAGAGTGGGACCATTGAAGTTGCAAAGGGTTTGCTCACGACACAGGAGCATACAGTTCGATTCTCAGTTCCAACTGAAACCATAAATGACCTGGATTCTGCAACCATCCTTCTGACTATTGAAAACACCAATCGCTATGGACCCCTTATGATAACTGTGAATGGAGAAGAAATTTTTAAAGAAGTTCCAGAAGAGAACAGTCTTGAAATAAAAATTCCACTAAATATTTTAGAAACTGAAAACTCAATCAGGATATCGGCAGGTTCTTCAGGGTGGAAGATTTGGGCCCCTACAGTTTACGAACTAAGTGAATTAAAGGTTGTCGAGTCTCTCGCAACTAACGAAATGCAAAGTTTTCAATTTTCAATTGAGAAGGATGATCTTGAAGATTTCTATTTAGGACGCGTATATGTGGGTTCAATGCAACCACAAATTGCAGGTGAATTAACAATAATTTTGAATAATGAAAATGTGGTATATCGAGGAATGCCGGGAACGGGAGCGTTCATGACTACTTTTGCTTCAGGAATAAAAGAAGAAAATTCAATAGAGTTCAAGTTACTTGAAGAAGGATATTATGAAATGAAAAATGTTGAAGTGATTATTTTTACACAAGCTAATGCAAGTTCTGTATTCACAACAGAATTTTCAATTACCCCAGTGGATTTAGCCAAACTTAGAGATGGCACCGTGAGGGGTGTAATTGAACTTGACATTTCACTTGCGTCAGAAGACTTGTTGAGGATTATTCTCTCGGCAGAGTCAGACACCACCCTCTACGAACTCCCCGCAGAAGAAGGAAAACTTGAGCTTGGCTTTTCAGAAATGGAGGCTGCCTCCCAAAATAGATTGGTGATAGAGAGTCCGGGAGCATACGAAATTGAAAGTGTTAAGGTTAAACTGGTGAAATGATGAAAAGGTCCCTTGCGGTCCTGGCATTAGTTGCCCTGGTATTTATGTCAGGGTGCACTGAAACGTCGGGAGATAATGAAGAATCCACCCAGATCGGAGATTCAACTACAGGAGCCAGCGGGGCTGCAGGAAACTACATTTCGCTTACACTTGAAAATTTTCCGTCAGTCATTAGCGAAGGGGAAGAATTACGCTTTAATTTCAAAGTTGAAGCGCACGGAGATTTGGAAGATGTTGAAGTTTTGATGTATGATTTTGGGAGTCACATAGAAAGTTCGTGCAATGGCAGGAACAAATTGGGGGATATGTTAGCTAATGAGATTAAAATAAAAACCTGCACTCTGAAGATTTCGGGAGAGCCTACACAGGAAATCAGACAGGAAATGAAGTATGAACTAAATTTTAAAATAAAGAAACTTGAGACGGAACTTTCTATGAAAGTTTACGATAATACTGAATACGAAAGAAGCGCACCCGCACCAGGAAGTGATTTTGGAGCACTTGGAAGTTTTGGTGGGATAAGTATTGAACCCAAAAATGTTGAAGAAGGTAGGCCCGTAAATGTGGAAATTGATTTAGACGACTCTAGGCTAGTAAAAAATAATCTTTGCAATTGTCATATTGAAAAACTCACCTTCAGCGTTCCAACAGGTTTTCTAGTACAGGGCTTATCTGAATGGACTAAGAAATCATGTGGGAGTGATGAATGTTATTCAACAACCAATGTAAATGCTCCACTGAAAAAAGAATTCACAGTTGCAATTTCTGGCGTTACACGGAGTAACGAATTTTATGTCAAGACCACGGTGGAAGGAATTTGGGAATATGTTTTAGGTTCACAATCATTCACGATTCTCCACGGAGAGGAACTTGAATAATTGGTCGAATGCCTTCTTCCTGTGCGAAATTTGTAGTTTATATTTAACATCTTCAGCAAAGGTCTTGCTGTGCCCTTCGGGAATAAAAATAGGATCATAACCAAAGCCGTTTTCACCCCTACCTTGCCTACCTTCAATAATGGTCCCCGGACACTCCGCCTCAAATGTTTTCATCTGAACCCCATCAAAATAAACGGCGCAGGTTTGAAATTTTGCGTACCGGTCTTTTTCACCCTCCATAAGTTTCAATATTCCTTTGTTTCCTAAAGTTTTCAAAACAAATACGGAGAAAGCTCCCGGAAACCATTGAAGCTTGCGAACAAAAAAGCCAGAATCATCCACCATGACGGGCTTATTGGTGGCTTCATATGCTTGCTTGCACTTATCAATTGCAATCTCTTTGAGGTTTCCTCGAATTTCGGGAATATCAAGCTCCACTTGTGAAAGAGATATATTAAAACTTTTGGCTTGTTCTTGTAACTCTGCGAACTTTCCCTTGTTTGACGTCACAAAAATAGCTTCCATTCACACACCTCAGAGAAATGCATCCCCTATTTCATCAATCCGTTCACTTTCTTTCTTCATGTTAGTCTCAAAAGCAATTGCATCCAACTCCATGTCGGTTGACTTTTTCTCCCAACTTTTTCTCTCCCTGACTTTCATAAAAATCGGTGTTCTAACTACCTCGCCCGTGATGAGTGCCTCACCCACTTGTAGGTTGGTTAGTGAATTGAGCGTTCGTGTGTTGATTCCTTCGCTACTCCTCCCAATGTGGTCCTTATCGTAGGGATTAGTAATTCGCATTATGATGTGGGTATTACATTGACTTAAGATGGTGGTATCCAAGCGAATTGGTCTTTGGGATATGATTACGAGAGCGCAGAGAAATTTCCTCCCCTCTCGGGCGATGGTCTGAAAAACCCCCTTCGCAGGTGCTATCTCCTTACTCACACCTTCGGGTATGAAGTTGTGTGCCTCCTCTACAAACATAACCACGGGGGGAATCAACTCCCTCCTTCTCATATTGAAGATGGCTTTGGCAGCCCAAAGAGCAATTATTTGTTTACTTCTGGACGCAATATGTGAAGAAAGATCAAAAATAACTACCTTTCCGGGTGTTAGAAGGTCTCTCAGTTTATATTCCCTATCTTTCTCACCATCAAGCTTGGCTACAAGTTTCTCCTCATTGCCAAAGAGGCCGGTGAAGTGGAGACTCATTAACCACCGTGAGAGTGCACCCTTGGTTTGATGTTTCATCTTACTGAGTTTCACATACTCGGCTAATTCCTTGAAATTATACCTTGTGCCTTTGAACTCTTTTATGAGCTCTTCTAATTCTACCATCTGCACGGTACTCATTGGAGAAAACATGGCAATTTCTCTGGCACTCATTGAAAAGGCAGGAATAGTAATTTTCTTAATAGCTATTGCTCTATCTGAAAAATCTTCATGAGGTGTGGGACATTTTTCAGCAAAACTCACATATTCACCATGAACATCAAAAATAACAGATGCAACTCTGCCCTGTTCTTTTTTTCGAGAAAGTAACTCCTCTAATAAAACTGATGTGAGATAACTTTTTCCGGCCCCAGACATGGCTAGAATTGCAACATGCTTCTGAAACATTTTGGTCAAACTCAAATTCACAGGAAGGTTGTGGTGAACGATTTCCCCTAAATTTATCCCGCCCCTCTGTCTAAATCCCAGAAATTTTCCAAGTGCAGCGGAATCAATTTTTTCAACTACTGCACCCGGGCTAGGGGGTAGGGTGGGTCTGCGCGTGAGGCCCTCCTTCATAACTCCCAGGGGGGTAGCATTTCCAACTAGAAATTCCCACTCGGCAACTGGAAAGAGGCCTTCGAGATTTTCCGCATCCACTACTGTTTCCGGGCGGGCGTAGTACCTATTAGTCTTAATGATATTGTCCACGAGGGCAAAAAGTGTTCCTTCCTCCGTTTTTACTTGAACAAATTGATCCTTGTGAACCTTACCTCCCCTTGCAATTGCAAATGCAAAGAAAGATGGACTGGGACTGTCTTGAGTTGATATTACTTTTCCAATATTCATGTCACTTCCACTCCTTTGAGTTTAAATTGGTCTTCCCTCCCGCCTGAGTCTCATCATCAAGGGTGTTACTTTGCCCAAGAGTCGCTCAATATAGTCCATGTAGTACCTAGTCAGTTTTGCTCTTGCATCCGCTTCAATTATAACTGAGGGTATGCCGTACCTTGAAAATGTGGAAAGTCCCAATACAGCTTGTGCAATTGCTTGACCTGTACTTTGTGGGTCCTCCGCAACAAACTCGACTCTAATTGGGCGATCATACTTGGCAGTTTTCAAATAAAACGCATATATTTCCTTTCCATAGTTTATTTCGGGAACCTTGCGGAGTTTGAAGGTAAAGGTTTTTTCACAGTATGAAAGGGCGTCATAGAGAAGTGCAGTGTCTCTAAAATTTTGTATGTTGGGAAAGAGCTCACGAGTTTTTGGGGGGAGATTTGGAACAATAACATCGTGAAGCATATTTGAAAAATATCTGCTCCTGCTGTCTTCCACAATGCCAATAAGAATACACCCTTGATCTTTACACTTAGTTACGAGGCCTTCATACAATTTAATCACACGAAGATATGCCCTGCGATGAGTGAGCTTGGCTGCTTTTGTACTGGGGTGCGGGAAAATTGAACCATCAAGCAATAAGTAATCTGGTTTTTTTTCCAGGGCTTGTATTGCGACCAAGAGTTCAAGCTCCATCCTTCTAAGTCCTGCCACTAATGCCAATTCACTCGGGCTTCCACTTTCAAATTCAAAAACCTTTGGTGTGGTTTTAACATAGTCCGACTTCTTTATCTTGCTTTTTTCATAATCAAAGATGGTTGCAACGGCACGTGTAACAATCAAATCTATGCCATGAAAGCCCTTAACCAAGAGGCCACCATCCACACCGGCGAATCGTCCAGTTACTGGCCCTTTTACAACTGCATTCACAATATTCTCCTTCGTCTTGTCTCCGATTCTAAAACCTGTGTTCCCTATCTTCTTTATGGCACCTGAAAGATGCTTACGCTTAAGTTCCATCGCTTCAAGTGTTTTTGAGACCTTACTGACTGCAACTTTCAAATCATTCATATTACTTCTCCACCGCCAGCGCCCATGTCTATATCTTTCTGGCCCGATGTAGGTTTCTTTACAAGAACAAACTTCCACAAAATAAATCCAAGAAGTAAAATAAAACCAACAGCAACAAAGACGATTGGAGACACACCTTCATTTTCACTCTGTCCTGTGGCTGCAAGTAGGTTTTCAACTCGCTTAAGTGCAAGTTTAGCTGAAACATACTCGCCTTGATTTATTTCTCGGTTAGCTTGATCGAAATAAGTTTCAATCGCTATCTGATTGGTTCGCTCCAGACTTTCTTTAACTTCATCATACCATTCTTGATAACTAGCCATCTTGCCCCTCAAGGTAAGTGCTTCAGCACTCACTGAAATCAAAAAATCTTCCCTCACACGGTAGTCTGGAAAACTCTTTGGTGTTGCAATAATTTCACAAAGATAGTTGTCTTCATTTACATTGGCATTAGGAGTCATAAGAACGGTCACGTTACCAAACCCATTAAAGGTGGAACTCGTCTCGGGCAAACTCACCCAACCGGGGCAATCAGAGGCGATATCAAAAATGTCATCAATTCCACCGGTTTCTAAGATAAAAGTAATGTCTGCATCAGTGCCTGGAATCACAGCTACATCTTCCGTGTCGAGTTGCGGGTCAAATTCACCCGTGCTTAAGGTGATTGGAAAATTCATAGTGTGACTGCGTGTGGATATCTCCACAAAAATTTTTTCACCTTGAACTTCATAGTAGTCTGGGGGCCTGAACTTAAAGTCAACAGTTTTCAACTCTCCCGCCTCTAGGAAGAAATAAGGAGTAACTTGAACAATATCCGAACTGGGTTCAAGATATACTTCAAAGTCTTCACCTGCTGAATTTTTCACAACGTACTCAACAATGGTTGAATCACCGGCTATTGCTTTTACTTCAGTTGGTCCAATAAGCTCTAACACAGTAGAGCCATCAAGCACCAATCGACGAGAATTAGTCCAGTCTTCAAGAGTGTCCTTGGAAAACACATAGAGGTAAAAAGTAACTTCATCAACGACAGTACAGTCTTCGGCCATCTTTTCCCCAACAGATTGTAATTCATTTTCAAAGTCAAGCGTGAATAAGTACAAATCTTCCCTTAGGGCTTTCTTGCGGGAGGTGCTGGAGTCATAAGAATATACATCAACAATATCTTCAATAATGTTGGCAAGCTTTTCAGTTCTTGTGAATAATTTGGTGCTTGTTGTGCTGGCCATGAGAAGTTTCTCGTCATCAACTAGTGCGAGTAAACTATTGAGACTTTCGAGGGTTTCATTGCTAACGGTTGAAGTCAAATCATAAGCGGTGAGTGAGTAGATTAACATTCTCCTGCCCGCATTAAAGGCATCAGTGTCTGCAAGACCAAATGCACATGACCCCCCCAAATCAAAGGTGGTGTGTGCTTTGTTAATAGTGGAACCAATGAGAAGATCAGTATATCCATGTCCCTTTGTAATAAGTAGTGCGGGCTCTGTATAAACCGTCCAGAAAACTCTTGGTTCAAGTGTCGCCTCAAATAGGAAAGTCACATTCAGGGGGTTACTATCATAAGCCGTCAAAGACAGGGGTGAAACGAGAGTTGGAACTAAATATATTGTTTTCTCAGGAGAGAGTGCAATTGTATAATTTCGGGAAAGTCCTGTGCCTTCTGAAACCACATTTAGAATGACTTCATAATCTCCAAAAACGTGCTCAGGCACGTCTAGGCGGATAATTACTTGATTATCTTCCCCCGCATCAAGACTGTTCACCTCATGAAGAGTTGGCATCCAAAGGTCAGGTGCATAGGTGATGTAATCATAATCATCAATTAAGGTTCCAACATTCTTCAAGGTCAGGTGTATTTCCAGTGACTCGCCGGGAACTATATTCGGCACAGTTCCAACCTCTACTTCAAAATCTCTAAACTGAAAATTTGGAACTTCTGTGAAGTATACATTAGTTGGCACATTGTCATCAATATCAAATGCAAAGATGTATGTTGTGTAGCGACCCGTTGAAACTTCATAACTATCGTACTCCAAAGTGCTGGGGAATTCCTCCGTAAGAGTGTCTCCCGAGCCACCCGGTCGAACAACTAAAATGTTTCTTACTTCTGAAACTCTGTTAGTTTGTGTGTCAAAAACCACTAGGTAGGCTGAAACACTTCCCCAACAAATTTCATTCACATCATCACTGGGACAAGATGGCTCAAGAACGAAGTTAAAGTGTCTTGTTGCGGGGTCAAAAGCGGCATAGGAGTTAAACGCCTCCATTAAGGGCAAGTCATCTGTAATTTCCTCAAGAGGAATCCAAGAGTTTAGAGTGCACTTAAGCTCACCCAAACTCGAATTAGCAGCAATTAGAAATTCAAAGGGTTCATCCCATGTTGAGGGGATGTAGGGAACAAAGAAGGAGCCAGTACGGTAAGTGTATGCCAGAAATTCATCACTAGGAAAATCAAAGGCAGGCAACAGGGGTTGTGTGGATTCAGAAATTCTTAATTCAGAATAGTCTTCAAGAAAATCTGCATCTTCAATTTTAGGTCTTACAAATAGTTCCATAAAACCCCCTGAGGAATAATACTTAGTGTCATTCACAAAAACGAGAAAGTTAGAACTTTCCTCAACTTCACCATATTCACATTCCCATTCCCATTCGCCCCACTCTGCCGAAAGGGCAGGGGCAAAGAGAGCCATAACAGCCACAACAACCACTAGATATCTTAGGATTTCCATTTCATCACCGCAGCAATCTTTGCGAGAAGGGAATCAAGCTGAATCATCTCACTTGCACCTTCAAGCATTCGAAACTCATGCTCACCAACCGCCTCCATCAATGCGACTCGCTTATGGTCATCCAAGTCACCACTTACAATTTGTTTGTGGATTTCCCGAATTATCAAATCCCCACTTATACCTTTTTTGGCAAGCAGATCAATGAGTACATCACGAGCCTTTGTGAATTCGCCTTGGAAGGCGAGCTTGAGCATTTCCTTTACTTCTTCTGGTTTGGCACGGGCGGCCGCTTCAAAAACAGTAGCACGAGTCAACTTATTTCCTATGGCTGACGCAGCTTGGAATAAATTTATTGAATATCTTGCATCACCAGATGCAATCTCGGCAATTGCGGCAAGGGCACCTTCTTCATGTTTTACCCCTTCGCCTGCCGCAACCTTTACAAGAATTTTTTCCATATCCTTAGGAATAAATGGACGGAACCTAAAGACCACAGTCCTACTCTGAATAGGTTCTATAACTTTACTTGGATAATTACAACTCAAAATAAATCGGCAGATGGTGCTGTACACTTCCATAGTTCGGCGAAGGGCTTGTTGAGCATCTTTAGTGAGGGCATCTGCTTCGTCAAGAAAAATTAGTTTAAAAGTGCCACCAAGTGGTTTGGTTCGGGCGAAGTTCTTTACCTTGTGACGAATAACATCAATACCCCGCTCATCGCTGGCGTTGGTTTCCATGTAGTTGTCTTTCCAATGTTCGCCAAATAATTCACGAGCCATACATAGGGCGGCCGTAGTTTTTCCAACGCCCGGAGGGCCTGCAAAAAGCATGTGAGGAACGGACCCACTGTCAACAAAGGCCCTAAGTCGAGAGACTATGTGCTCTTGGTTCAGCATGTCCTTTAATTTGAGCGGACGGTACTTCTCAGTCCATATCCGACCAAAATTCGCCATAGAGACAGGAGTAAGGGCAGTATAAAAGCTTAATACCGCAGGTGCCGGAAAAGGGTTTTTAAACTCACGAACATGGTGGGGGTATGAGGCGTTCGATAATCCTTTTCATCTTATTACTTAATTTTGGCTTTTCAGCCAATGTACTCGTACCTGCCGTAAATTCGAATATGGAGGGGGTTTTAGTGGATTTAAGCTGTGAATTCGTACCGGGACAGGGAAGGGTACTTGTAACCACAGACCCATATATTGGAATTGGTGCACAGGAAAGTGAGAGGACCGCGACTGAAGTTGTAAAGACTATGTTGGGGGAGTTTCCCGACAAGGATGTTATTTTTGTCTTCAGTGCAGAAAACACAGACACCATTGATGGCGGTAGTGCTGGTATGGCCATGGCAATTTGTCTTATGTCTGAAATAAACAATGAAAGCTTGGCGTCAGGAGTCAGTATGACAGGGAGTATAAACTCTGAAGGGGAGGCAGTCCAAGTCTCAGGTATTTTGCAGAAAGCAAGAGCCGTCTCAACCTTCGCTAAAGTCTTCCTAATTCCTGCAGGACAAAATAAGGTACTCACTTACACTAAGGAATACATCAGCCCAAGTGAGGGCATTTACATTGAGGAAGCTCGTCCCCTGGAAATTGATGTTGCGGAATATGCCCTTGAAAATTGGAATTTGAGTGTTATTGAAGTCACAACGGTGTCGGAGGCATATGAGTGGATGACCAAGGAGGTATCTGCCAGAGAAATTCCAGAGCTTGAACTTCCCACATTTAACAGAAATCTTACTCGAATGAATAGACTTGCTGAAAAATCTATTCAGAGGGCAGAAGACTTAGTTGGGGATTTAGACTCAAATAATTCAATTGCAAGTACCTACTTAACTCGTGCAATTGAGACTCCAGCGGATTTTCCATATACGCGCGCCAACTATGCCTTCCTCGCAGCGGTTGCTTCACAAACTTCAATTGAGAGTGTTGAGGTGGTTGCACTAGAGATGGTAAAACAATTCCAAAATTTTGAGACCAGTGACCCTTACTGGAGAGCTGAAATGGAACTAAGAATAAGCTGGTCACTTTTCAGAGAGAATAGCTTCATCGCAAAAAAAGATTGGCTCCTAATTGCTGCAAATATGTTCTCGATGGAAAAAATTGGGAATGAGACTTTGGATATGACTCAGGTGAGAAAGATGGCAAACAGCAAGATACTTGAGGCCAAGACTTCAGTGGAGGCAGCAAAGGTTCTCTCGGGAGAATCTAGTAATGCCGAAGAATCACTCCTGCTTGCAATTGAAAGTTTTGAGGAAGAACTATACTTTGCCGCACTCTACAATGCAATTGATGCCATCGCTTGGTCAGAGGCTTCAAAGGGGGTTAGTTATGAATATCTACAACAGCTCTTCAAAACACCAAAGGAAGACGAATTCTCTGAAGCGTACCGAAGACATGCACTCTACTTATTTACTCAAACAGAAGATTCCTCACTTATAGACGCTGCAATATTTTCAGCCATCAGAGCAGACCTAAGAGAAGGTATTTTTGAAACTACCACTAATTTACCAATTAATTTTAAGCTCCCCACTCTCGATTGGAAACTTCTGACTATAATTATACTTACCATCTACGTCCTAAGAAAAATGAGGGGGAAGAAGGGCAGGAAGAAGGTTGCTTTGACTGAAGATGAGCTACTCATGCTTGCAGAAGGTAAGGGGAAGGCAGTTCAATTCCTTCAGGAAAAGCTGAAGAAAAAGGAAATCACAAGAGAGACCTATGTCAAGCTGGTTCGTGAATTGGAAGGTTTTTAGACTCAATCAAAAACGGCCCGTCAACCGCAGTTGATGGGCCCCGTAGTCGAGCCGCTTTGCGGTGAAGGTCGATTGGAAGGTTTTTAAATTGAAAAAGGAAAGGGTAGTATGAAAATTATAGTTACTGGAGTACCAGGGGTAGGTAAATCATCAGTGGTGAAGGGTCTCGTTGAGGATGGATGGAGACTCATTGGTTTTGGGACTATCATGTTGGAAATAGCCAAGGAAAAACATGGCATTAATGACAGAGATGAGATGCGAAGAAAACTAAAGGTTAGTGAGTATAGGGAAGTTCAAATCGCTGCAGCAAAGAAGATTGCTGAGATGGATGGGAAGGTTCTCGTGGACACTCATGCAAGCATCATAAACAGTGGTTGGTACTATCCCGGCTTGCCGATGAATCAATTACTATCTCTGAAAGCTGATGGGATATTAGTAGTGGAGGCAGACCCCAAGGAGTTACAACTCAGGCGAAAGAAGGATGCAGGTATTCGGAAGAGGGACGAATTTCCCTTTGAGATGCAGGACATCAACCGCTACTTTGTGAGTGCATACTCTGCAATATCTGGGGCACCGGTTTTCTTCATAAAAAACAGGGAAGGGAAGCTCGAAGACTCCATTGAAGCTGTTAAAAAGGCCTGTGAAAGCCTATAGGTGTGGGTAGGACAGGATGGATAAGGGCTTGGAAGCGGGTTGAGAGAGTTGTCTCTCAAGGCCATGTAATTTTAGAAGTGGTAGATGCTCGGTTTCCGTTCCGAAGCCATAAACTGATGAAATTAGTCAATATGAAGAGACGGAGTTTAATTTTCATCATAAATAAATCGGACCTCATTTCGAGGGAGGATGCCGAAAAACTTGCAGAAAAAACTAAGGGAATTCTAGTATCTACTAAGAGCAGGAGGGGTAAATTTCAGTTGTTGAAACTACTAAAATCTAGAATTCGAGAGGGCCGTGAACTCAAAGTTGGGATTGTCGGCAGACCGAATGTGGGGAAGAGTAGTCTAATTAATTATCTTGCGGGTCGCAGAAGTGCAAAGGTCGGTGTTGAGGCAGGGTTTACCAAGGGTGAGCAGTGGATACGAATTGATCCTCGGATTTTGCTAATTGATTCTCCAGGAATAATTTATGAAGGGGAGAGTGAAAGTGAATTGGTTCTGCAAAATGCACTCGAGATTGACAAGCATGATGATCCGGTGGGTGTCGCTCTTGAACTAATGGAGAAGCATCCCGAAATGCTGAAGAAATTTAAGTTGAAGGAAGTGGGGGAGGCCGCACTTGAAGAACTAGCCACTAAATTAGGCAAATTAAACAAGGGTGGGGAAGCCAACATAGAAGAGGCCGCAAAAATTATGGTTCGGAAGTGGCAGCGCTCATAAGTTTGTAATTTCAATAATTCGCTTGTCAAAGGTGGGCCAGTATTCTACTACTCTTCCACCTAGTTTTTCCGCGTTTTTTAGGTTGGTTCTGAGCCATTCTCCATATTCTTCAAACTGCTTTAATTTGTCTTTGTTCTCAGGAGTATTGGGAACCTCCCCCACAAGGATGGTGCCTTCCCTTGTTACTGTTTCGAAGGATTGTGCAATGTTTTTTGCAGTTCGCTTATATCTTGAAACTAATTGTGTGAACAGCTTGGTTTGGGCTGAGCAATAGTGAACGGAGGTTGACATACCTTGATCTTTGGCCCACTCTACCATTTTTTTAGCAAGAGGTTCACTTCCCTTAACTCCAATACTCTCATCGTCACTGTCAATATGTTCCAAGTCATGTGAACGAAGGGTTTCAAAATTACTGTCACTAAACTCAAGTTCGTTCAAATTTACAAACTTGACTCCGAGGCTGTTGAGGCTACCGAGGTAATCACAGAGTTTTTGAAACTCTCCGGGAATGGCAGGAACTTCTGCACCCACCTCCCAATCAAAGTCGAGGGCGGGTGTGGGGTCGGACCAATGAAAACGAATTTCATCAACTCCTGCATCATAAGCTAATTTGAGAAATTTTGGAGTGGTAGTTTTGGTATACAGATGAATGTGAAAGTTTTGATTGAAGTTTTCCTTGAGAGTTTTAATGAATTCAAAGGTCTGCTTGGATTTGAGTGGATCGCCCCCAGTTACTCCTGCTCCAAGGGCCCGCATTTGGTGGGCTTCATCAAGTAGGTCATCCACATTGCCAATTGGTCTTTCATTAGCAAAGGCAGTGTCGGCCCCCTTTCGTACTTTCGAGATGGGGCAGTAAAAACAGTTGAAATCACAGAGGCCTGTTGCGAACAAGACCAATTTGGAGCCTTTTCCGCATAAATTGCACCCCTTTGGAAGCTTCCCGTAGGTTGGGCCCACTCGGGTGGTCTTTATAGTTTTGAAACCAAACATGAAGTAGCTATCGAAGGGCCGTTTAAGGGCTTACTCCTTTTTTTCTTCCTTTTTCTTGGGTTTCTGCTTGATAACTTCGTCATCCTTGATGAGGGGAATTTCAATTAAAGATACATTTATTGTGTCCCCTCGCTCTCCTTTGAGGCTCTCGGTGCCAGTTTTTATAGTACCAATCTTGAGACCTTCCAAAAAACGATTTTTCACAATCTCAGATACGTCCACTGCACGACTAATTGCTTTGCCCCGTGCTTTCACTTGTACAATTTTATTGCCCTCACGGAACTGGGTCACCACCGCAAGTACATAACTCATGGGGGGTTTGGTGCCGATGAAAACAACTCCTTCCTTTTCTGCCATATGGTTCACCTTGGATGGGCCTACTTTCCATATTTAAAAAAGGTTATTAATTCCAACGACCAAGGGCTATTAATGGCGTACTCTGTTTCAAGGACAGTTTATGGCTCTGCGGTACGAAATTCTAAGCAGAGTTTAGTAGCTGCCATGGCTCGGTATATTGAAATTGTAAAAACAAGTGCTGAGAATAGTTTGGGTGTGAAGTTTGACGGGAATTTGGATGTGACGGTTATACGACCTTCTGGCATAAGTGTGACCAGTAAAGAAAAGACTCTTACAGAAGTAATTTTCAAAGAGTTGGTTGGTGCAATGGAATTCAAAGTGGAATTCTTAGTGCGGGGCAAATCGCGCGCCCTTGCAGGGATAACACATGGGGGGTGTAAAATCACGTTCTGGTATGATGAAGAGAAAAACAGGGGTAACTCAATGAATATTGAATTTGCCACAGAGTACATTGACAAACACCTAAATTTCAGATTCCTTGCGTTATTAGGCACCCCGCACATCATAAAGAAGAGTTCTTTCAGGAAGGCTTCAGAAAGTTTCAATGCGAGGATGATTGAGCTTTGGGAGAATGTACTCAAAAACTATACCGGGGATTCTATGACTAAAAGTATTGAGAAACATGACTTGGCCAGATATGAAATTGATGCACTAATCCTTAACATCTTTGGGAAATTTGTGAAGGTTAGAAAGCAGTGAATAAGCTCATTCAATAACATAGCTGTCTTCATGGGTGATTTCTGAAAAGTAGTTGAGCCACGGATGAGCCGCGTATCGTGAATCTTTTAGAATCACTGGTGTCCCCTCCGGTCCCCGGTCAAGAGCTTTGGAGTTATAGATAATTCTAATTGAATCCAAAACTGTGGGGGTGGTTATTTCAATGGGGGCTTTGCTATCAATTCCAGGGGGAAGCTGGGGATGATCTCCATTCTCGTAAAATATTACATCTGAAATTTCTAAAGCAAGTTGGTGCAAAGTCTTACTGCGTCCATCAACGAGAGTTGCAAAATGCTCCAAGCACTTCAACTCTGTTTCAGGAAGGTCATCAGTATAGACAAAAATTGATTTGTTCTTTCCGCGACCTTTCATAAATGAATTGTAAAAGAGTTCCATTGAGGTTCCAATGCTTATGGCACTAGCATATGCAATAAGGCCATCGCAGTCGTCTATATTATCTAAATCTCGCTTAACAACCACATTGGGCCTCTCATTAGGATCATTATCTAAAACTTCGTGGTATAGGGGATTATCTCTGTCAATATAGTACTCTTCTTGCGCCCAGATACGCCCATCAAAGGGATTAACAGTAGAAACCCCTACCGCATCAAGTGCAGGCTGAACTTCATCCTTTACGTGGCGCCTAAAAGAAGGTGGAACAAAACCGTGTGCAATATAATATTTTTGAGTCATACAAGCTTGAAATGACTAAATTAAGATAGTTTGTCGTCTTTTTTCGGAGTAGTTAACTAACTACTCAAATAAATTCCTTTTCATCAAGTGCATACCTAAAAGCGTGATAGATGGTGTCCTTGAGTTCGCCTTTGGGCAATAATTCGTAAATATTTTCATCTCCGAAGTAAACGGCATCAGCCTCAGGAACTATTACTGGAACTTGATACATGGTTTCAAAAATATTTCCCAGTAGGAAGCCGCGTTTCTCCTGATATTGCTTCCAAAACGCTTCGCTGGTTACAATAACACCTTCAATAAATTTTTCGGGATCGAAACTGCTAAACAAAGTGTCATCTAGAGGGACTTTTTCGGTTCCGTCATGGTACTCGTTGAAGCTCCATACGTCAAGAACGACATCCTCCGCATATTGAAGTGCACCCGATACAACACCATCAGCTTCATGAACATCTGC
>JAAOXW010000074.1 GCA_018221005.1 Candidatus Altarchaeota archaeon
AAAAAAATAAAAAAGAGGCCCTAGCGGCCATCCGCGTCGGGTCCTCCGGGGGTAGGGTTGGGGCGAATTCCTCTCAAGAATTTCGCTTGGCTCGCTTACGCAAACCACTCCTAAAGGAGCGTAAGACCAAGTTGATTGGTCAGCTCAACCGCTTGCTTGGTTGCTTCCTGGGAGTTGACAGGTCCTAGGATGTTGGAACTCTGCACACCCGTTATGATGGTCATGATGCGGATTTTACCCTCAAACTTAGGATCAATTCTCGCACCCCAAATAACTTGTGCATCGCTGGCCAATTCCCTAGTGACTATCTCACCAACTAAGTTGGATTCCTCGAGTGTCATGTCCGGTCCGCCTGTGACATGGAGTAAGGCTCCTGTTGCTCCACGGTAGTCTACATCGAGGAGCGGATTATTCAGTGCCTTCCTTACTGCACTTTCTGCCCGATTCTCATTTCCGGCTTCTCCGACACCAATGATGGCGACACCACCCTTACTCATAATCGACTTCACATCTGCATAGTCCAGGTTGACCAGACTTGGAAGTGCTATCGTCTCGACAATACCCTTTATCATGGTCGATACCACTTCGTCTGCAACTGTGAAGGCTTGAGTGATAGGTAGCTTACCTGCAATTTCAAGCAATCGGTTGTTGTCTATGACAATTACCGTATCACTAACTTGTCGCATTTCATACAGTCCGGTTTCAGCCTTGTAGATTCTGGCTTTTTCCATCTTGAATGGCATGGTGACTGCACCAATGACAATGGCGCCCATCTCCTTTGCAATTTTTGCAATGACGGGTGCACATCCGGTTCCAGTTCCCCCTCCCATTCCAGCGACTATAAACACCATATCTGCATCTTTGAGGATTTCCTTAAGTTCTTGTTTTGATTCCTCAGCTGCTTTCTTACCAACTTCTGGAAAACCACCTGCGCCCAAACCTTTGCAAGTTTCCTTTCCGATTAGTAATTTTGCATCCGCCTCTCGATGATCGAGGTGTTGCTTATCTGTATTCACCGAGACAATTCTTGCCCCGCGAATGCCCAGTTTGTAGAGGCGATCGGCCGTGTTGTTTCCAGCACCACCCGCGCCCACTACTACAATTCTTGCTTGTCCAATTTCCCACGTATCGTTTTGTTTGTTTTCGTTTTCTAATGCTGACTTTATGATGAAGTCCATTGAGACCCCCTCCCTAACCTATACTCTTGAATGTATAGTTTGGACTGTAGCAATGTATATTTACCACTGCCGCATTCCTACTATTAGGAACTAGGATTCATACTGAGCAACTCAGTCTAATCAAAACTTCAAAATTGATTGATACACGATTGAGGAGTCTTGGATTGCAGTCCGAGACTAACTCCCTAATTTTTATTATTACCTACACATATTTATGCATAATCACCCCCCATCGTATGTTTTCCAAAGCATATGTTCGACTACACTGTTTTTTTGAGTCCAACTATAATACATATAAATCCCAGAGTAGTATGACTTAAGTGAAGTACGACAATAAGCAAGTCCTCGTAACTCTTAAAGATGGAACTATTTTTGAGGGCATTGCAATCCCCACCACCGAGTCTTCAAGTGATGGAATAATTATTGTGAAAAGAAAGGATGGCTACAATGTTGGCATAGATAAGTCAAAAATAAAAAGCGTCAAGGTTATGGGTACTGTGAAAACCAAGGTAGGTAAAGCCCAGAAGTCAACACTCAAATTCAAGGGAGGTCCAAAAGTAGGACTGCTTGCGACGGGTGGAACTATTGCCAGTCGAGTTGACTATACTACTGGTGGCGTCACAGCAAGTATGAGTGCCGAGGAAATTTTATCTGCAGTTCCTGAAGTGAGAAATTTTGCAACCCTCGACTTCAAAAACTTATTCAATAAGTTGAGCGAAGACATGACCCCGAAAGATTGGGTTGCCATGGCTAAAGCGACAGTCAAACTCTTGGAAAAAAATGAAGGGGTAGTAATTTTCCATGGAACCGACACACTTCACTATACTGCAGCGGCCCTGTCCTTTGCAATTGATTCCGGAAAACCGATTGTAATAACGGGAGCTCAGAGAAGTAGTGATCGCCCCAGTTCTGATGCCTTTGAAAATATTATGGCATCCCTGAGGGCAGCACAAAGTAAGGTTGGCGAAACCATGGTTTGCTTCCACTCAGCAACGGGGGACGGCACTTACGACTTAATGCGTGGCACGCGTGTGCGGAAGATGCACACCTCAGGTCGCGCGGCTTTCAAATCAATAAACACCCCCGTTCTTGCCACCATCACTACTAAGGGTGAGCTGAAGCCCGTCTCAAAATTTGCAAAGAGGGACAACAAGAAAGCTACAACCCTAGATGCTAGGTTTGAGGACAAAGTAGCGCTCGTCAAAGTCTTTCCTGGCTCTGACCCCGCGATTCTCGAATGGTATGCTAAAGAGAGGTATAAGGGTGTTGTGCTCGAGGGAACGGGTCTTGGCCATGTTCCAGTCAGCCCATCCAATGAGAAAAGCTGGATTCCAATTATTAAGAAGGTTGGAAAAGAGATGGCCATCGTCATGACCTCTCAAACCATCTATGGAAGAACACATCCCCATGTCTATACCAATCTCCGGACACTGTCCCGAGAAGGTGTAATTTTTGTGGGAGATATGCTCCCCGAAACAGCACTCGTCAAACTCATGTGGGTGCTTGGCCACACCAATAAACCGACTGAAGTCACAAAGTTAATGCAGACTAATCTGAAAGGGGAAATAAATTCTAGAACTATTGACGTGGACCCAAAACAGTAGTTGGTTTGACTTGAACTCACTCAAGTTCCTTTTTCATTCTCTCAAAGTCTTTTTTTGAGATTTCGCCCTT
>JAAOXW010000075.1 GCA_018221005.1 Candidatus Altarchaeota archaeon
CGTTGATATCTATGTGGGGGGATATGTTCAAGTCGAGCTCGATGGTGAACTCCAAGACCTCCTACTTCCAACTACTCGAATTCCCTTTGGAAAAACAGACACCCTCCGAACCAAAATTGATATGACGCGTGATGAGGCGGACGATAATAATATTGTTAATGTAGTTTTGAGACACGGCGAACAATCAGACCTCATGATAAAATACACAGAGGCCCTTGTTGAGATGGAACAGGTTCGAATAAATATTGCATTGTTTTTAATTCCTGTAGGTGTGCTACTCCTCATCCTACTTGCGATTGTGCTTGTGGACCACCTAAGAAGACGCAGATACTACCGCGTTTCAAGAAAGATTAAACGAATACGAAAGAAGACTTTCAAGAGGCCCAGAAAGTATAAAAAACCACTCAGACGCATTAGAAAGAAATTCTGAAGCTAAACTCTATAAAGCGTTTTAAACTTTCTTTTGATAGTTTTTGGTGAAACGGCTGCTCCTTGTCCTTTTAATTCTTCCGGGTTTGGCCTTTGGCTGGTGGGACACTTCATGGGACTATCGAGCGAAAGTGAATTTGTCTTCGTCTACTTTTTTTAATTTTTCAACCAACTTTACCATTGATACGGCATCCCTAATCACCACCACCCGAATGAACTCTGACTGTTCAGATTTACGTGTGGTTTGGGAAGGGGACAGTGAACAAGAACTCGACTATTGGCCTTCGAGGGACTGTGATGCTTCCAACACCCTAATTTTTACAAAATTAGTCAACGCAACCGCAAATGAAACTCTATATATTTACTATGGCAATAGTGGTGCCTCCTCAACAGCAAGTGCTTCGGCAGTTTTTGAAACCCCGCGCGGATTTTTCCCATTTGAAACCGCCATACCAACAGATGTTGTTGGCAGTTACTCAGCAAGTTATTACAATGTTTCGGTGGGAGACCTTCCCTACAGCACGAGCGGTCTTTTGGGTAATGCAACTTACTTTGAAGACACGGAAGACGCAATCAATGTTTCGGCTTCCCTCCTAGATAGCCTGACTAATTTCACATTCACTTTTTGGATTAAGACTTCCGACTTAAAATTCACACTAATTTCAGGGGCCAATTCTACCGAACCAAATGAGTTAATATTTTACTCTGAAGGTTCAAATGTTCGCCTTGGCTTTGGGGGAAGCCAGGGGGCAATCTCCTCTAGTATTTCAGATGGGGCTTGGCACCATGTGGCTTGGGTGTATCTTGCGAATGGAACCAACTATTTATATACAGACGGTTCACTCTCAGGTTCACTTGACCTGCCTTCACACCAAGTGTATCTTGACTTTAACGGTCTTTGGATTGGACAAAATCAGTCATCTGTGGGTGGCGGATGGATTTCAGGCGAAGAATTTGTAGGTTATCTTGACGACTTTTTAGTTTATGATCGTTCACTCGCTTCAGATGATATTCTTAAACTATCCTCTTCTGCGAACATGTTTTTCATCCAAAATCAAACGCGTCTCTTGCTGAACGCCTCCGCGGGCACCTCCTCAGATTCGAATGTGAATTTAAAAATTCTCCAAGGAGCAACAGTGATTGACTCCGGATCAGGAACTATCCTTGATGGTTTTCCGGAAGCAATTTACAACCTCTCTGCAAGCAAGTACTTCTCTGGTGAACACATAAGCGTCAGAGTCGATAACTTTGACTTTTCTGATCAACGCGACACTCTTTTCCAATTTGATGATGCCTACTCAGGAAGCTTGACCTGGGATGTGGATAGTATTACACCCATCTGTGCAGCTACCGTTCCGGGCCAGTGGGATCGGGCATTCATAACCATTCCGAAAAAAACGCACACCATTGATAAAATTCTCCACTGCACTTCTTGGAATTTTGTATCGAAAGCATGTAGCAGTTGGACTTCAAATGATACTTCAGCATATTCTGGTTTTGGTCAAAACTCGAGCCATTTCTGGTTCTACGCCACACAATTTGATGCCTATGGTGGGGGAAATTTATCCCTCCCCGATTTACAAGTCAAAAAAATTACTTTCAATGTAAGTACCTTTCAAGAAGATGACTTTGTGAAAATTGGTGCAAATATTTCTAATGCAGGAGGACAGAGTGTTAGTAGTGTGAAAGTTTGGCTCAACACAACGGACTGCAATTCTGTGGAATTACCCTTCCTTGAAGAAACTGTTGACTTATTGGGGGGCGAGTGGAAAGTTGTAAACTTCACGAGCAATTTTTCAATCTGCACCTTTACTCTGAATGTTACAGTGGACCCTACTAATGTCATTTCTGAAAGCAATGAGTTCAACAACTTCAATCTCACCAACATTACTATTCCAAGCTGGGGATACTTTCATGGAAACATTTCATCTGAGATAGTTCTTGCCAACGAAGATTTTTCAAATGTAAGTTTGTGGGCCCCACAAAATGTA
>JAAOXW010000012.1 GCA_018221005.1 Candidatus Altarchaeota archaeon
GAAAAAATGAAGCCAAAGTCTGAGCGAGATGAGAAGAAGGTGGAGGTTGAACCCGTCAACTTCGAAGAACTAGTGGATTCTCTGAAATCTGTTGAACTCCTATATAGGGAAGAAGAGGAGTAAGGAAAGTCCCACTAACAACAACCCGAGTCTCTTGGTGAACTTCTTTCCCCGAACTACCATCAACCCCGCCTTCGTTAGCGAATTTGCGAAAGCACCCAACATTACCATAGTTTTTGCAGTCGATAGTGAAACGGGCCCCGTCATCATTGAGTTTACAGCCGCCAGCGCAATTGGTTCTATGTCCGTGAATCCCCCAACAAATGATGCGAGATACGCACCCGTTGTTCCATAAAATATTCTACCTACATATACCAATACAGAGGCCACCATGAAGAAAACTACAAATTTTATTGCTGTTGTGAAATCCAGCGGATTTTTTATTTTAATGTTTCGTGTTCCCTTTTCCTTTTTTAACAACCAACGAGATATGAGCACCCCTAAGACAAAAATTATTAACATATTTGGGGCGACGCTTAACGCAAGTTGTGGGGAAAATACGGCCAGTAATAAGGGGACTTTCAAAAACATAGTTGAGCTGCCTAGGAAGGCCGCAATCCCCGTAAGGTTGCTCTTCTGTTTCTTGTCAATTGCAGTCATCTCAAAAGTTAACGCAGTTGAGCTTGCAAAACCTCCCAATAATGCGGTCAAGACAAGACCTGCACGAGATCCAAGGAACTTCACTAACATATACCCAATGAAGCTTAAACCCAAAATTGCAATTAACATCAACCAAATCTCAAAAGGATTAATGAGCCCCCACGGATCTATGCTTTTGTTTGGGAGTAACGGCATAATTACCAAAACAAGAGCGCCCATTTTTACAATGTCCAAAATTTCTTTCTCACTAAAACTATATGCGAAATGATGAAGTGTGTCCCGAAGGGCAAGAAGGGCCATCATAATTAAAGACACCCCCGCCGCATACGCTGCCATATCTATGGCGACTAAACCCCCAAGTATGAAAATCACCAGTGACGCAATATACGTCGATGTTTCTAACTTTTCTCCCTGCCTTAGAGACATAATCACTATTGCAGACAGGGCAACTGGAACAATTAGTGTTGAAACACTTGCTGCCGAAAAAGAAAGAAAGCCAAGTAAACTTATTATCATAAACGTTCGAATCCCTGTGAGTTTTCTCCTCCACTCTCTTTCAAGACCCACCAGGCCACCAATGCCCAAAGATACTAACGCTCCGAGTAGTATGTCCATTCATTCACCTTTAACGGGAGCTACAACATTCACAAGTTCAACTATTTCTCCCTCAGTAATTGCGCAACCTTTGAACTTCAAAGCATATAATGCATTTCTCAATAGCTGCCTCTTAGAGTATGGCCAATCAATTATGTTTCTTTTTACTGCTTCCGCTACCAACTCACTACTACGAAGCACAAACAAACCGTCAAGTTCCTTGGCCAGTCTCTCTTCGACCTCCTTATTTATTTCAATTTTTCTGTGCGTCCTACGCTCCATTAGATTCTTCAATCGAACCCTATCTTCAATAAGTAAGCGGGTATTTTTTTCATCCACAAGCAGTGTGTTTATCTGATGTTTTTTGGCTACAGCAATCATGTCTATTTCCCCACGGTGTACTATCTTGAAACTGCGATTCTTTGATACAAACACCGAATTTGAAAGATTGAGCAAATTATCCCTCAGAGCGGCGTCACTTTCAAGGATGGTGAGCCCATTGCCAATACTATTACCGTTCCGCATGGCATCAAAGCCATGTCGTTTACCCTTCAGTGGGACGTCAACGGACTCTTTTTTCACATAAGGTGGAATTACAAACTCAATATTCTCAAATCGTTTCAAAAGCCAAAGTAAGCAGTTTGAGCTGAGTGTAATTATACTCGAAGCATCACAAACAATTCGGTTCACATCATCTCCTCCAAGTGTTTTAGCCGCTTTCCAGCAACAATCGTTGTTCCTTCTTCATCCACCATTCTTGTTTGTCCCGACTGGGTCAGAATCTCACTTTCCTCTACCCCTACAAGATCTGCTGCATAAGTTAGTGTGATTCCCCACGCATATAGATTTGAACCCTTTCTAACTTGAGACCTGTGTAAAATATTGTCTGCATATCTCCCGAATGATTCGTCCAATTCTACAATTGCCGTCTCAAGTTTTTCAATAGCTCCCCGGTCACCTTCCAGTAAGTTATCAAGCCCTTCATCAACCCTTTTTACAAAACGTTCCCATTCACTTTTCTTTTTTTTGTAATATGATTTCTCCAATATATTGGATAATGCATGTGTGACAATAGAAAGACGTATGAGTTCTTTTTTATTTTCAAGTGCGCCGTCTGTGAGAATTCGATCACTCAATTTCCTCAGATGTCGACTCTCATGTTTTTCAAAAGCCGCCTTTATCTCAGGTATTCTTACCACAAATAAAGATGTTTTTATTTACATTTAAGCATTCTGTACGAGACATGATTTTTTTGTAATATCTGTCTCTGGTAACGCCCACTCAAGCATCAAACTGAGAAATTCCGAAAGGTCTGACCAAAGAGAAAGCATGCTTTCATTCCCCACAAAGATAACCCACCCCTCTTCGTACGGGACGGCCCCTAAGCCCACCGAACTTTCATTCACCGTAGGTGTCGTATTTGATGCCATCCACGCGGCCGCTTGAGATGTGAAATAAAGTGAATTGGTGTCCTCAAGTGAAGACCAGTCTCCAACTCCCTGTAGCCCGTGTTCTTGTGTTAATTCTGATATGTCCCCCGTTAAACAAGATAGACTTGTAATGTTACACAAACCGTAGGGTGACACCAGAATTCCTCCATATTTCACATACTCCAGCAATTCACTTCCATATGATGTGGGGTAATTTCCAGAGGGCACAAATAATACAGAAGGTCCAGTATTTCCCCATAAATTTTCTAAATCTGAAAATGAGAGATTCTGGGGACTTTCTGCCTCCATTTGTTTGTAGAGTTGTGAAGCATCATATGACCCTTCATTCAAAATCCCAATATCTTCAAACAAAGTTATAGCACTAGAACCTAAGTCATACAAATACAGATGTTTTGGAACTTCTCGCACATTAAGTCTGAATGACACGGAGTTGCCGCTCCAAGAACTCCTGATTAAGCGGTGTCCATCATACAAGACCCCCCGGAACGGTGCGGTAAGTGTTATTTTTTCTAGATTTCTTGTTGTGTTTCCTTCTACAAACATTGCCGCCCTCGAGGTGTTTTTCCAGAAATCATAATTTGATTGAATAAATTCATCCAATTGAATTTTCCCCTTTCCATGTGTGCTTGAAGCAATAGTTACATTCATTCCACACGCCCAATGGGAAAAGGGAAGGTCACACCTTTCAGTCTGATCTGCATATGAGTAACATTTCAAATAAATTGATTCGCTCCTAAGTCCCAATGCACCCTCCATTATATTTATCTTTTGAACAATCCCCGTTTCTCCCTCGTCCGCGATTGCTTGAAGTGTCTCTTTTATGTCATCCCCCGTGTCAATACGGGGAACTTCTGCGTTCGTCTGAACTGCAGTGAATAATTGAATCAAAAAGTACAGGTATGCGACTATCATAAATCCAGAAATCACATAAAACTGACCCTTCATATTGCGCGCCATGCTGTCATCACCACTTCCGATATTATATTATCCGAATAAAAGATTCTACTTGCCGAGTAAATATTATGTGTGGGTGGGAGTTGTGGGGGTTGTATGTCTTTTGAGCCCGCAATTGGCAACTGGCTTATACTTATTTTTTTAAGAGCTCCACTACTCTGGTACAATTTACTGTCTTGGAAGTCAAAAGAGGAATACGTTTTGAAAATATCCACATCCACTGTGCTGGCCCCTATGCCCAGTTCCATGTGCGTTTTCCCACCCAATTTTCTGAATTTAAGTATTTTATCAGTTACTGGAATTCCACTCACACCCGTAGAAACCCCTGTAAGCGGCCCCTTGACAGTTAATCGATAAATTTCAGGTTTCTCCCCAAAAAAGAGAGAAGCGGTATATGGACGACTTAAAATTATTTTCACCTTAGATATATTGCCAACCCCACCTAATTCAACATAATTTAAGCCCTGACTAATGTATCTTGTATCAATCAAGTCCCTCGAAATAGTTTGTCCATTTATTTTTTTACTCCCATTTACCCCAAAAACTTCAATTCTTCCCAGTTGCTTTTGTGTTGATGCATTGTTGTAGAAAGAAACCCGTATTGGTGCAGAATCTGAAACAGAACAATTTTCAAAATCAACTCCACAGAGTAACTCAAATGTGTTCAGGAAAGGTTCACAATTTTTATCTAATGATTCCCAAAAAACTGATTTTCCATAACCCCCACTAATATCAACTGATTTCGTCAAATTTAAATTTGGAGTTTTTCCCCAATGAACATCACAATATGAAGCATCTACTGATTCTATGTATCCTGAGGAAGAATGCATATTTAGTGAACAAGATTGAACTCCCGTCACATTAACAAACGAAGAACAACTACTATCTAGGTTTATTGTTTCATTAAACTCTGTAATGCTATCTAATGTGTGAACGAAAATAATATGTTTTATTAGCTGAGAGTTTACAAAAGTCTGAACAATATGCCAAGTTTTAGTACTCCCAATTTCATTACTATACCTTAAGGACAAGCGTTCACAGTTTTCCGAGTATGTAACTGCCGTGGCATTTATCCATCTAAACACCCCATTTACGGAATATCCTGACGAATTAAAGGTGAGTGTACCAAAGTCCATAGTTGCACTTCCTGCCGAGACTAAACTACATTGTGAAAGGGGATCTAATTCTATTTTTACCATGTGTTCCTCTGTTGAAGGCATAAGAACAATTGTTCTCATGTTTCCAAGTTCAGAACCAACTAGGGCATAACTCAATGTAGGTTTTGAGGATTCTGAATAAGTGTTCACTGTGGGCGTTACATTTGCATATGCCCTTACTCGAACCCAATCCACTAACATGTTATTTCCAGAGACGCCATCATCATAGTGGTCAATTCCCACCTTTTTGCTGTCTATATCCCCGTTTTCAATAGTCAGAAAACTTAATTCACTGTAGGTTCCATCCAAGAGTTGGGACGTAACATTAGTGTCATCTATCACCATTCTTTGAAAATACCAAGTGTTTCTTGAAACGGAGTATGCGGAGGTAACCCCATAAGTCTGGCTACTGCCTGAACTCGAATTTAAAACGCTGTTCCCCGTGCTGTTTGTAAAAACCTGATATGAACTCCTTTCGGGATCCAAATTGGTTTCAGGATCGTAGTAGAGTAAAGTGAATGTTTTTCCATCTGCTGAATTTAGGGCATCATCAAACAACATTTTCCCCTCAATTACTGTGGGGCGGCTAATTTTGAAACTCTTGGTAATTACATTGTAGTTAGATACACTATTCAGAATCAAACTTGAGTTAATCACACTCACAAAAGCATTTGCTGTTGCAGTGTCTCGAAGTCCCGACCCGTCATAAATTTGCCAAGTTGTTCCGATGGAATCACTATTAAAATCATCAAACAATTCAAAAGTCGCAGAGCCAGAACTTGTCGATGTCTTCGTGGGGGCCCCATAATAGATATAGATGTCCTTAGTTTCGGAGTCGAGAAGAAGTGGAATTTCAATCCAAAAGACAGTACTGGTTTCGTTACATCCACTTTCTAACCAGTAGCTCATTATGGTGGTTCCATCATCATCCGCAAATCGTACGTCTCCACAGTCCCCCCTCATTTTTCCACCAGATATCAAAGTCACCGTATTTATCGTAAACTTTATTTGATAGTTGCTAAGGTCCTCAAACGCATTATTTGAAACCTCAATCAGTGTTCGATAATTCCAATCAGATAACCACCCAACATCTACAGAAAAAACAGGAATCATCAACACCATTAAAATAAGAACAATCACCCTACTCATAATCATCCCCCCCCAAATAATAAACATAAAGCTGTTTTGTTTCCTTAGCTGCAATTTCACCAACCTCAACAAAGAGGTTGAGTACGAATCGATCCCCCTTGTATTCATATGTCTTTAGTTCACTTTCTACTAGACCATCATCAGTAAATACCTGGAGTGAGGACAAGTCTATGGGTTCGTAAATGGCATCCGAATTTATATCGGGAAGTATTGCTGAAACCACAATTTCCATTGTTTGATTTTCCAGAGCAACATCACCTGAATTTTCAATTGTAAATGTTGAACGATACCAATTACTCTCCAACCCATAGTTTTCCAAACTGAACTTTGATTCAGACGGCAGAATCATATAAGTTTCATAGGGCATGTATTCACTTGTTCCTGTAAACGCATTTATTTTAGTATAATAGTTTATTTGAATTCTTGAATTGTAACCCAACGGGATAACTGACGAAAGAAGAAGCCTTAACGAGTAAGGGTTAGTGGTAATTAATGATTCTATTAAATCTTGATAAGACTCAAGTATGGAAGTCATATAACTTTCAATTGGATCATTCATCTTTATACTGGGAACGTTAAAGAGTGCTAAAATTACACCCAGAACTAACATGCCCGCCACGACTGCTTCTGTACTTTTTAGCAATTTATCACCCTAAACGTCGCCTCATAGGTCCCATAACGCTCTCCCGTTTGTGCGAGAACTTTTAGATTAAAAGGACCTATGGACATACTTTCCGACACTTTATGGAAATAGCCAGTAGTTGTGGAATAATACACCTCTCTGTTGGGGTAATTCCCACCAATAATCACCACATGCGCTGTGGAATTCAAAGTGGTGTCTAAATTAATCACCACATCCGTATTATTACAGTAAAATTCTGTAATATCTGAGATTATACCAATTGAAGGCAGAAGCCTCGTCTCTATTTTAAAATTTTTCTGCATCCTCGTTTTATTTTGCGCCGTTTGGTAAGGCATTCCTACAAAATATTGTAGTCGAGTTTCGTTCACCACACTCCCACCAAATGCGATGGTCGTTGAATTGAAAGGATTGGTTGACCAATTTCCAGAGCTTTTTGTTAAATAATATGAAAACTGTTCGGTGTCCATCCTTGCATTCGCCCTCGTCATCTCCCAAGATCGAGAGTAGTACGTAGTTGTTATTTGAACAAAAGTGAATAAAACCACTATTGAAAAAATGAATGCAGATGAAATATAGTCTGCTGAAGATTGTCCCTTCATCCTACCCAAACCCTCACCTCAATTGGAATTCCATTTAAGGTGCTTGCTAAAGACACCTGTCCCGTTGAACTTTTAGGGAGTTCACCTGCCCGATATTTTAGTGTTGGAAATGATAAAAAGTGAATGACCCCACTCGAATCACTCGTGTTTAATTGAATTGATCCCATGCCCGTAAAATTACAGGCCGATATTCCTACAATCACCGGGGCACTGTCCAGTGTCAAATCAACAGCTGAGCTATAATCTAGGTCACAAGGTCCTGTTGCTTGCACCGTTGTTGAGCCCGGGCCAGAAACATTGAAAGTAACGTAAGTGGAAACCCCAGTATATATTGCCGTGCTTATTGCCGTAATCTCCTCAGTTCCAGTTTGGGTGCAATTTAATATATTCTCGCTGGGGTCTTGAAGACATAAGGCATTACAAGTCCCATCAATACAAAAGGCACTTACACAGTCTGTGTCACTCGTACATGTCGTAGTGCATGAACCGCTGTTACACCTACCGGGCCAACAACTACTACCTCTTCCATTATCATAAAGATACGTTTTTGAGTCCAGCCCATAACAGCCCCCATCATTCTCACAATCCGGGTCATGTGTAGTTTGGGCATCTTGATATGAATCACACACATAATTTTGATTAATCATTGCACAATCTCTACACGTTTTATATTCGGCCGATTCACAAATTCGATCGCCACAGACTGCAAAAACCACACCCAAGGTTAATGCAAGTAGTGTAATAAGTTTGATAACTTTCATCCAACTGTCACCTCTATTGACGTTTCTCCCTTCTCATTGTCAACACTCGCCTCTATTTTTATTTTGTATCTACCTGCGGTTGATGGCAAAATTATTTTTTGATAGAAGAGTCCTATATTATCTGTCCGAGTTACATAGGTTGCTGAGTTTATGGTCATTCGAACTTCTGCATCTTGCAGTGGCATATTGTCGGTACTTAACACTGTTCCAGTTAAATCCATTAATGCACCTGATTGGAATACCTCATATGGCTCTTCAACAGAGATTACCAGTTGTTGAGTAGGAATAAACATCATAAATGCAAGTGTTCCTACAGTTAGCATAATCATCAAGTGTTTTAGGCCCGCAACTATTGAACCTTCACCAACTTGGCCTGCTAGCAAACCTGAGAAAATTGCTTGCATTATTATCATGTGAAAAAAGAGGGTTCGGTAAACCGTTGGATCCAAATTTCCCATAGTTAGCCCAACCCCCCCAATGTCTTGGGCCCCCGTTAGCGAAAACATAGGTAAAAGGATGCGGTTAAGTGCAATAATAATAACTATGAAAATAAAGTAAATAGCATACATGATTACCAGTTGCTGATTAAACTTACTGGCTCTGTCAGCTTCCAATTCCTTTATCAAACGTGAACTGTCTGCAACACTACTCATAACTTCTGCGACATCCCCCCCACTTCTAAAGGCTTCAAGAATAATTGCGGAACTCCGTCTTAAGAATTTTGAATCACCCATCCTGTTTGAAAAAAGTTTCAGAACTTTTGGGAAAGGAATGCCCCAACTAATTTGTGCAGACATTTTTTTGATTTCAGGACTGAGTGCACCATAATCCATCTTGCTCGCGTTCACTGTTGCCTGTGGCAGATTTATTCCAGACCTATGCGCCTCCGAAAGCATACGAAGAAAGTCAGGAAATGCTGTCTCCATCAGTTGAATTTTACTGTATCTTATGTATCTGTGTATGAAGAATGGCGTGAAGCCCATGATGATTATTAAAGGTATGAAGGGAAGTGCAGCACTAAGACTAAAGCCCTTCAGTGCTAGAACTACTAACAGTGATAGTCCCGAAATTCCAATTGATATATGTAACATTTTCATCTTCATTCACTCCGGGCTTAACCCTGAAATTAATATCATAAACATTATTGATATCATAGGTATTCCAAAGTATATTACCATTCTCACCAATGCTAAACTCTCTCCGCCCCCCATCATTCCTAATATGATTCCCATGATTATGAAAAAGATTGAACCTACAATAACTGCCGTGATGTAAATTTCAATGAGTATTGAAAGTTGGTCCACAAACTTGTCTAAGAATCTTCGGTAGTCCGCCATTGAACTGTTTGACTTTATGACTAGAAACTTTTTGATATCCCCCCCAGTAGTGATGGTACTTTTTATGCCCCAAAGTAGTTCTCTTAAGGCCGTGCTGGGTGTTCTTTCCGCCGCCCTTTCTATCGCTGTGGCGATATCCACCCCCATAAGTTTTACATCTCGAGTAATTCTTGACGCCTCTTTTGCAACATAACCGAATTCCTCAAAACGCCCCAAGACTTCAAACATTTGAGCAGGGGTCATCCCTGAGTTTGCGAGAGTTGCCATATATATGGTCGCAAATGGCAAGTTGTTTGTAATGTTTTTTTTAATGTCGGATACCCTTGCACCCGGATAAATGTAACCTACAATAAAAATTAGTAGAGCAAGTGCCAAAGTTCCAAATATCAAAATCATGAGTGAAAGAATCGGTGATGCTCCAAGTAACAATACAAGAAGACCTATTGGAAAGGTGATAAAGAGTGGAAGAATTATTGCCGTCATAATAAGCAAACTAGAAAACTCTTCTCCAGTGTGGGGGAGGTTGGCCTGCTTCATAGTTACTGTCATTTGTTCGCTTATACCTAAGTCTTCGGCAAGTTTTCCGAAATGCTTAAGCGCTAGTTTCGTCAGCTTCCTGCTCAGCTTTTCTTCTGACATCTTTCATCACTTTCTCCATAACCTTTTCTGGGTCCGAATAATAGGAACGAATCCACTGACTAAATTCCACAAAACCCGTCACGTTATTCATCCCGAGCCACTCTAGGAAGAGCGCTCGCCTCTTCAATTCCTTCATTATCATTTCATAATCAATACCCCGGAACTCCGCAATTTTTTTCAAGATGATACTTTTTCCCGTCATTGCAATCTCATCAGTAACTGGATTCCATTCAAACATTTTATTTGGCAGAACTTTTTGGGCCTTTACATTAACCCCCATGTTTTCATTAATCTCTTTGATTCTTCTCACAAAACGACCCTTTATTTTGCTTTTTTCAAGAAACATAATGATGTCAAGGTTTTCAAGCAGTGCAGGGCTCAAGCTTATTGGTGGTGTGGTTAGGCGGTCCACTAAGCTCTGTAGTGAAGATGCATGGATTGTAGCAAGGGATGGATGTCCCGTTGCCATACCTTGGAACATAACACTTGCCTCAGCACCCCTGACTTCCCCAACAATTACATAATCAGGCCTCTGTCTCAATGCAGCTTTGAGTAAGTCAAACATTTCAACTGCACCATATGATCGTTCTCCGTATCCCGGTCTAGCGACCTGTGGGACCCAGTTAGGATGCGGTAGCTTCAATTCGGCAGTATCTTCAATACTCACAACCTTTAGTTCAGGTCTTATGAATAAACTTGTTGCGTTAAGCATTGATGTTTTTCCAGTTGCAGTTGACCCCGCAATCAAAATACTCTTTCCGTATTCTATACAGAGCCACATGAACGCAAGAACTGTCGGGTTTGCAGTTCCAAATTCCATTAGTCTCGTCGGTGTAATTGGATCCTTTGTAAATTTCCGAATAGTAAAATTACTCCCCCTCCTTGCAATATCACTCCCAAGGGTAGTTTGTAAACGAGACCCATCCGGAAGTGAAGCATCCAGCAAGGGTCTAGCCACACTAATATTTTTTCCACTCTTCTGTGCCAATTTTACTACAAAGCTGTCCAATTCATCCTTACCTTTGAATATTATGTTGGTCTTTATCTGACCATATTTTGGATTCCTGTGAAAAATATAGAGCGGAATATCAAAACCATCACAACTGATATCTTCGATTTCACCATCTGACATGAGGGGCTCAATTCGTCCGAGCCCCACAAAATCTCTAGTGATGTAGTATTCCAACTTTTGTGAAGTTTGAGGATTTATTTTGAAACCATAGAGATCAATAATGTCTCTAATCTTCCTACGCAAATATTCAGTATGTTTTTTCATTTGATCCGGGACAAAAACTATATCTAATTTTTCTTCCAACTTGTCCTCTATTTTTTTGAGCATCTTGACCTCATGTGGTGAAAGTTTAGGTTCAAGCACATAGTAAATCAGTTCCTTACCTGCATCATGCCAATAGATGTGTGCCCATGCGTTGACCGGTTCACCCTGCTTTGGTTTGGCCGGAATAAGGGGATATCGAATATTGATGGTTGCCTTTTCCTTATCTCCCACTTCAAAGGGAACGTGATAAAGCTCTTGGACCTTTTCAATAATTCTCGGCCCACTCATATCTTTCAGAAGTGGAGCTACATAACCATAGGGAACCATGTATCTGTTTTTTTCACCCGCCCTACTTATTTCCGCACCAACTCTCTTTTCCTCCCTGCCCCTTTTTTGGTCTTCCTCTAATCTTGCCTTCATTTCAGGAGACAAAGTTTTCTCACTCCCCCCTGCCAATTTGATACGAAGTGCTTCAGATACAGAAGGTGTATCTACACCCGGAATGGTTTCAGGCACAACCATTGGAACCCCCATGGGCATACGTTCAATCCTTGGCCCAATTTTTTGTGCAAGTTCTTGGACTGCGTATCCTTCCGCTCCTGGGTCGGCCGCAACTCGTTGAGCCGCCACCTCTAGACTTTGTTTCTCTTGTTGAATAATTCTTTCAATTTTGGTGGTTTCAACTTTCTTACCTTTTTTCCCAAGTTGCGCCGCAACAACCTTGGCAGTTTTTTTCACTAAAGTTTTTTTAATCCTTTCAAGAACATTTTTGAGTGTACCGCTTGCCGCTGCTCTTTTTTTTTCCTTTGAACGACCACCAATTAGCTTGAAGCCCACAAGCATAAGCATTCTGCTACCATTTAAACCTTATCTAGTCAAAAAAGAACGTTTTAAATCCTTTAAACAAACATTCGGTCCTTGAGCGGATCTTCAGTCTGGTCTAATTCCTTAATTCGCTTTTCCACTTTCTTAGCGTCCTTCTCCAAATCCTTAGTGTCCAATTCAAAGTTCAAGACACTAGAAAGATGATTTATTGCTCTTGAAGCTGCCTTTGGGTCTGGTAAACTAGACGATGCACTTGCTAAAACACACACAACAGGAAGCCCCAGTTTTTCTCCATAAATTAGGGCGGATGCCATTGGTCCAAAAACCGTAATCTCACTGTCCAAGGGACTCAATTTTAATTTCTTTATCAGTTTCTTCCCATGAGAATTAGACACACCAAAAAAAGCCTTTTTATTGTTCGACGCCAAACCACCAATAACTATTAACTCCTTTACTCCTGCACCTTTCATGGCCTTGATGTTGTCCTCAATAACGTGGTTTAAGATATCTCGCTCGGCCATAATGCTGATTTTCATAAAACCCAAATCCCCCTTCGAATGAAATTCAACAGGCATCTCAAGTTTGTCCTTCCCTGCAAAGATTACGGCAGGTAGCTCATGGTTAAAATACCAATCCACTCGACTGGTGTTGAGTTTTCTCACCATGAAGTCTATTGAGATAAACCCTACAAAACCAATTCCATGAAAACCAGTTATGACTGTTTTTCCCTTTAGCGCTTCAATACCCACAACCTGTCAGATGTGCCCCGTTTATATGAATTCCTAAAGCTCCCATATTTCTTTGTTAATAAGAAACTTACAAACGAATTGTTTTTCACCCTCATAATATTTCTTATAAGCGTGAAACATGGAGTGCCCCGGATAAACATCCGGTCTCCCAATTTTATCTTCAATCCCCAGAACCAATTGTGAAAAATCTCGAAATCTGGGTTCAGTGAAAGCCCACACTCTGTCGTCAATAACAAAATTCAAAGCATTTTTTGTTGTGAAGTTTTCACAATGTTTTTTTGAGTTGAGGGGGGGCCCCACATCAACTTTCACATTTTTTGTCAGAGCCGCAAGTTCAAACAAGATTATTATTTTTCTCCCCACGAAGACTTCATGTCGATTCACAATGTAATCTTCCTTACTTGCAATTCTTGAAATTTTTCTTGCATATCTTCTTGCCATGCCCCAAGCTGCATCATCAGTAACAAGGTCCTCTGGCTTTTTTATTTCAATTAATAATTTATTTGAAGTAGCTTCTAATTTATCGAAAACCGGAATCTCTCGCGGAAAGAAAAAGTTCCAATAAGGTGTATCGAGATACGCTCGGATAGCCTTTTTGAAGTTAGTGAAGGTCTTGTTGTTAAGAGACGCCAAAACATTCCTTTTCTTATCAACCGGGTCTTTCTCAAGCACAGGCCACTTTAGATTTACTAACTCTTCCAGGAAAGGGATGAATCCCCCGTTTTTGGCCACCAAAACCTCAATTGCATAGCTACTGAGGCCCTGAACTTCCAAATCTGCACCATAGACTCCAACGCCCTTACAGAATTGTTTCGCAATTAATATTTCATCTTTAAGTTTTCGGTCTAATTCTTTTACCCACTTAACATGCCATATGCTCCGGTCTGCGGCAGACAGAACTTCTCCCTTCTTAGTCTTGTATGCGGGAATAAATTCCAAAGACACCCCCTTGTAATCTTCGACTTTGAGATAGGGATGCTGTGCATAATTTGTTTCAACCTTTCCAAATTTTCCCGCAACCTTTTTTAAATCATCAAGGTGGTCTTCCAAATTGGTACCCTTTCTAAAGAAGAAGAAAAAGTCAATATCTGAAACCTTATCCAAGTAAGTATCCTTTGCAATACTTCCTCCGCAGAGGACTTTATTCCCAACAACTTTTCTCGCTTCCCTTAGAACTTCACTAACAATTTTATTCACATGCTTTCGCGTGTGGGTGGTTGGCCTAATTTTTTTCAAAGCGGTGAATGCAAAGTAATGTTTCAGCACTTCGGCCTTACTAATAGTACCTTCCCTTATGAATTTTCGACCATCCGGATTAAACATGGTTGAAACGGGTCTTTTCTGGAGTTTTTTTAGAACCTTCACAACCGGAATATCAAAATGCTCCAAAACATCCTCTGGTGAATATGCTGGAGCTTTCCCACTCAAATTGGCTGATGTTGCAATTAAGGGGCGCCCCGTTGCTTTCAGGAGTTGATTTGCAATTTCATTGGGGGTAAGTCTGAAAGCACCAATCCATGGAAATCTGGTGCTGACTGTGAAACTAACTGGGCCGGGATGCATCTTTTCACTCAAGTATTCAATTACTTCCGGAACATGGGCTACCGTCTTCAACTGTTTTATTGACTCAACTAAAATTGGCATTTTTTTATTGTGTAATCTTTTCTTTAATTTGTAAATTAATTCCACCGCATTTCTGTTAGTGGCATCCGCACCAAATGCAAAGGCAGTTTCTGTTGGGAAGGCCACAACCTGACCTAATTTGATAAGCTTTGCAGCTTGTTCAACGGAAACCATCATGTAGTATACCCTCTCAAGAATATATAAAATCAAAACCTATTCGGTGTCGACTCACTTGGCCCCAATAATGATTGCCCAGTCCCTTGGACTAATGAAGCCTTCTATGGCGCCTTTTGCATCAATCACAATAATGCCGTGGGGTTTAAACTGAGCCACCTTCTGCTTGACAAGTTCCATGTCCTCTTGGTCTGTAACCTTTAGAATGGATTTGTCCATTATATCCTCTATTTTGGTTTTGCCTGCGGGTTTAGTTCCCACCACACAACTCCTAATAATGGTGTCCAAATAGACTATACCGACCGGTTCCCCTGCCTTCACAACGATTGAAGCAATTATGGCTGGAAAGCCATCTAGAATCTTGCTTGCAACTGCCTTGGCTTTGTCGGCAGGCGCAACTGTGACATATTCATCCCTATACTCAACATCAGCGACCTTCATAACAGCAAAAGCATATACTCTTATTTAGGGCTTTCCATGGTATTTGATGGATATGCAGGCAAATGTGGAGGCAGCAGGCAAAGTTTCTTCAAAAATTAGGCTAAAGCTTCCCAAGTTAATCCGCCCTGACGCAACCTACTATTCGATAGTTGAGTTTGTTGAAGTAGAACTTGCAAAAGCAGGCATCAAACCAGCTTTCCCTGTAAATGTAAGTGTAAATGCAGTTGCTGCCCATTTTGGACCCACAAAAACAGATAAAGATGTTTTCAAAACAGGAGACATAATTAAAGTTGATTTTGGAGCACATCTCGACGGTTGGCCAGTGGACAGTTCCTCCACCTTTGACTTGGGAGATAACGAAGCCTTGGTTTTGGCCGCAAAAGAGGCGCTCGAATCAGCACTTACTATCATAACTTCCCGAGGACCGGAGGCTACCCTTTCTGAAATTGGCAAAGTCATTGAGACTTCCATAAAAAATAGAGGTTTTGTTCCCATTTCAAATCTGACAGGCCACAGCATGGAGCAATGGGAGCTCCACAGCGGTTTGAGTATCCACAACTATGATTCCGGAAGTGACAAAGCCATCGGTGAAGGTTTATTTGCCGTGGAGCCCTTCGCAACTACAGGAGCAGGCCAAGTTCGTGAAGGCGCACCCTCTTCAATATACAAGCTTGTGCGCCCCCAACCCCAACGTCTGCCGCAACTTCGACATCTAATGAAGGAAATTCAAGCCTTTGGAACCTTGCCATTTTCTGGGGGGTGGGTAAGTGAGCCAAGATATTTGTCGATGCTGGTGAAGCAAGGAGTACTACACAACTACCCGCAACTGGTGGAGGTGCAGTCAGGCCTAGTCAGCCAATTTGAGCACACCGTTCTGGTAAATGAAGGAAAAGTGAAAGTGGTCACGCTTTAGCGGATGACCGTTTGGCTTTATATTTTCCAGACCTATTACTACATGCTCGGGTTTAAGTCCCGGCCGTGTTCTGACTTTCCATTGCCTCAGATTTCTCAAGCAGATGAACGCATCCTCACCAGATTTGTGGAGCTTTTTGGAAAATATGGAGACACAAAACTTCTCAATAACTTGATTCAAGCCGCATATGACAAAAAATTGGATTTCTCCGAAACGTCAGTACGTTTTTGGGCCCCACTCTTGGTGAAAGGAAGACTTGGCCCTCTTGAACCCCTCATCTCCCATTCCCAACTAGAGGAAATAATGGTAAATGACCTCGAAAAACCCATCTTCATCTATCACCGGAAGGAAGGTATGCTAAAAACTGGACTTTCGATTTCGAGTCCAGCTTATTTTTTAGAGCTTTCAAACAGGATGCTTTCAAACTTGGGCCGTCGAGTAGATTATGCACACCCAAAGGCCAACGGAATGTTGAAATCGGGAGATAGGGTAACTGTCATCATCCCACCTTATTCAAGAACTCATGTGCTAGACATAAGGAGATTTTCTGTGTCCCCCTTAACTATACTTGATTTAGTCAACTTTGGGATGCTGACGTTCAAAACTGCAGCTTTTCTCTGGCTAGTAATGGAAGCGGGAAATATCAACCTTGGAATTGCTGGAAATACAGGTTCAGGAAAAACTACCTTGCTTAATGCCCTCACACGATTTTTACCTTTCAAAGAACGAGTGGTTCTTGTAGAAGAAGTTCCAGAAGTCAAACCACTCCAAGAGCAAGTAGTGCACATGGTTTCCGTGGACTTCCTGAACATCACACTCCGAGACGCAATAATCGATTCACTACGACTTCGGCCGGGAAGAGTTATTGTAGGTGAAGTTAGAAGTGATGAAGAAGTCATGGCCGCTCGTGACTCGTGTCTTGCTGGTCAAGCCTTGGGCACTTACTTTACTTACCACGCACAGAGTTTTGTTCATGCTGAAAAGCGACTGAAATCACAAGGTTTTGGTGAATATGATTTGGAAGCGATTGATCTTTGGGTTCTTTGTAAACGATTTGAGAAAAAAGGAAAATCCCACAGGAAGGTGGTTGATGTTATTTTTCAAGGGCGCCCGCTTTTTTTTGGAAATAAATCCCCCCGAATTCCGGAATTAACAAGAGTCTTTGGTAATTGGAAGAAAGAGCAGAGTAAGCGGGAAAAAATCTTGCGTGACCTAACCGGAAAGGACGAACACTTGTTCAAAACATTTCAGGAGGTGATGTCTTGATTTACGGTGACCTCTCCAATGCCTTTGAACTGGCGGGCGTTTCAAGTAAGCACGAGCTTTGGTTTTACCCGTTTTTGGTGCTTCCATTTTTCTTTCTTTCATTTGGACTCCTAGTGTTCTTACTGCTCTTTTTGGCTATGCTTAGACTCCCCCACATTTTTCTTTGGTATTCGTTTAAGGAGCGAAAGAATAGAATTAAAGAAGAATTGCCCCTTTTTCTCAATTCCCTCATTTGGCTACTTCCAATCTACCCGCTTTCCGATGCCATAAGGAAGGCCGGACATGGAACCATAAAACCAATTTGTGAAGACTTTTGGAAGTCTCACTCCTTCGGTAAGAACTTTTCAGCATCACTCGAAAGTTTCCGTATTTTTGAAGAGCTTGACGATGTTGCAGACATTTTACAAAAAATATATGCGGCAGGTGGAGGAACAGAAACCCTAAAAAATCTTTCAAAAGCTTTAGAAGCTAGAAATTTGGAACGTTTCAAGAAGCGAAGTTCAAAACTTCAATTATTCCTAACTTCATATGTATTATCCTCTGCAGTACTTCCTGCAGCGGGGTCCTCAATTTCGGTTGTACTTGGAAACACCGGACAAATATTTTTTGTATCTTCGCTATTGTCCTTGTCATTAGTGGTAACATGGAAATTAATCGCATAACCCCCCTACTCTGCCTGCTCTTAGCGTTTATTCTGCCAGAGCTCCGAACTTGGTTTCTTATACTGTCTGTGTTTTTTGCAATTGCCCCTTTCTATATTTCAGAATCAAAAAGACTCAAATTTGATAAGAACGCTACTAAGATACTCCTTCACTTATCTTCACTTTCAAACATAAGTGAATTAAAAATTGCAGAGGCAACTTCTAAGTTTGAAGGATATAAAATGACACACGAAATTTTTAAAAGAACTGGCAAACTCAAATTTCCAGATTATGGGAGGCGGAGTAAAAATCTTTCAATGGCGTTGTATTTAGTCTTACAGACGGGGAAGCGGGAGATTCTTTCTAATGCAACTACTAATGCAATCAGATCTGATGCAGCGGAGTCAGAGCTACACGGATTAATCTCTAGCGAGAGATATAATTTGATTTTTTCATCAATTTCGTTAGGAGCTATATTGGGAGTTGTTAATGCTATGGCACCTTCCCCCCTCTTTTTTGTTTATGTGGTTTTTCAGGCCTTTCTCTCGTCATTATGGCTGTTTTTTATATCTGGAAAATTTATTGAAAGCCTTTCATTTTTACCGCCCTTGGTTCTCGGAGCGTTCTACTTCGCGTCCGTTTTAGTATAGTATATTAATCAACCCCACTTTGTATTCCATGCGTGGCATTACGACCATAGAGTGGTTGGCAATCGCAACAATTGTTTTAATCGCAGCATCCCAAGTCATAAAATATTGGGGTGAGATTTGGAACCCGTTAAAAGACAAAGCGGAAGAAAAAGCGGACGAATTTAGTGAAGTTATTTCCGACCTTTCGTCTTCATCACGACCTGATCTCCCAAGGTCATCTTGGGAAGTGATGAAGTTTGTGTCTCCGTCTCCACCACACTCCCAATTAGTTGAATATTGAAATGTCTTTCAATTTTCTTTGCGACTTGGACATTAGGCAGTCGCTTGCCACTTTCAATTTGTTCAATTACACCCACCTTTTCGTTCAGACGCTGAGCGAATTCTTTTCGGTTTAAGCCTGAAGCTTCTCGAGCACTTCGAATTCTTTTTGGAAAATCCGGAAGAATTTCCAACTCAGTTTTTACCTCGATAAAACTACTACCTGATTTTTTCAGAGGGGCTGGTTTGTGAATCACTTTTCCAAAACGATTACAATTTTCACAAACTCTAAAGTTAGTTCCATCTATCTTTGAATTTGAGTTTGCTTTTCTTTCTCCACAAATTTCACACAACATTTTATTTCCCCTTACATGATTTGCTTTACATTTCCTTTTGGACTTGTTTCTTCAAATACCTTGGCTTCAAATACGAAAATCTGTGTTTTCGAATCTTTCCACGCTTCTTGAGGTAATCCTGCTTTTATACAACCATAATTTAGATACTCTTCAAGCGTCCACCCCTGATCAACAGGAACTTGTGGCAGCAAAAGCCCTGATTTAAAGCCCCTACGAACAATTATTCCATGTTTCCCAACGACTACGTTTTTTGGACTTTCAATTTCCATTGGCTCGGTTAAGATACTAACTTCCACAGTGACCTCTTCAAGTTCTTCAAGTTTGAGCGGGGGGAACCTAGGATCTTCAGTTACTCCAACTGCAGCACTTTTCAACCTTTCACCAAGTTTGCCCCGTGATGGGATTCCAATGCACCCCCTCAATGCACCCTCTTTATTCAAGGTCACAAATATACCTCCCACTATTTCTGAGTTATTCACTTTAAACTCTGTTTCCCTTAAGTGGGCATCAATCACGCCCCTTACATTCTCCACTAAACCCTGACCGTCCAAAAGATCATCCCACCAATTATGAAAGTCATCAAGACCCCTAGCATACTTATACCTGGGGCCTGTCCAATACCCCCACCCAAAGCTCCAACATTCACAGTAACTGAAATTGATTTCTCATAACTAATTTCCGGATTAGTATTGCTCACCGCAATCAACTTAATGGTGCAACCACTTTCTTCCCTACCACCATAAACAGTCATTGTGAATTTCTGCACCCCACCTGGAGCGAGTGAAAATGTAGCGGTTTTTCCCTCAGCCAAAGTTGCAAACATTGAACAAGTTCCCGCAAGAGACAAACTATATCTGTCGTCCTTCATCTGAGGATCAATAATTATCACACCAATTTTACGCATCTGTCCAACTTCCAACTCAACACTCGTTGGGGTAGCAGTCACAAAGTCCGCCAGTATACATCTACTGTCAATACAACTGAAACTTCCAGAACCACAGCTTTCACTGTCTTTACAGTACTTCCCAATAGCTTCAGGAATACACTTTCCACCCGTACAAATTGAACCCTGCACACAGTCTGATGTACTACTACAACAGTCCGGATCCCCATTAGAAACACCAGATTCGTAACATTTGTTACTGGGGCAATAATAATCTAGAGTCGTAGAACAAGGAGTACAAGTTTTCACGGTATCCTCACAATAATGGTCTACACCAGAAAGTGTATCTGCAGTCGTACAATCATTATCATCATTGTCACAACAATCCGCATCAAAACTAGTGCAAGCGCTACTCACGCAATATCCATTGAAGAACCCCTCATCCCCGGACTCAACACAGGAAACACACCTCTTCCCATTAGTCGTACACCAATCTCCAGCAGCACAATTAACATCAGAACTACAACAAGTTGAAGATTCACAAATATCTGCAGTTTCAGAGTGACACTCACTCGCAACATCAGTAACTGTCTCAAACAAACTGCAACAGAATGCAGTCCCTACATCTTTTGAATCTTCACAATTAACTGAAGAACACATTCGATCCTCAGCACAAGAATAACCAACATTCCTCAATCCAACACAAGTGAACGCGTTTCCATATGTTGAATATACGGTCTGATTCGCGCACCATTCACTCGAATCACAGTAAACATCATTCAAACAGCAACCGAAGCCAGTATCACAGCAAGCTCCATTTTCAAAGTGGTCCCCAACTTCACAACATACTCCACTAGAGCAAACATAGTTACTAGCGACGCCAGAGGTCCAACAATTATCTCCCCCAGTTAAGCAGCAAGCTTCACAATCAGAAGTATCAACACATTGATAATTCCTGCCTTGTTTTGCAGTATAATCCGCCAATCCAACATCTGTCCAAACACTAACACTTTGAATGAGTGAAGTAAAGTTTTGTCCAGTCACATTGGTGTGCGTAAACAAACTACACTCAATATTAGCAAAATAGAAATTCTTGGTAACTTCAGCTCCAGGTACCACATTATACGAAGTATCACTGAAACTAATTGTTGCTCCACCGGTGATGGTCCCATTAATAATAAGTGTTGAAGTTTGTATATTTCCTGCGTTCTTTGCAGTAACATTCAACCACCCCGGATTATTACAATAAAGCGCTTCAGAAACAACTGTTGTCGAAATCCCATACTCAATAGCGGTAATATTTTTCTCACAACTATTTGGAATTCCTGTCACAAAGTCTCCACACGAACACTCAAGCGACATCACATTATTTCCCACACTCAAATTCACCGCCCCAATATTCACAATACTCGTTCCTTCAGCAAAGTTAAGATTGTGAATATCTACCACTTCATTTCCATCAAACACCTTAAGTTTACAATTTAGTGAACTATCACACATACAATCTGAGCTTTGATTGAGGAATAAGTCCGACGTATTCCCAAACCAATCGACATAAGTAAAAATATCTGCACATCCACCGCCACCTCGTGCACAAGATCCGGACTCATTGATATATTCTCGCGTATCAAGAGAAACATCCAAATCACAAGGCATACCACAAGTGAATGCAGACTTGGGGTCAATCGAAGTATCATTTATTCCAAAGCAGAAACCATTCCCAGTTGAATAAGTGCCCGGTGTTCCCTCATAAAACCCACAAGCACCAGGTACATCCCCAATCCCTGCACATCCACAATCCCCTGCATCCGTACAACTGTAAGTTTCACATTCATACCAAACCGTATTCAAACAATAATCAATATCTCCATCAGTATCTGCATCAAATACTGCCGAATCACTCACCGCACAACTGTCAATTACCCCATTAGCATCACTGTCATACGGACAAGCATTAACGTCACAACAAATCCCGTTAGACGACACAGGCGAATCAGGAATATCAAAGACAACCGACTCTCCAGCAGAGTGTGTAAAGTTGGTACAAGACCCACTCCAACACGCAGCATCATTGGTGCATGCTATTCCCCGATATTTCTTACAATTACAAGTTCCGCCATCACAAGTATCAGATACACAATCCCCCTCATCCCCCGGTAAATTACTACAAGCATAATTTGAATCTTCTTCAACTATTGCCAGCCCCCCACCAATATTGTCACACCAATCATCACAATCTGTACTATCTCCTGCATCACAATTGACCACATTTGGATAGGTCCCTGCACACCACGTTTCAGTGGGCTGTATTGGGTTACAACAATATTTCTCAGTATTCACAAAAGTCCAATTAGTAAACATTCCCCCTGTCTGGTTGCAAGCATATTCACAAAAATCAACTGACTCTAGCGGAGTCTTCCAAGTAAGTGTTGCATTGTCACAGAAATTATCCAACAAGCCGTCATTATCCACATCCGCAGATACACACATACTACTTGCATCACAAGTTATCCATTCACCATCCCCACAAGTGTATGCGTCACACTCGGCACCTTCTGAAATACAACTATATACTCCATCTTGAAGCCATCCACATTTTTCATCTTCACAACATGCCAGCTTAGGACCCGTAGTTACAGTACAGGTAGAACTGTCCAAAACATCTGAAACCAATTCAGTTCCATCATCCCCGCAACAGTACGCACTACTCGACGTTTCAAGCCAATAAGAACCCCAAGAGCCCCCCGCAACACCCGTGCAAGCCGCCGTACAGATATCTGCAGAATATACAATATCCTCCCAGCCCTGTGCAGTACACCAAGTATCAGAAGGACCATTATTATCTAAATCCAAACCATAACAATCTTCGGCAGTACACTCATGGGTGGTGCCATCATTACACCCCCATGTTCCATCAACGTAATTGTCACTCCCTTCATCTCCTGTAACTCCCGCATCATCCCCGTCAGTATCTGCACTGTTCCCGCAACATTCATTACCTGTCCAAACTCCACTTATGAACGCACAGTCCCCACTATCTGAATCTGCAGTAGACCCTCCAACTACCCAGATAGAACCATCACAATAGTACCAAGTATCTACAATATATGCCGAGGTACCTTCTGTGCCACTATTACACGCCATAAAATTCCCATTATCACACAAGTCAGTAGTCGAGTTCAAAAAGTCTTCACTATCGTCCTTACAACACAGTTCACTCCCAGCTCGCTGTGCAAACCAATTACCTCCGCCCGCACTACACCAACAAGCATTACTGTCCAACTCAGGGACAGTTCCACAACTCAAATCTGAATCGGTATCTATCCACTCATTGTTTTTGTCATTAGCATAGCCCGTTATGACTCCCGCTTCTACAACCGAGAAACCAAAGTTACAACTCGAACTACAGGTCCCTGAAGGGGTACACTCCGTCTCACAAATACTCGCCGCCTCAGAAATACAAGTTCCTGCGGGAGTATCATAGCACCCCTTCAACTCAATAATTCCTGTCTCTCCTACCTGCTCATGTTTCACTGTTGTAAAATTAACGTGCATAATATTTCCCGAACAAGAAATTGAGCAGCCCGAAGAAATCTCATCTACATAGTAAACCGTTCCTAAGGCGTGCGGTTGACCATTATTCTCATTCCCAATGGCATAATAGGAAACAGTCCCCGCATCATCGAAGGCCTCAGTATAGAAAATATAAGTCCCATACCCTCCGGAGCCTCCACTTGGGGTGAAGGGAAGGCACAGGTGCGCGTATGTACTACTCACCCCTAAATCCGTGGTAGTCGAGATATAGTATGAACTGCCTGCGTCGTATCGGAATCCTGGTTGGGTTATAGTATTACTACTCGCAGTAGCGGTTTTTACATACGTGCACACGTCTAGAGCATCTGAATAATCAAAACTATTACCCTCCCCAATCGGAACGCCCCCCCTTTTCACGTAAGTTCCATTAGTCATCAACCCCGGCAGAGGCATTTCGGCCCCATCTTCATTATCATAGTCTGCGCATACATTGTAACAATCTGAGTAATCCAAACTGTCAAAACTCACACAAGACACATCATAACCTTCACAACTCGCTCGACAAGTCCCAGTTACACAAAGATCACTAGTACACTCAACCCCATGAGTACAAGATTGCCCATTCGGAAGACTGGTCCAAATACCACTGGAACAATATGCATCATAACCCCCAATCTCCAGAATAGCTCCATTCGCATACAGCGTTGGCTCTGGATCACCATAGATACACTGTCCCCCCGAGATGCACTCAATACTTCCAGTGTCATCATTACACGTACCTGCTGGAGCACTACCCCCCGTGGCACATTTTTGATATGTCACACCACCAGAAAATGTATCTGGCCCATTACAAAAATCTTCATTAGTGAATCCACACTCATCACCTTCATCCAGATAAGACAGCGTCTCTACACAACTATCCATCATAGTGAAATAGTCGTTGCCGGTATCTACTATGTAGGGTTTAGAACAAGTGCAAGTTGAAGTACACGTATCATAGTTACACTGAAAACCATACCAACAACCGCAACACGACGCTCCCGTCTTTACCCAACCAGAGCCACAGTACGTGCTATAGCATTCGGATGCGATGCACGAAAACAAACCATAAGATGAGCAAGGTGGCCACCGGCGCCATGCCATGGTACTGAAAGGACAAGTATCTATCCATTCACCGTTGTAACAGTAAGCGTCCCCTATCGATGAACCCGAATTATAGCAAGTGCCACTCTGCACACAATCTGACGTACTGTCGCAACAGGCACTACCCCCAGAACATGACAGATTCACTGAGTTGTCTACACAAGAAGTAGTATATTCAGTATTGTCATCCCCACAACAAAAGGTACTCATCCAATTTGAGACACTCCCCGTAAGATCTTCACATGCCGCCCAGCTATCGTCCCCACCATACCACGTTCCACTGAGACAAGATGCCCAAGTTGGTTTGGATCCCTTTGTAACCCCATTGCTCGTACAGACGTTTGACTCTACACAATCGGTGGAAGTGTCACAACACGCTTCGGTGCCGTCTTTGAAGCCAGAGGGGGCATCAGCCGTGCCCGCTTCCGTTATGGGGTTTTCTCCATTCTCATCTCCACAACAGAAACCATTTGCAGGATTTCCATCCCCACAAGTAACACCACTACCACAATTATCTGAATCAACTTTATAATCCCCGTAATTTCCATCTATCCAAAGATGTGATGTGCCTGATTGACATATACTTGACGTAGCATCCCGGTCATATGCTTGGCATCCTGGTGAAAATGCACATACACAGTTGCTTCCCCCGGGACATCCCGTTCCACTACTGGCTGAATATCCTCGAGAACGCTCATCGCAGAAAGCATCCGCCCCGCAAGCTTCATCACAATCTCC
>JAAOXW010000076.1 GCA_018221005.1 Candidatus Altarchaeota archaeon
AAAATTGAAGGTGAGGTTGCTAAGAGTGCCGTCATAGAAGGTGACGTAATTATTGAAAAAGGTGCAAAAGTTTTACATCATGCAGTTGTGAAGGGTCCTGCATATATTGGAAGAAATGTGGTTATCGGGGACCATTCACTTGTTCGTGAAAGTATGATTGAGGAAGGTGCAGTTATTGGCTTTGGAAGTGAAGTGGTTCGCAGTTTAATTGGTCCGAACTCAAAAATACATCATTGCTTCCTTGGGGACTCTGTTATTGGTGAAGCTTGCAGTTTGGGTTTTGGTACAGTTGCTGCTAATAAAAAACTTAATCGATCAAATATTAAAGCATCAGTCAAGGGAAATAAGATTGACACCAAACGTTCTGCCCTTGGCTGCATCGTGGGAGATAAGGCAAGAACGGGGGTGAATGTGAGCTTGATGCCGGGGGCCATTCTTGGAAAAGAAAGTTTTGTGGGGCCCGGAACCGTTTTTAAGGGGGTCCTTGACGACAAGAAGATGGCCTACGTTAAACAGGAGGTAGTTGTGAAATGATTGTAGGAATGGGGGGCGGAAAGGGACTCAGTCAAACTATCCTCGCACTCAAACAACAGGGCTTTGACTTTGGCGCCGTTGTGGAAACCACAGACAATGGTGGAAGCACGGGCAAACTCCGAGATTTGTTTGATGTCCCTGCAATGGGGGACATAAGACGTGTCGTGAATACCGTTTCTGATTCACCATTCACTGATGCAATGGAATACAGATTTGAGGAACACGCCGTTGGAAATTTAGTTCTCCTCAATCTTATGAACCTTCACGGCTTTTCAAAAGCGATGCAAATTTACAGAAAGGCAATGGGATTAAAACAACCCATTGAACCACTCTTCAATCGTGCATGTGATTTGGTTGCAGAGTTTGAGCATGAAAAAATATTTGGTGAAGTTCAAATTGATGACACTGAAGGAAAGTTGTTGAAACTATCCTTGTCCCCAAATTTACCTGCAAACCTACACGCAATAGAACTAATTGAAGCTGCGGATGCGGTTGTTGTTGGCCCAGGAAGTTTGTTCACAAGTGTAATGCCCCATTTTTTAGTTAAGGAAGTTCGAAATGCAGTTTCCAAAGTTCCACTTAAAATTTATGTAATGAATATTACTAACGATGTAGCTCCAGTTAAGGGCTTTAAGGCAAGCGATTACTTACGAACCTTGAAGGAACTCGGTGGTTTTGTTCCAGATAAAGTACTCGTTCAAAAACCATCTATGGGAATAGAAATTGATATTGATGGTGTATGTTCCGACCTCTCCCAAACGGAGCATCTACACTGTCCAAAGAAACTTGGTGAGGTACTATGTCAGTTATTGCGTTAGATTTAGATCGGGTGCTGTTTGATACGAATAAGTACTTAGTTTTTCTGCGAAAGAAATTTGAAGAAACCAACCTCAATTTTGATGACGTAGTTAGTAAGAGTGCAGACCGCGGGCGAAAGGATTTAACAACCATGGTGAATATTGTTGCCGAAGAACTTGGCAAGGAACGTGCTGAAAACCTATTTTTTGAAAATGTAGAAACCTTTTGGAAAAACGGCCTTGCTGAAATTTTCAAACCCCTTCGTGAAAAATTTGATAAGATTTTTGTTATAACGGTTGGAGATGGCTATCAATCTAGAAAAATTTCTGGCCTTGACCTTGACGGCATTTTTGTGGTTGATTGTGATGACAAAAAAGTTAAAGTTGCCTGTGCCCTCCATGAAAAATACCCCGACTTAATCTTTATTGATGACAAGCCTTCTGTTGTGAATGCAATGATTGCGAAGGACATCAAAAGTTTACAGGCCATGTGGTTTCTTGATGAAGAACACAGAAAAAACCCCCTCGATGCTCATCTTAATAAGGCAGTAGAAATCCTCGAAATATGATTCCCCTGACTCAAGTTAGGCAAGTAATCTCT
>JAAOXW010000077.1 GCA_018221005.1 Candidatus Altarchaeota archaeon
GAAGTCTTGAATAATATTCATGTAGTTGGCAAAGGCCTCATACGGGTTTTCATAGACTTCACCGCGGAAATAACTGTGAACTTCTTCGTCGCCCGCAAATTTAGTACTCATGTAGTAGAAGTGGTCACTTGTCATCAACCTTCTCCACACATCAATTATTTTTTCATCCTTGGTCTCAAGCACTTTCTTCTCAAGAGCTTTGGCAGTTTCAAAGGCGGTGCGTTGCATTTTATTGCCCAGCCAAGCTGAAGTATCTCGGTCTTGATCTGCCCATGATACAAACCAAGGGACATTCAAGGTGTGCACAGTATCAAGTTTTAGTAATTGACTCAAATTAGTCCATTGCACGTGCTTGTGTTTACCGACATAAGTTGGGAGGTGGCGCAAGAATTCAAAAATTCCTGTTTCTGGCCACTGGTGCTCACCAAAGGTTTCAAAGTCAATGTAGAGCATAACAAAGCGGTCCTGTGCTGCTGCAAGCCAGTAAGCGTATTTTTCAGCAGTTAGGGGGTATTCTTTCCAGTTTCTGGCTGAAAATCTAAAGGCAATATCATCACTCATCTTGTAGTTTCTCAAGAAAAGGTGCATATTGGTTCCATCTGCTTTGTATGGATGTCCGGAACTTCTCCACCCCAAAAACTTCTCACTCCCCTCAGTCACAATGCCCTTGAAGCCAAGCTTCTCAACTGAGCGCGCAATGCTGTCTGAGTACAAGGATTCTGTGTTTCTGAAAATTTTTGGCTTTGCACCAAAGAGTGCTTTGATTTTTTGTTGGTGTTGTTTTATTTGAGCATGAAATTCCTCTTCTGAAACAAAGAAGGCTAGTGAATGATAGTAGGTTTCTCCTATAATTTCTAATTTTCCGGTATTGTTTAGATCTTTTATTCTTTGGATTACTTGCGGTTTATATTTTGCTGCTTGGTCCAAAAAGGTTCCAGTGAATGAAAGATTCACTTTAAATTCTTTGTGATCTTCGGCCAAGTCTTTCAACATTTTTAATGCAGGTAAATAACATTTATTGGATATCCTTTCAAAAAGGCGACCATTAAGGGGGTCATCAAAATAACCCTTATGTTCCCCAATTTCAAGAAAGCTGTATCTTCTTATGCGCCAAGGCTGATGCAAAATTGCACAAAATGCAACATCAACCATTCAGAACTCTCCTGTAAATTTTATGGAGTCGCTTTACTGAATATTTCCAATCCATCTTTTCAATTTCTCTCGACCCATTCACAATTAAGCTCTCTGATAACTCGGGGTAAGTTAGGGCTTCTAAAATTTTTGATGCCAGCATATTCACATCCCAATAATCTACGGTGATTCTGTGTTTGACAATTTCACTAACACCAGATGTTTTTGAAACCAAAATCGGTTTTCCGCTAGCCATGGCTTCAAGAGCAACGAGTCCAAAGGGCTCACTTACTGACGGCATAACAAATAAATCGCAAATTCTGTATGCCGCAAGCAGTTCGTTTTCAGAGACTCTACCCGTAAATAATACGTTTTCTTGGAGCCCTAGGTCAATTGAGAGGTTTATCAGTTCTCTGGATGAGTCGCCACCCCCTAAAATCAAAAATTTGACCTTTGGATCTTTGTCCACTACTTTACGTGCGGCGTGCAAGAGTTCCCATATCCCCTTTTGTACTGTTAATCTCCCCACAAAGAGAACTATTTTTTCGTCCGCTTTTTTCTTGCGTAAGTGAATGTGCTGTCTAAACTTATTCACGTCAATACCATTGTACATAACAAACACTTTATCGGGATTGGCACCATATCGATTAATTAATTGTTGCTTCATCTGGTGACTTGTAGTTATCACTCCATCCGC
>JAAOXW010000078.1 GCA_018221005.1 Candidatus Altarchaeota archaeon
GGTTTCTTCTCAGCTGGTTTTTTCTCTTCGGGTTTCTTCTCAGCTGGTGCTTCTTCAGCCGGGGCGTCCTCAGATTCTTTTGCCTTTGGAGCCGCACCAATACGTTTCTTTTCGTTTAGCATCTGTTGTGGTTCGGCTCGGTTCATCGATGTTTCGTCAATATAAATTAAGCAAAGTCCCGTACTCACATTGGTACCAAAACTGCCCACATAGTTTTTTACAAACATCAAATTCTTCTTGGCATTTAATTTTGCAGCCAAAAGGTTAGAAACTTCAAGCTTAGTAGGAGTTGCACTGCCTTCGTGTTCAACTCTAAAAGATACTTCTTTCCTCTTCAATAGTGCATTATCGTTTTTTTCAATAATAGTTAATTTCATTCATCTCACCTTCAAAGCATATCTGCCGGGAACTGTAATCCCCATCTTTTTAGCGACTTCGGAAGTTTCAGGGTCTAGAATCTCGACCATGCCGGCCCAAGTCATACTGAAATCATCACCTTTGCAAATAGGACATTCCTTTTCCTTCACAAATAGACGACACTTTCTACAAACTTTTTTGTCTGCCATTCATTCACCCTTCTCTTCTTCAAGCCACTCGTGCTTGCCTAACCCTGGCTGTCTCATAGTAACTCCCAACTTTGCGGGTTCAGCCTTATGACTAATACTGATTATCCTGCTCCGAACAGTATCATTAGTCTTGATAATCTTCTTACTTTGCTTGCCTTGTATCACACCACTTTCACTATAAGAAAAGAAATCGTCGGCTATTTGACTTATGTGGACCAAACCATCCATAGGGCCAACTCGAACAAAGGCTCCAAATTCAACCATGTCTGAAATTTCCCCATCAATGACTTCATTCATTTCGGGGTTAAACATTAGGGCCTTATAGGTTGCAGGAAAGTAAACTGCACCATCACCGGGGAGTATCTTACCCTCGCCGATAGTTTGTATCTCAAGAATTGAGAGAAGCATACCCTCCATTCTAGAAACCTGACCTTCTAAATCTTTTAGGGCCTGTCTAGTGGCTTCTTTGATGTCATCTTTCCACAAGCTAGGTGGAACTCGCACATTTTGCTTGAAAGTTACCAATTCGAACATTATTTACACCTAACCCGTATTCAAAACGTCTCATTATAAGGATAACTGCTAACGAACGACGCATTCAAAGTCTCCGGTGTATTCGCCCCGAAAACTCATATCTCCCATGTAGCTACCAGGAGATAAATTGACCTTGAAGACCACATCAAGGGAATCGCCCTCCATAACAGTCGAAGTTAAACTCTTCTCATATATTTTACCTGCAATATCCATCTTGAAAGTGCCCATAAAAAATCTGCCAGACTTTGCCATAACAAAATGGGCGACTGCATAGTTTTGGGCGCAAGACACATCGCTCAAAATAAACTCGGGCTGTATGTAGATGTAAATAGTGTAAAAGGAGGCCATAATCAGTATGAAGATTATAGCCCACGGGAGCCACGCCTTCTTATGGGGCTCGGCCTGAGGATAATGATTCTGTTGGACCCAGTAATAATTCGGATAGTACACTGACTAACTTGGTCTTCGGGATTATATATTGATTCTTGAAAAGGTCAATAAGTGCAGGGTTCCCTTTTTGATTGAATGCCCCGCGGGGAAAACTTCATTTTGGTCGAGATGCCCCGCAGGGCATCGGACCGGGCGGGATTTGAACCCGCGACTTACAGCTTAGGAGGCTGTCGCCCTTCCAGGCTAGGCTACCGGTCCTAGTGACTCCTTTGATTTTGGAGACATTAAAAACTTTCCACAACGCATTTATGCAACCTAGAAGACTTTCATATATGGCATTGGAATTAGGATCCTGGTGGATTGCTATTGCACTTTGGGAAATGGTTTGGAAAGGCGTCGCCATGTGGAAGTCGGCTAAGAATAACCAGAAATATTGGTTTCTCTCGGTCTTCATTTTCAACACGGTTGGACTGTTGCCAATAATGTATCTATACTTCTTCCAGAAGAGGAAGAGATGCGACATTGTTGAACCTGAACCACTTAGCTCTCTTGAGACACTAAAACCCCTACCGGA
>JAAOXW010000079.1 GCA_018221005.1 Candidatus Altarchaeota archaeon
TATGAAAAGGTCAGTACCGTAATTCCTAAACCTAAATCTTGAGATGCTCTGAGTTTGTCCCCCACGAGGATGCCCAAACCTCCTGCATAGGTTTTCACAGCGTTTGAGAACGCGGCCTCCATTGAGACTAGTAAGACCTTCTTCATCAAGAATCAAGAGCAGTGAGAGTAGATAAAACTTTATTTAGGACTCCAGAGTATAGTATTTTTATGAATACACTCAAACTATTGTTGCTTGGTTCCCTGCTTATGGTTGCAGGCTTTTCGTTTAGCTATGATATATACGTCGATGGAAGCCCCGTGGGAGAAGAATTTGAAATTTCCCAAGGAACACACACTGCTAAATTGGAATTAGTTTCTGAAAATTTGACCATTTTGAATTACAGTTTTACGATTCAACCGCAAAATCTTGAGAGAATTCTGCTCAAAATGAATGTCCCCCTTACGGACACACTTGATGCAGTAATGCCGTCTCAATACATTTCGCACACAGGCGAGATAAACATCCCGGATGTGATTTGTGGAACCTATGCGGTTCTTGGAGAGGCCTACTACCTTGAGAATGGAGTGACGGGTAAGGAACTCATTGGCAAATCTATTCGAATTCCTTGTGAAACTACTAAGGCTAAATTCCTATACTTTGCAGTTTCACGACTACCGTGGTTTGTGGTGAATTTCTTTGTAGACCGGTTTATTTCACCATGAGTTGAGCCCCAGACGAGATTTGAACTCGCGACTTGCTGCTTACGAAGCAGCCGCTCTAACCACTGAGCTACTGGGGCAATCCAATTTTGCGAAATTGGATGATCACGGTGGCCGTTTCGCCTCAGCTCACGGCCAGCGTGGTTTACTGTATTTTTGGTCGAGGTAACCCGCAGGTTATCTCGTGCGGGTCCGGGGGGACTCGAACCCCCGGCCATCAGGTGACTCTCCCGAGCTGTTAAGCGAGGGATAAGAGCCTGACGCTCTACCGACTGAGCTACGAACCCACGTCAAGGTTGGCTTTTAGATGATTTTAAACCTTTCTGAAGGTAAAAAGCCATTTATAGCATACTTACTACTGAAGTTTATGATTTTCATTGGTTCGGACCACGCAGGGTTTGAAATGAAGGAAGCTATTAAGTGGCACTTGGAAAATACAGAAACCCCTTTTGAAGACTTGGGCGCCCATCAATTTGAAGTGGAAGATGATTATCCCGATATTGCCAAGGTGGTTTGTGAACGAATTCAAAAAGAAGGGGGGAAGGGAATTTTAGTTTGTGGAACGGGACAAGGCATGACTATTGCTGCTAACAAGTTCCGGGGCATTCGTGCATCTCTTTGCTGGAATGAAGCAACTGTCAAGGTGGCGGCAGAGCATAACGATGCCAATGTTATTGCTTTACCTGGACGTATAATATCCAAAGAGGAAGGGGTGAAACTTGTAAAGCTCTGGCTGAAAACTAGCTTCTCCAAGGAAGAGCGTCACAACAGACGCATAACCAAAATTAAAGAGTTCGAAAAAGGAAAAGTGCACCTCTAAGTTGATTTGGATATTTTTTTAAGACCGTGGGCTCGCTGAGCATATGGAATTATCTGATGCAATAAAGAAGCCGTTTTCAGATTGGAGTAAGTTAGCTGTTGGGTCCCTTTTGGGGCTGATTCCAATTGTTAATTTTACAGTAATTGGATATGGCCTTCAAAACGCAAAGACGCCAAATAAACTACCAGAGTTTAGTATGGACTCTTTTGTATTGGGACTCAAGTCGGTAGGAGTTTGTATGGTTTACGGACTTCTAACTCTCTTGGTAATGTTGCCCTTTACTTTTGGAGCTCTGGGAAGCCTCGTTAATCCCCTCATGACTGGAACTTTTGATCCAGTGATGCTAATGCCATTAATCGGTGTTGCACTAATTGCAGTCTTTATTGGACTTTTATCGATTCCAATGAACATGGCTGCGATGCTGGTTTTGGGGCGAACGGAAAGTATGCAAGCGGCACTTGACATTCCGGCCATACTAAGATATGCCTACAGGTGGGCTTTCATCAAGTACACACTAGTTGCCCTCTTACTGGGATGCTTAATTGCAGTAGTAGGTACTTTGATTCCCTTTGTTGGATGGCTTATTACTGGCTATGTTGGGGCTGTGTTTACTTGGACCTATCTTGGGGCGAACGCACCCAAATAATTATTTTTATGAATCTGCCCTGGGGGGCAGGTTGGTATTTTTTAATAAACTTACTTTCGCGTGCTGGTGAGTTCAGGCAAACCAGCACCTTTTGATCGAACTTTTTTGAAAA
>JAAOXW010000080.1 GCA_018221005.1 Candidatus Altarchaeota archaeon
AACGGCGAACCCATGTACTCCGCATACGCAGCAGCAGGCCAAGCTTCACTTTTGAATATACTTGATTCTATTAGCGGGGCAGAATCTGAAACTAAGGCGGAATCTGTTGAAACGTTTCTGGATTTGGTGAAAATTCGGGAAGATTGCGGGGACCCACTGGCAGTTGCAATATCACCAGAAAGGGCTCGGTTGGATACAGAAAGTTTGGAAGCACATAACGCTTTTATGAAAACTCACTCTACTCAAACCAAATTAAGTGAAGTCCTAAAAATTGAAACTATCAGTTCAGCATGTAGCACTTGGCTACAAAAGGCTGGTATGGACGCAAATTCATTTACGGCCACAGAAGTTGAAACTGCATTTTACAATTCGTTGGTTGATAAAAGCACGGGGAGTTTAATCATGTTTTCCCCCCTCTATGTTCCAAGTACTTTGAATAAGAATCAGGACCTTATTTTATCAAGATATTGTGAGGGAGATTGTGAAAATACCCGGAAGTGTATTGCCTGCTGGGACCTTTATTTAGAAAACAAGGATAACGCAGGTGAAGCACTAACTGCACTGAGGGATAATGATTGTGCAGGTTATTGTGGGGTAGTTTGTATGAGTGTTAAGGAGAGTCTTTCTTACTACGACTCTTCGCTTTCGGCAACAACCTCTGAGGAAAAAACACTATATCTGAGACAGTTTATAGATGCTGGAATCGACTTTTCATAGTATCTAAATGCATTTATAGAAAACGGCAGTATAAACAAGTATGAAAGGTCAAGAAGGCAAGCCAATTTGGATTGTAGTTACGCTCCTGTTAGCGTTGGTGGTGGGTATTAGTATGTACCAGCTCATGAATCAGACTAATGCGCAGGAAACTTTCGGCAACTGGCTTGGAGAAATAAATGCAGGTCAAGTTGAAATTACACTTACTTCATTTTGTGAAAATTGGGCAGACAGTGGCTTTGTCAGGACTGCAGTAAATCAAGACGAATTGGCAAAGGCCAGTGTTGCAGCAGCACACCCGGCATTGACAATCAAGTACTTCTTACAAGAGGAATTTGAACTCGGAGAAAGGTTAGACCCTTGTGATTGTGCGGTTTTCCTGCATAACAAAGGTAAAATGTCTTTGCTCGATGCACGAAGTCGCTACGACCCTGATGACTGTCACGCAATGGCCAACGAGATTGCTGAGAGCACAGACATAATCGGCAGGTGAGGTCTTGAAAGGTGTAGGTTTACTTTTTCATATTTTTTTATTTCTAATTATAGCGACAGTCAGCATGTCACAGATGTATGGGCTTGTGTCTTTTTCACAAGGCGCTCTGCAGAGGGTTGAGATTTTGACTCAGAATATGGCCACCGAACTCGGAAGTCAGCCAGCGTTGGTCGTTCCTAAAAAAATGCATGTACTAATTACGGATTGCTCAGATATTGTTTTGCCGGATGAAGAGCTTTTTGGATATGCAGACATACTTGAAGAAATAAACTCGGAGTGTAGCACGCAGCTTGGAATAATTTGCTCCATTTACGAATATCATAAGGGGGATTTTTACATGGCTTGTCGGGGTTTAACCTTGAATCCAGATAAGACATATTACTACGCCCCTAGCGAAGACCCAAGAACCATATTAATTGAGGATGTTGGGGACTTCAGCGTAAAATTAAATTAGATGCTTACGGTAAAATTAAATAGCTAGGAACGAGGAGTTTATGTGGGAGTACAAGAGAGTGTGGATATCGCCTTCATGGTAATGGGGTTTCTACTCCTATATGGCGCTCTAGTGGTTATGGGAAGTGCAATTATTTCAAATATGTTTGGTGCAAGTGCTATGTACAGTAGCTCGGTCAGGGCGGGTTTGCTATCCGGGTGCATGAGTGTCAGTAATATGCATGAAGGAACTGAAATCAATATAGATTGGAATTTATTACCGGTTGATGTTGCAGTTGCACATAATCTTGTGGTTGCGGTCACAAAAAAAGTTGGCTGGATTGCATTTCCAGGGACAATAATTGGGATGCCCGTTCTTGAAGGATTGGCAGCAGAGAGTTCAGAATTATTTTATATAGGGGAGGTAGAGGGTTGGATTGCGAGGGGAAGTGCTATTGAAAACATACGTATCTATCACAACGAAGCAGGACGGGGAGTGGTGATTGGTTGAAAGGCTCATGGGGAACTATTGAATTATCACTCATAATCGCAACAATTATGACCGTGGCGGTACTTGTAATGTTTAATATGACTATTTCTAATTCACTCGTGAAGTGGCAGGCAATAAAAACAAATTTTTACATCGCTCATCAAATTGCAGCACCCCCCGTCTCATGTGAGAAGGGCGTGGTTGAGGCGGGATATTTAGATTTTCTTGACAATAATGAATTTCACAAGCTCTCCGTTTTTGCCATACTCTATGATGTTGAAAGTAAGACGGTTGTAGAAACCAAGGACCAGTCGGGATTTGTTCTGGCTTTATTTGAAGAACGAGCGCTCAAAATTCTTGACGCTGCTGCGGGGGGAGACTCTGAAAAAATAAAACTTCCAAAAGGGGGCGTTGGTAAATTTGATGATGTAATTCCAACAGTTGACCGCCCCGAGGACCTAACACATCCGTTACTTATCGCCCATCATATGCTATTTGCTTCCTACCATGACCCCGTATACATTTACACTTTGCCTGTGGCCATAGGCTGTAATGAAAATTCGAGAGACCTGGGATTCTTGATGGTTGGAGCTGCCATGAAAAAGAGTCCTTCTGAAACGCTAGAGAAAGTGTTTTGCAGGATGGTAGAGTTAACTGGAGCGCAAATTGACGTTTATGGGGAAGAGTGTGGTTTGACAGAAGGTAGTATTGGGGGGCCGGAGGCGAATATATGAGAGGGCAAGCGGCAGTTGTTACAACGGGTAAGATGGTAGCGGTGCTTACATTTTCATTACTGTTGGTTTCCTTTGCAGACATGCTGTTTAAATTAAATATACAAGTGGAGGCCGAAGCAAAACAGGGATTAGATCCTGCCTTTGCTTACCTTCACTCAATTGCGATGACGGGTGTGGGGAGTGACACACTTCTACACCACCTTTCAAAGGCAGCGGAATTGGGAGTTGAAAATCCAGAAGGAGTAAATTTAGTTAATATCTTAGATAAATATCAAGAGACTTTTCAATTAAGGGACGCAAGTGGAACGGTGATTTTCTCAACGGAGGTAGAGGAGGAGGAAGAGTCAGGGGGGATATTACGGACCAACCCCTTTAGCACTACGCACTATGCCGTTCCTCCGGGTGGAATTCTGACAATGAAGTATAGGTGGTTAAAATGAAAGGGGCTGCGATGTTAATTGCCGTGGTGGTGGGTTTGGTAATAGGCATAGTTGGGGCAATTGCGATACTGTTTGCGGCCCTCAGTTCGGGAAACATACTTATTGACGCAAAGGTGAACACCGAAGATAGTAATATTGTAAAGGCACTGTACATGGGGAAAAATCTTGAAAAATATTCAGAATTGTCAGAGCCGAAAATAATTGAGATTTTTTTCCTAATGGGGGGGCCTGCATTCTGTGGGGAAGTGGGATTGGACATAAGGGATTATAGTTATCTTGAAATCAGTAAGTGGAAAGACCTACCATTAGGGTGTGATTACGAAACCGTTGAGGCAGAAAACCGGACTATCTTTGAAGCATCGGCTCTAGAGGACATAATTACTTTTGTGATGTCAGATGCATTTACAAAATATGCGAGAATATGGAATGTGATTATAACGCCGGGGAGCTATAATTTTACGGTCGGGCGAGTGGGGAGCAAGAAGCCAGGAGTTCCAACGGTAAGTTCTGAAATGACATTTGAATGGAAGAGTACCGCAGACGCTGTAGCAATGACTACTGCACTTGAGACAGGACTAGAAGAGGTTGAGAAAACATATGTGGTTTTGGAAACTTGTGAATTGTATAATGGAACGACAGACTACGATGGAACTAGTTATCCCTTCAATATAGTTATGTGCAACTAAATTGGTCTAAAAATTCTTTTTCAAAAAAGTGAAGCTCTGCAGGAACAATTATACATTGAGGTTTTGAGTTGAAGGGTGTAGTAAGTAATTGGTCAAGTGAACCATATTTGATTTTTTCACCCTTCATGCCCAACTGTTCACAAGCAATAACTTTTCTGTCCACTCCAAATTTTTTGAGAACTTTTAATCCCTGTGTGAGTGTAATTGCAGGGTCAAGGAGACATAGGGTGTGAAGGCCAGTATCTATGTTACTCTTTAGCTTTTCAGAATCGCTTGTGAAGCCTTTGGAGATGGTAACTACCCTACCTAATTTGTAGGGACTAAGTCCAGTTCTTGAAATTGTGTTGATGATTGAGGGCGCATGAATTACGTTAGCTTGAACTTTTTTATCATTGGCGTCTTTCACGAGAGATATGTGAGTAGTTGCGAAGAGAGGGTCGCCCGGAACTAGTAGAACCACATCCGAGACCTTGGCAAGTTCTAGGAGGTTACCTTCCTCAACAAAGTTCCTATTTACTTCTTCAACTTTGGCAGCTAGTTCTTTGTTCTCCAGTTGGTAGGGGAAACTAGTATAGGTTTCAACGAAGATTTTCTTGGCCTTTTTTAGAGCTGCCAATCCCTTTTCAGTTAAATCCCCCCGTTCCAGACCCATTCCAACAATGTAGAGCACACGGGTAGGGACTGGTAAAGTTTAAGAATGTTTTGAGACGAAGCTACTGTGGTCAAAAAGCAACGTGTTCTTGATGCGGGGGTCTTCATTGAGGGCGGGAATTTAGAAGGCATTACACCCCCCGCGGTGGCTAAGGAGACCGAGGTACCACCCATTGTGGAGATAGTGGCCCCGAATGATACTAAGTTGAAAGCTGTAATGGAAACGGCAGAGAAGACGGGAGATTTAGATGTTTTGAGCCGAGCGGATGTGGAAGTTTTGGCACTAGCACTGCAAATTGATGGAATTGTTTGTACTAATGACTTCGCAGTTCAAAATGTTGCTAAAAAGCTGAAACTTGAAGTTGAGGGAGTCAGCAGGGAAATTAGTAAGGAAATAAAATGGTGTTGGTACTGCCCTGCATGTGGCTGGAAAAGGGCCCGAAAAGGCGAATGTGAACGCTGCGGGACGGAAACCAAGAGAAGACCTACCTAGGTGGCGGAAAACTTATAAAAAGCCAACTTGAAACGACTCCGTGGCTAGAATATACGCTCACAAGAAGGGAAAAAGCGGCTCAACGAAGCCCCATAGAACTTCGGTTCCTAATTGGGTTCAATACAGCCCGAAGGAGGTTGAAAGCTTAGTTTTGAAACTGGCGAAAGAGGGCCGAAAACCTGCAATGATTGGAACTATTTTGAGAGATTCATATGGCGTTCCAGATGTCAGATTAATTACGGGTCAAAAAATTGCCAAAATTTTGGGAAATAACCAACTTTCAGGTGAGGTGCCTGCGGACCTTTTTGACCTACTCATAAAAGCCGTACGGGTTCGAGAACATTTGAATCTCAATAAGAAGGATGTACACAATAAACGGGCATTATCTCAAACTGAGATGAAAATTAAGAGATTAATGGATTATTATAGAAAGACTGGCGCCATCAAAAAGGAATGGAAATATACGCCGGAAGTCGCGAGGATTTTAGTTTCGGGTGGTAGATGATGGCAAGACCTAGAGTTCAGAGCAGGGATAAGTGGAAGAGTAAGATTTGGTACACCCTTCTCGCACCTGAGGCCTTCGGAGAAAAGGAAGTTGGTGAAACACCTGCAAGTGATCCAAAGAAAGTTATGGGTCGAATCATAAGGGTTCCAGTGAATGAATTAACGGGTAACTATCGGCAGGGGAATATGGCACTTTTCTTTCAAGTGGATAAAGTTGCAGGAACCACTGCGAAGACCAAAGTCTCTGGTTTTGAAGTTATGAGAACTTATCTTTACAGCATCATAAGACGAAGGCGTGAAAAATTGGATTTTGTTCAAGATGTCCAAACCAAAGATGGTAAAAAATTACGTGTTAAATCGGTCATCATTACTTTTGGATTATGTCATGCACGTCAGAAGAAGGCGTTGGCAACCAATATGAAGGAAATTGTGAATAAGGAAGTTGAAAACAATGATTTTGAAACTTTTCTAAAACATGTGTTGGAATATACACCACAGAAGGCGGTAAAGAAAACTTCAAATGTAATTTTCCCGGTGTCACATGCAGAAATAAGAAAAATAGAACTACTTTGAGAGTCACACCTAGGATCAAAAAAAGTTATTTCATTATACTGGCAGCGGTGCCAACCCACAGGAATCCACCCATCATCATTAAGAGAAAGGCGATGCTGAAGGTAATTACAGTATCCACTACTGCAGCGCCAAGCGAATAGTTAGAAATTAACAACACCCCAAAGAGCAGGGACAAAGTCCCTAGCCCCATTTGGAGTATCTGTTTAGTATTCATTGCTTGCGCCCCTTACTTTCTTTTCTTCCTCTTAACCGTCGTTTTGCGTTTTCTAGTGGTTTTGCGTTTCTTAGCAACTTTCTTCTTAGCTTTTCGCTTTACAGTCTTCTTTTTTGCCACCTTTTTTTTGGCCTTTTTCCTTTTGACTGCTTTGCGTTTCTTAACAACCTTCTTCTTAGCTACCTTTTTCTTGGCTTTTCGTTTCTTGACAGCTTTTTTCTTCTTTGTAACTTTGCGTTTCTTAGCCGCCTTTCTTTTCACTTTCTTCTTTGCTTTTTTCTTAACTGCTTTTCGTTTCTTAACAGCTTTCTTCTTGGTTGTCTTTTTCTTAGCTTTTCGCTTCACGGTTTTCTTCTTCACTGCTTTTTTCTTAACACCAGTATTCCAGTCACTAGCTTTTAGTTTCCTGGCTTTCTGCAAGTAGTAAAGATATCTTCGAGCAGTCTGCACTGTAATTTTACAAGCTTTTGCAACTTGCTTAATTGTAGGTGCTTTCTTGGAACCCTTCACAAATTTGAGGACTTGTTCCTTCTTAGTCAAAGTTTTCACTTTTTTCTTTGCAGGTTTTCTTTTAACCGCTTTCCTTTTAGTAACCTTTTTCTTGGCTACTTTTCTTTTAACCGTTTTGCGTTTTTTGACTACTTTCTTCTTAGTCACTTTGCGCTTCTTTGCAACTTTCTTAATTGCCTTCTTGGTTGCTTTCTTCTTGACTGTCTTCTTCTTTGCCTTCTTCTTTGCGCCGGCACCTCTCCTTGCTGGAGCCATGGCCATCACTGGTGAAGATTCGAAAGATGAATCATCTCCGAGGGTCCAATCATCGAGAGATTCTTCGGAGACTGCCTCTTCAGAAACACCCATCCACTTCGCTATTTTTCCGAACATAGTAAGTATGGTGAATAACTCACATAAATGCTTTTCAATTCACTATTTTTTTACAAAATTGCACTTTTTCACATTTTTGAGAGCTGTCGAGTATCGACTTTTTTCTTTTTTTCACTCTTCACCTCTCGCAAGAGTCCATTTAGAATATGAGTGAATACACCCATTAAATCAGTGCCTTCTTTAAATCGAATAAAAGTTCTCCAGCGGGTAGATACTTTGAGTTTTACACTCCAAACTCCCCTTTTACGCAGATAAACACTGGTATGAATAATGGGGGCAATGTCTGCAATCTTCTTGGTTGTGTCGCGAATCATTTCCTTTACTTTGTCACGCGTGGACCCTGCAATTGCATCTAGTCCTGAATAATAAATGGGTGTAGAAAATTCCCTGTACATTGCTGACATCTCGAGTAGTTCGTGAATATCAATTAAACCAACCGGTTCTCTGTGACTGTTTATGACAACAACAGGTCCATTAAGCACTTTGTCAACAATTAGCTTTAGACGGGTGCCGCCCTTCACAAGTCTTGGTTTCCTGAGGATTGACCCGCTCACCCACATAGAAATTAGTTTCCCCTTTAGATTCACAACAGGTACCGCTCGAATATCGTTCTTATCGGCAACATTTTTGGCGTTTGAAATTTTTCTTTCAGAGATTACGGGTGTGGGGCGCATTATGATGCGCGCTTCCCTCTTGGTATATTGTTTGGTGGATTTTATTGCACCAAGGACTGCATGATAAGTTATGTATTTTGGGTTTCTCCCACTCTTAATTGGAACTGCACCCACATCATATTTCAACATGGATTGTGCTGCAATAAACACGGGGTCATCAGGACTTAAGGCGGGAACTTTGACAGCAACTTCACTAATTTTCGTATTTGGTTCTGCAAGTCGTGCGAGGTGTTCACTAACAACTGCACCAGTCTTTTCAATAACTACTGGTCTCTTGCTCTCCAAAAATTTGAGCACTGACTTAGTCGTTTCCTTAGCACCCACTTTTATGGGTTCAACCCAAACATCTTCACACCTTACTGTAAGCATACTCATCATTCCTCCTACGGATATATATTCTATTTCTTCAAATCCTCATAGAACTTTCGGTCCTTCTCAGAAAGGCTGGCTTTTATGTGAAGCAGTGCTTCCATGAAGTGTTGGTGTGAAACTGCCTTTTTGAAAAGTGTGGGCGACAAGTCCAAACTCGCCTTTCTAAGTTCTCTCTTACGGCTCTTATGCTTACTTAGGAAGTCTATTACTTGCGGATGGTCCTTGTATTTCTTAGCAAGTTCTTCAATAGTGGTTATCCCTTTCACAACAAGTTCAACATCCTTCTTGAAAGTATTCAGTTGAATCATTGAATCTCGCATCACATCCATTACTGCTTCTCGAGAGATGGCAGCAATATCTGCACCAGAATACCCTTCAGTTTTCCTAGCAAGTTCATTAAAGTCCACACCCTTCAGCAAAGGCACTTTACTCGTGTGAACTTTGAAGATTGCTAATCGCGCTTCCTTATTGGGCATAGGTACTACAATACTCTTGTCTAGACGTCCTGGCCTTGTCAGTGCAGAATCAATTAAATCGATACGATTAGTGGCCGCAAGTACAACTACACCCCTCAAGTTTTCAATACCATCAAGTTCGGTTAATATTTGGTTCATTACTTTGTCAGCGGCACCACTGCTAGCATCAGAGCCCCTCTTTGATGCCAGTGAATCAATTTCATCAAAGAAAATAATTGCAGGAGTAACTTGCCGAGCTTTCCTGAAAATTTTCCTTATGGCTTTCTCGCTTTCCCCCACCCACTTGCTAAAAATCTCTGGACCTTTCACTGCAATAAAATTGGCATTAGCTTCATTAGCAACTGCCTTTGCAAGCATAGTTTTTCCAGTGCCGGGAGGGCCATAGAGTAAGACTCCTTTTGGGGGCTCAATACCCATTTGTGAATAGCTTTCTGGATAATTTAGAGGCCATTCAATACTCTCTTTTAATTCCTCCTTCACTTCAACAAGCCCACCAACATCATCCCATTTAACGCGGGGAATCTCAATTATGACATCCCTCATGCCACTGGGTTCTATTTCATTGAGTGCATTTCGGAAATCGTCCAGTGTAACAATTAGTTTCTCAAAGATTTCCATAGGTATTTCGTCTGGAACCTTGCCTGTCTCCTTTACCACCTCAGGAAGTACTCTACGGAGTGCTTTCATTGCTGCTTCCTTAGTTAACATGGAAAGGTCTGCTCCAGTGAACCCCCGCGTAAATTCAACTAACTTACTTATTTCAACATCTTGGGATAATGGCATTCCTCTGGTGTGAATTTGGAGGATGTCAGTTCTTCCTTTCCTGTCAGGAACTCCAATTTCAATTTCACGATCAAACCTTCCTGGTCTTCGGAGTGCTGGGTCTATTGAGTCGGGAATGTTAGTTGCTGCAATCACAACAACTTGGCCTCTTCCTTTGAGTCCATCCATCATAGTCAATAACTGACTGACCACACGCCGTTCTACTTCACCGCGGGTTTCTTCACGCTTAGTAGCAATAGCATCAATTTCATCTATGAAAATTATTGCGGGTGAATTTTTAGAGGCGTCCTCAAAAATCTCCCTCACTTGCCGCTCACTTTCTCCATAGTACTTACTCATAATTTCAGGACCATTAATGGTGATGAAGTATGCACCAGATTCACTGGCAACCGCGCGAGCAAGTAGAGTTTTTCCTGTACCTGGCGGTCCATAGAGCAGGACTCCCTTTGGTGGGTCAATTCCAAGTTTCTGGAAAAGTTGCGGATGTCGAAGAGGAAGTTCAACCATCTCACGAATCTTCTTGATTTCTTCCCTAAGACCCCCAATATCTTCATATGAAATAGTGGGAATGTCTGCATCCCCTGGTTTCATAGGCTTCTCACTCACCTTAAATTTGGTTTCTGCAGTAATGTATACTGCACCCTTGGGGCTGGTTTGTGCCACCACAAAGGGGATTTTTTGACCCATCAGGTCAATCAAAAGCAAATCACCTGTGAGTGCTGGTTTATTGAGTAAAATTTGTTTGAAGTATTGTTTGAGGTTACCACGAATTCTCACCTGATCAACTGGAGCAAGAGTCAAAGTTTGTGCTCGCTTAGCATCACACCTACTAACTTCAACATTGTCCTCCAAACCGACTCCTGCGTTTCGGCGGATGATGCTGTCCATTCGAATTAATTTCTTGCCCTCATCAGCCAGTCGACTCCGCCATGCAACGGCAGCAGTTCCCCGCTTACCTTTGATTTTGATTATGTCCCCTGTTGAGATGTTAAGTTCTTCCATAATTGAATTACTAATCCTTGCAATACTGCGTCCCACATCTGAATATTCTGCCTCAACGGCCTTCAGTTTAAAACTCTTAGAATTTGTGTCCTCTTTATTCATTTAATTGTCACCTTTTTGCTCTTGGTTTGTTTTAGTTTTTTTAGTTTAATTTCAAGGATACCGTTCTTGTATGATGCATTCACACTGTCTGGGTCTACATCAGTTGGCAAGCTCATAAATTTCTTGAACTCTGTGGATGAAGTTCCACTCACTTCTCCAGAGTCAGTAAGCCGTTGTGTCTTGGCTGAAATTTCAATGCCGTTTGAAGAAACATCAAGACTAATGTCTTCCTTGGTTGCGCCTGGAATTTCAATAGTTACTATTACTTCGTCCTTAGTCTCATTTATTTCAGTTATTGGTTCACGAACACCGGGGGTCTTATTTCTTTGCCTTCTTTGGGTTGGCCCAAAAACTTCAATACTACCTTTGCCAAAGAAATTCTCCAGCATTTTTTTCATAGTCTTTTCAAACTCGCTTATATCATCAAAGGGGTCCATTATAGTCACTTCCAGTTACTTAACGGTGTCTAAGTGTTTAAATACTTTGTTAGGCAAAGAATTAAAAAGCCTGTGAGTAGTGTACTGGAATTTTTTCGCTCAAAGTCTTCGGCTAAATTCTGCCATTGGATGTCCCTTGGCATGAAGATGAAACTTCTTATACCAACCAAAGGGTGCTCGACTGCAGTTGAGGGCCTTAGTCAAGTGGTCTAAAACTTCAACAGCTTCCTTCGGACTTGATAAGTTTTCGCTGAGGTGTGCGTAGGGATAAATTATACATTCACTAGTGTGTTGCATTCCCATGACTTTCTTAATCTCTGAGACTGCGGCCTCAGCCTTGTCCAAATCCCCCGGTTCAACTGCAGTGAAAACCACAGTCAGGTTTTCCTTGGCAATGTTCTCGACGGGGTTCTCCTCTGCCAACTTGGTTTTTCGAGTGGTCCAGTATTCAAAACTGTCGGCGTGAATTAGTAAAAGCTTCATAGTTTTAGAAAGTAAGCAATATTAAAACGATTATGCACGAACGGTTATCTCTTTTGCAACCCCACTATCCTTAATCTGATTAGCTACCTTTTCAAGGTCCCAGAGGGGGTAT
>JAAOXW010000081.1 GCA_018221005.1 Candidatus Altarchaeota archaeon
CCATAATTTTGTAGTTTGTGGACACACGCACGTCCCCGAAACATTTAAAGAGGAAGGGGTGGTTGTGGTAAATCCCGGCTCCGCGACAGGTGCATGGAGTGGGGGCGCTGCAAAGGTGCAGTCAAGTGTAAGTATAATAAACACTGAAAATAGGGAAATATTACAATACTCTGGTGAAAAAAATGGCAACAAAAGCAAAAGGTTTCAGGGCTAGATCACGCCACAAATTAGGCAAGTCAGTCCGACGCATGCCGTCAGTCAACAAAATGTTGCAGGAGTTTGAATTGAAAGAGCGGATTCAAGTAGTCATTGAACCTGCCATTCACGAAGGGATGCCACATCCCCGATTTCATGGTAAGTCGGGCATCATCCGGGAAAAAAGGGGAAGGTCCTATATTGTTGAAATCAAGGACGTACGCAAGGCAAAATTAATAACCTGCCATCCCGTACATTTGAAGAAGGTGAAATAAATGTTTGGAGATGTCGTTGAAAAAAAAGCTGTCACTTTGAGTTTCGTTAAGAAGGAATTATCAAAAATTAAAGAACCTAATTATGAGCAAAAGCTAACCAAGGAATATGTTGGTAAGTTTTCTAATCTCACTTGGAGGGATACTCAAAAATTAATAAAGGAAATAGAGGCTGCAGAGATTCCTCGTCTTAAGGAGAAAAACATAGTCAAGATTATTGATATCATGCCAAATACCACTGATGAACTGAAGGCACTAATTGCCAAGGAGACCATCACACTAAGCAAGGACAATATGCTAAAAATTCTGGAAATTTTGGCCAAATTCAGGTGATAAAATGGATACCGCAGTTGTATTAGATGTAGTCAGAAAAGGAACTCCCCTCAGCACCAGCCAGGATGCGGAGAGGGAATTCAGGCGCCGTGATATACGATTACTTAGGGGCGGGTATCTAACCGTGCCGCTTGTGTATGTTCTCATCAAAACTAAGCTCTTCCTATCTGCAGTTGTGATGAAGGAAGGGGTGGATGTTAAAGTCGGGGGTGAAGTTGATTTGAGTGATAAGGAGCTCGTGCAAGCATGGGCCAGAATAAAGAAGAAAGACCTCTCGAGTGCTGCAAAGGCAGAGCTTGAATCTGCAATAAATCAGCTCATTGATAATGAAGAGAAACGATTCGTGGATTTCTTCAATAGGGCCTCCCCCATAACAACCAGAATGCATAGTTTAGAGCTCATGCCGGGTATCGGAAAGAAGCATATGTGGGAAATTATAGAAAATAGACGGAAGCCTTTTGAGAGTCTTCAAGACATAAAAGACAGGATTCCCCTCATTCTGGACCCAAAACGAAGCATAAGGGAGCGAATCTTAAAGGAGCTTGAAGAAGAGGAAAAATACTACTTTTTTATTCTTCCTCCAAGGCGACCGCAGACGGAGGGTTACGGAAGACCTGCGAGGCCTTTCGGGAGACCGTAAGCCTTATATTGAAATTAAAGAGGTGAATGTGTGGCGGAAAACTCCAAAAATCAAAAAAAGGTGGAAATGAGGCATCTCGTCAGAATTGCCTCTAGTGAGATTAAAGGGGAGTTGCCCACCAAATTAGCTTTGACTCACATTAAGGGAATTGGAGATGTGATGGCAGATGCCGTCATGAAAGTTTTAAATTTAGAACCAACTCACACTTTCGGTATGCTCGATGATGCAGAAATTGAACGAATTGAGAAGTGTGTATTGGATCCGCGTGGACATGGAATCCCCTTGCACTTATTGAATGCTCGAAAAAATACAATAACGGGAACTGACACTCATTTTGTTGGCCCTGAATTAATCATTCACAAAAAACAAGTATTAGATAAAATGAAGAAAACTAAGAGTTACAAAGGCATGAGACACGCCTATGGTCTAAAGGTTCGTGGACAGAAGACTAAATCTACTGGAAGACGAGGCAAAGCAATGGGTGTTAGTAGAAAGAAGATTAAGAAGTGATACTTATGAAGAAACAAAGACCCACTTACAGAAAACCAACCAAGAAATTTGACAAAGCTCGACTTTTAGAAGAAGGTCAACTGATGTCGCTTTATGGTCTCAAAAATAAGAGGGAACTTTGGAAGGCCAAA
>JAAOXW010000013.1 GCA_018221005.1 Candidatus Altarchaeota archaeon
AATCTTCTTCTGGGCGTCTTGTTTTTCCACCTTAACCGCATACACAACAGCATAAGGAAAGGTGTTTTAAAATGGTGACTCAAAAGGGAGCATGATACTTCTTGATGTCAACGGAACCCTGATAGACCTAACGGCGGCCAAGAATGCAATATTTGAAGAGGTCACTTTGCGTAATTTTAGAAAATGGGGTTTTAAAGGGTCACCAGAACACTTGAAAAAAACCTTTGCAGAAGTTGATGAAGATTTAAAATATAAAATTCACAATCTCGAAACCTATCCGCGAGAGGTTGCACACAGACTGAAGTTGAAAGCTTCAGACGACGAACTTAGTCAAGAAAATTCCGAGTTTAAAAAAGCTATAATTAAAAAAGCTCATCTCATGCAGGGAGTTCAAGAGGCACTCAAACGTTTATCAAAAATTAGTGACTTGGTAGTCTTCAGCAACGGCTGGAATGAGCTTGTTTTTCCTCTACTTGAAAAGTTTGACATTCTAAACTATTTTTCAGATGTTGTGTGCATTGGGGGCACAGGCATGAACAAAGAAAGAGGTCAGGCGTTCCCTGAGCTTAGACAGAGGGGAGCTTGGGCAATTATAGGCGATAATTCAAAGGTGGACGGAATGGGTGAAAAAATGGGCATATCTTTTGTGGATGTAGGACAGGGTTGGGAGCAAGTCATAAAGAAAATAAGTGATTTAAAGCGGCAACGAGGGAAATGAAGTGGAAGTGGATCTTCAAATTGGCAAGGCGGGGCTTGAAAAGGCCATCGAGGAAATCAAGAGTCGTCTAAAGCATAAGCGCAGCCTACGGATTAAAGTCAATAAACCCCTTATAGAAGGTAGAATGAAAGAGTATACGAGGGACATTGCAGAAAAAGTAGCTTCAGAAACTTGCACTAAGCTTGAAATGGTTCGGGGACGCACTTTCGTAATAAAAAAGGTGGGTAAAAATGAAATGGACTAAATTTCCAAGAATCGAACTCGGGAAAGGCATGGAAGGAAGAATCATAGCAGTTCCCTTATCCCCATCAGAAGGTGAAGTTAAATTAAAAGTTGGCACAACCCCCATCAATTCTAAATTCTTTGAAAATAATGAAGCGCGATTAATTGAGCACAAAAATAAGTTGCTTGTTGTGGTGGGTGTGAATGGAAGGGGGGATGCTCGCATGTTCGGAGCTAATGCATGGAAGGCTGTTGAAAAGTTTATGGGGCCTGTAAAATTCCACATCTTTCCGGACTTTCTGTCAGAGAGTGAAGTGTTGGAAGGCGTATTACTAGCCAGCTACAACTTTAGCAAACATAAGAGTAAACAAAGTGAACGTCCATGGATTGTTTTTCACGGCTCACCATCCACCGTAGAAGAGGTTGTAGAAAAAATAAGGGGAGTTTACATTGCAAGAGATATTGGCAACGAACCAGGCAATCATGTTTATCCAGAAAGCTTAGCGGAAATAGTAAGAGATAGTTTTGGTGAAACAAAAGTTGAGGTCGAAGTATTCAATGAAGCGCGCTTAAAGAAAGAGGGCTTTGGAGGCCTCTTATCTGTTGGAAAAGGTTCAATAAACAAGCCCCGATTAATTATTATGAAATATATGGGGGGAAATCAAGGTGATGCCCCCATCATGCTAGTAGGAAAGGGAATTACTTTTGACACAGGGGGAATAAATCTCAAACCGACTGGACACATTAAAGATATGAAATTCGATGTCTGCGGTGCTGCAACAGTAATTGGGACCATGTGGGCAGTTCAAGCACTAAAAATGCCCATAAATGTGGTAGGGCTTGTGCCCGCGGCAGAAAATATGCCAAGCGCAGACGCTACACGCCCATCAGACATTGTCAAAATGTATAATGGAAAAACAGTGGAAGTTACAAATACAGATGCAGAAGGACGAATGATTTTGGCAGATGCCCTCGCATATGGAATTGAAAAGTTTAAACCAATAGCTACACTTGACTTAGCAACGCTAACAGGAGCATGTGTTGTAGCGCTTGGAGATAAAGTTGCTGGAATCATGGGAAATAATCCAAAAATTGTAAAAGAGTTAATCACGGCCGGGGCGGAAGAACAAGAAAAGCTTTGGGAACTTCCCCTCTTCAAACACTACCTTGAAAATATGAAAAGTGATTATGCGGACCTTGTAAACTCTGAGAAAAAAAGGGGAGCGGGGGCGTCCAATGCAGGAAAGTTTTTAGAACAATTTGTATCAAAAAATTGGGTGCATATTGATATTGCAGGACCTGCCAGTTCGGAAAGTGAATGGGAATGGAATCCAGTAGGTGGAACTGGCTTTGGTGTCAGGACGGTATTGAAATGGTTGAGCATGCATATATAGTTGGAACTAAGGCTGAATTCATCAAAATGTTTCCCCTCATGAAGGAACTTGATGGTTTATTCATTCACACAGGACAACATGATTTGTCTGATTTGTCAAAAACTTTCAAGATAAAAGAACCAGACCTCATTTTGAGTGACCCGCCAAAGGGAAAAACCAGTAAATTCATGGGAAGCACACCACGGGCACTTCTCTGGAATGTTAGTATGGTCAAAAAATTAACCAAGATTTTGAAGGAAGAACGCCCAAAGACGTTCATATGTCATGGGGACACTATGAGCACAGCATCAGCATCAATTGCTGCAAAGAGGGCAGGAATTGCAGGTGTACACGTAGAAGCGGGCCTTAGGTCTCATTCGATTTGGGAGCCTTTCCCCGAAGAAATATCAAGAAAAATTGCAGATAAGAATTGCGAGGTTTTATTCGCACCTTCAAAAATTGCGGGAAAAAATCTTGAAAAATATAAAAACAAAAAGGTTTATGTTACAGGAAATACATCAGTAGATTCTGCAATGGAAGCTTTGAAAAAAGGCAAAAATATCAAAGTACCTAACGAAGAATATGCAGTGTTGAGTTTTCACAGGCATGAGAACCTGAAAAATCGAAGTAAGATGAAAAGGATTGTTGAAATAGTTGAACAAGTTCCAATACCTACCTACTTTTTTGCACACGACAATACAGTAAAGTCATTGAAACGTTTTGGACTGTGGAAACGAATTAACAAAAAAGTGAATGCAATAAAATTTGCAAATTATGTTTCTTTCATAAAGTGGCTTTCCGGCTCACGCATACTACTAACAGACGGGGGGAGTATTCAAGAAGAATCCCTGTTGTTCAAAAAACCATGTCTGTTGTTGAGGGACAGAACTGAAAGGGTTGCTGGGCTCACAACAGGATTAAATTTCTTAACAAGATTTGACGTGGAGTTTTCTAAACAAAAAATAAGTGAAGTTCTGAAATCGGACTGGTCTGCTCCGGAATTCAAAAACCCATATGGTGAACTAGGAGTCAGTAAAAAAATAGCGGACATTCTTAGAAAAAACTCCGCATAACTAAGGGGAAATTCGAATAATGTATGTCGCGGGAATTTCGCTGTATGTAGTCAGGCAACATGTCAAAATGTGCGGGTTGGGCGTATCTCTCATCCGCCAGCACAAAAAATCCAAAATCTTCGGGCGCCCTGATTGCGCGCCCTACTGCTTGAGATGCCCGTCTAAACGCAGGAATCACATAGGCATAGTCTCTGCCCTTTCTGCCATAGAGTTGTTCGTAATATCTGTTTTGCAATTTAGTTTTTAGGGAAAGTCGATCAAAGGGAACACCAATCAACATTATACCTTCAAGGGAGGTTCCAGGAAAATCAACACCCTCTCCAAATCTTCCCCCCATGGGGGCAATGAGAACGTGCCCCCTTCCTGATTTAAAGTCTTCAAGAAAGTCTGCCGCCTCATTCCCTCTCAGCGACCTATCTTCTACAAATAACTTTTTCTTGTGAAGTTTTGCAGCCTCTTTGAAAAAGGATTCTAATTCAGATTGAATTCTGTAACTTGCGTTAAAAACTGCAATGTTTCCTGGATATGAAAAGAAATTGTGAATCAACATTCGATATCTGTCAAGTGAAGACTTTCCAATATTCATGCCTCGAGTAGTAACTCCATGTGTTACAAATGAAAAAACGTTTGAAGTAAAACTTGGAATCTCCTCAGAGACATGTCGCCCCAGTCCAACTGTTTCAGTAAAAGCTTTCATGGGTTTGAGCGTTCCTGAAACAAGAATCACATTGTGAAAATTTCCCCAAATACCTTTCAAAATTTCAGCAGACCTCATATCAAAAAGTTCAAGGCCCTCAGGGCTCTCAATAAAAGCAGTTCCCTTAGTTCCTGCAACAGAAAGGGCCTTGTCAAAAAACTTGGAGAAACTCCGAATATAGCTCCCAAGAGGTCGGTGGCGCTCCATTTGACGTTTATAAATTTCTTCGCTTAGGTCATACCCCCTTCCAATTAGTTGAGGGGTTATTCCTATTTTTTCCATAAATTTTTTTGCGTCAATATGTCTTTCTTGTCTAACCCAAGCAACATGCCCATCTACTGCATCAATCACTTGAGCAAAATCTTTGTCAATACTTTCCGCCTCCTTCACGGCCCTTTGAAGAGAAGTCAAGGTAAGTTGTTCGGAGTTAAGATTGCTAGTGGTTTTTTGAAGATTGTGTGCTTCATCAACTACCAAAATATATTTTTCGAGTGGGAGCATATTGCTCAGCATTGACAGATGTTCACTAAAGACATAATTGTAACTCATTGAAACTAGATTGGCTTTTTTTGCTAAAAACTTCTGAAGTTTATATGGACACCACCCCCTTTGTGTAGCCATTTTGTAAATTTCCGAAAAAGTCATAGGGTAGTTTGGATTAAAACTTTCTGGTGCGTCTTCAAAGTCACATTTCTTACAGAGATGATGGAGGCTGTGACGATCAAAGATACGTTGTGTTCGTGTGAGTGGACACATGTCAGTTTTCCCTCGGAAGCTCATTCCAAAAAAGTTTGAATTGGTCTTTTCATTAATAATCTTTAGTTCTTGAACGGGACGGTCAGTAGTATTACCTGTTCGTGAAACCCAGATGAGGGGGTGTCCTAGTTTAAGGATGGTTGAAAGAACAACTGTAGTTTTTCCAAACCCAGTTGGCGCCTGAAGACAGAAGGTCATATTGGCTTCCATGGCCCGCTTAAGCTTACCCATTACTTCAGGTTGATATCTTCGGGGGGTATACGGAAAGAAGTCCACTTCCAGACTTGAGTAGAGTGTTTATCAGCTTTAGCCCTGACTGCCAACAGTTGCCTCTGTTTTCAAGTATGGCCCACCAACAGAAACGCGGACCCACTCGCCCCCCTTTCCACAAGAACCCGGTCTAAATTGAAGATCTTTAGAAACTGCAGTTACTTTCATCAAAGTCTCTAAGGTGCTACCCAGTAAGGAGGCCCCACGGACTATCTCACCAAGACTTCCATTTTCAATTTTTCTTCCATATTTCGCAGTAAAATTAAAGAAACCGGTTGCGGGGGAGGTCGTTCCACCTTTTGAACCTATTAACAAATATCCATCACCAAGACTCTCAACTATTTCTTCAAACGTCATATCTCCTGATGTAAAGAATGTATTACTCATACGAATCTGTCCATTTCTCCCCCTACAATTACCCGTTGATTCTGCACCAAGTTGTCCTGCAGAGTGACGGTCGTGGAGATAAGTTTTGAGAATGCCCTTATCGACAATTACATTTCTTTGTGGTGCGATTCCATCCCTATCAAAGCCATAAGTTCCAAAACCTCCCGAAAGAGTGGCATCATCTACAATCGAAAGTAGTGGGGATGTAACTTGTTTTCCAATTTTTTCGGTGAGGATGGATGCCCCCGCAACTACATGATCTGCCTCTGCGGCATGACCAAAGGCCTCGTGCGCGAGGACTCCTGCAAAATCCGGGTCAACAATAACTTCCTGCTTTCCTCCCGCAGGAGCCTTAGCGTTAAGTAACTCTTTTGCGAGCTTGGCATTTTCAATTATTTTTTCCTCAGTGAGTGCTTCAACAATTTCCCAACCGCCCAATCCCGCCACAACTTCTGTTGCGGTTTCCATTTTTCCGTTTTGAGACGCAATTGCAGTTAAAATAAGTTTAGTGCTTGGAATAGTTTGTTCTAGGCTTTGATCTCCTTGTTCAAATTTCTGACTGCCGAAGGAATCAACAAAAATAATGTCACTCTTCACACCTTGGTCTGACATTATAGATGCAACCCATTTCAAAAAAGTTAATTTGGTATCTAAATCATCCTCTACTTTTTTAGGAGTTATTGTAAAAGACTTACCTGGTTGGCCCGTGCCTAAGTGACCTGTGGCCTTAATTGCAGACAGAGCTTGATTCACTTTCTCCTTAGAAGTTCCAACCGCCCACGCCCCATTAAAATTTCGAAAGACCGTTTCTGAATCTTGACCGTAGACACACTTTTCTAAAATACCATTTTTCAAATGGATTTGGGTTGATGTTGAATTGAAAGTGAATTTTTCCACAGAACCAGTTTAAGATAGCAGTATATAGCTATGACCTTAGTCACCTTCGGCTCTTCGCTTTTATTGCGAGAACATCTATTGGCTCAACTTGAACTTGCTTAACTTCCTCATTAATTTTTTCGAGTGCCTTCATCATTTTGGCCTCAGACAACTTAGAATCCAACTCCTTGCTGAGCGGTTCTAAATGTGTTGGGCTGATCCAGCGCTTTCGAACTTCAGGCCCAATTACTTGAACTCTTTGCTTCCCCTTGTCTTGGTCAACAACCGCACAAATACCTGTATCTCTGCCTGCAATTTTCATACAAACTCTGCCCTTATTTATCATATGAAATCACCTTTTGTTTTAGAAGCTCTCGAGAAACTTTAGACGTGAGATTCTTATGCGCCCTATTGGTTCGCTTACCAAAGACTTCCTTTCCACTAAAACCGCATGCCTTTGCTTTTCGTTTCTTAGCAGGAGCTTGATGGGTGATGTTTCCCCCGGGGGTTCTCACCTTAATCTTTTTGATTCTTCTCTCTGCTGGACGCATTCAACTCCCTCTTTTCACCCATTTTAAAGTTTTACTTTATTTATTTGTAAAGTATTTTCTTGGTTAAAGTTTCGGCTACAATGCTTGCAGGGATACCCAGAAGCAGGAAAGTACCGAACCAACCAAATTGCCAATTCACAAGAGGAATGGTAAAGACGGTCTCTCCAAATTTCCACTTTACAAACATAATGACCCCAATAATAATGGGGAATAAGTAAAGTTGGGTTTTGAAGGTCTTCTTCATCTTCTGCATATTTAGTTTATTCATTTTTTTCAGGGCTTTTTGGTCCCCTTCTCTCGCTTTTTTCATCTCTTTCTGAATTTCTTCATCAAGATCCCTTAGTTCCTTTCCTCCCAATTTTTTCATGAGGAAAGTCACTACAAACATATACCCGACAACTATAGCCGAGAACAGTAATAGCTCACTCATTTGAAACCCTCCGTAAAGAAGCCCCGCATACCGGGACTCATATCCATAGCGTACTGCGTGACAATAGTCTCATACGCCTTATAGATAATCATAACAGCTAGTAAAATACCCGTTCCCCTCGACAGAACACTGGTAAAATCTGAAAACGCGGCCAATAGGCCTACGGCTATGGCACCAAGGTCTGTGAGATACGGTATGTATCGGTCCAGTACCTTCTTGAGGATGCGAGGATCCCGCCTGAAACCTGGAATTCCAAAGCCAGAGCCTTGGATTTGTTTAGCAACTGCAGCTGAATCCATATTTGATGTATATACCCAAAATCGTGCAAACATGATTGACCCTAGGGTCATAATCGTAGTATAACCTATTGCACGAAGAACCATTGATCTAAAGACACCACCCAAAGCCACACCCTTGAAGAAATCAAAGGGGCTGAATAAGAGGTAGTAAATCAAATCTCTCGGAGGAACAAATATCATAATTAACCCACTTATGGGCTGGCCACTTACATCAAAAGCTCCAAAAAAGCCCAGCCCTCTGCCTGCAAGTATACGTGCTACCATCTCAAGATTGGCAATTAGAGCTGCAGTGAATATAACTGGGATGTTAGAGGTGTAAAACAAACTGAGTGGCCACCTTGTGACTGAACCTCTAACCCTAGCAAAGCTGAGTGGAATTTCGATTTTCATACCATTAGTATATACTACAATTGCAAAGACAACGAGCGTGAAAAATACCGGGATTAATGCAGACAGGGCCGAACCCGGGTCACCCATTCCCAAATATTTTAGAGCTGCCCAAATTATACCCGTTGGCATCTCAGGATTCTGTGGGTTTGGTGCAGGGCTGAAGGATGAAGTGACTATCTGGCTGCTAACTCCCGCTGCAATGAAGAGACTGATACCGGAGAGGAAACCCCAGCGTGAACTAATCTGATCGAGGAAGACTAAGACGTAAGTTCCCAAACATAATTGAAGTACGAGTAAGAGTTTGGCGGTCAATGTGGGAGATGCAGCAGGTAAACCTCCCATAAAAACATAGATACCTGCTTCCAAAAGTGTGACCACAAAAACAGCAATCTTTTCAATTTCGCCATACTTCTTCTTGCCCGCCTCAGTATTGACATCAATTGGAAGTAAGGACGACCCCACAAGGAGTTGGAGTATAATACTCGCAGTAACTATTGGGCCAATACCTAGAGTAATTATTGAACCAAAATTACCTGCCATAATTGCACGGATATTTTGGAATTGGTCAACTGCTTGATCTGACAAGCCATGAAGCGGAATATTTCCAAGTAGGAAATACAGGGCGAGAACTATAATGGTCCACTTGGCCCGCTCATTGAAACTGAGCCTTCGAATGGGCTTCCGGACCTCAGGTACTATTTTGCTAAGAAACCCAAGAACCAATCTTTCACCTATACTTTTTGCTTCCCTGCCTTTGACTCAGCTTTAGTTTTGTCGTCTTTGGCTTCAACCTTCACAGGTTCGGCTTTAGGCTTACCGTTAGTAATTGTGCCACCAACTGCAGTTATCTTTTCTTCTGCCCTACTACTCCACAGGGGAGCGATGATTTTAAGTTTCTTAGTTAATCTTCCAGAGCCCAAAAGTTTTTCAAACCCGTGTTCCTTCAAATTAATGGATTCGCCCTCTTGAAAGTGCTCTTGAATCCAACGAAGATTAATGGTTTTGTGAAAAGATGCGAGACCACCACGAGTGAAACCGCGCTTACCCAGATGGCCCACTTTTCCCCTTCGGCTGCCAATCTTCAGTTTGGTTTTTCCACCCTTAATAGTGAGAATCCACTTACTGTCTTTGGCACCTGCATATCCACGGCCTCCCCTTCGACCGCCACCCCTCTTGTGACTTCCATGGCCGTGCGTGCGGGTCCCCCTGCCTTTCTTAACCATATCTTCTGCTGTTTCAGGCGGTTTAAAAGCGTTTCTTGAATAAAATGCCCAACTACTCAGCCTTATGTATCATTTTCTTAATCCAAGCTACAATGTCTTTTTGCTTGCCTAAGCTCCCATGTGGCCTTTGTTTCTTGATGGATTTGTATCCACCTCTTGGAGGTTGTAGGTGTGCCCATCTAATGGCTTTTTCTCCACTGAATTCTACACCCTTCTCTTCAAGAAGCTCAATAATATTATCTGCAGCCTTGCCCCACATGGTGTGGTTAGTTACAACTTGTACCATTCCCTGAAATTCGGGAGTGTCGGGCAGAATTACCAAGGTCTGTTGTTTACTGAGTTTAAGCAGCTCCAACGTTTTCTTAATATCTGGTTTAAGATTCACTTTCCCCCTGATTCTAATTACTGCAATCTTTCCCATTACTCAACCCCTCCATGTTTGTCGTATCCATCGGGCATGTCAATCATAACCGTATTCTTGAGAGCGTTAATTACTGCATATGCATAGTTCATTCTGGTTCGCGTTTGATTGTGCGTCTTTGCCCATGCATCACGGATACCGGCCATCTTCAGCATCTTCTTGGCATCATTGCCAATAACTAATCCAGTTCCCCTCGGGGCAGGTCTCATAATTATACGAACAGAACCTGCCTTGCCCTCAACTTTGAATGGTAAACTGTGTGACGTCTTGCAACCACATTCCCAATCACCGCAGCCCCTCTTAATTTTGAAAATATTTCGCTTGGCATTAATTAGTGAACGCTCTCGTGCCATAAAACTCTCCCTACTGCAACCCTTACCAATACCAATATATCCATTACCATTGCCAACAACTGCCAAGAAGGTGTATTTATTTCTGGCCCCTTCACGAACCTTTTTCTGAGTTCGCTTAAAGTGTCTCCTCTGACCGCCACCAAACTTACCCTTGGCTTGCCCGATATTCACAAAAAATGAATCAAGTCCCGGTAGAAGGTTGTCTACCACTTCAGACTCGGTTATCCTAACATTATTATCTAAGAGTTCATCAATGGAAGTTATCTCACCTGCCTTGACTAATTTCCCCAGACGAGTTTTTGGATTCCACTCTTTAACCGGCTCCTCACGCTGACGTCTACCTCTCCTTGCGCCCGGTTTGAATCTTGCCATTTTTACTTCACCTTACTTTTAAGTTCCTCGAACTGTTTTTCAACATCCCCATCTTTAATGTGTTTGCCCTTTATTCGGTCTTCAGAAGGAAAGACGCCCTCATCACACGGAACTGTTAATCCTGCATCAATAGCACCCTTAACTATTGCAAACATTTTTCCACCCTTTGTGGCGGGATGCATACCTACATCCAAGATAGCTTCACTAATTTTATGCTTCTTAGCACGTTGTCCAAGGAGATATCCAACTAAGTAGGCTGCAGGTACGTTTGAGCCCCCCTGCCAACCAAACTCTTTTTTAAGTTGAATTAAATCTACAGATACCATCACTTCATCACCTTCAGGTAAATAATTCACAATCTGTGCAATAATATTGTTAGAGGTTTTTCGAGCAACTAATCTGAACTTGCCCGACTTGAGCAAGGTAAGCCTAGCTTTGTAGTCAGTCTTTCCCTGCCTCCTTCTTTTGAATCTAACTCTTCGTTTCATATGTCTCCCCTCTTCTTCATCGCTTCAACACTCGATACCAAGTGACCCTTGTCCCTAAAAGCATTGCCCTTAGCCATGCCGTAGAGCTTCCGATATGCTCGTCGAGTAATGTCTCCAGTCTCTTTCAATATTCTAAGTAATCTCCTTTGAGCGCGAATTTTTAGCATCCACTTAACTTTATCGCCGAGACGTGCGTTGGCAGTCCCCTTTCTTTTTCCAGGTCCTCGCCTAAGCCCCTTCCGCTTCTTAAGCATTCGAACATTAGCCCTAACTCTGCTTATGCCCTTAGCTTGCTTTTTCACAATTACGCCATCACTAATGAGTTTGCGAATATCTTCTCGAGTAATTGCCTGAGAAATTATATCGAGTTTGTCAGGGTCAAACCTAACCCGCCCTGAGCCGCACTTTAGAAGCTGACCAGCAACCCTCTTTTGAGTTCTGAGTTTCATAATTTAACACCCTCCTTCTTAGCAGCTGTCTTCACTTTTTTCTGAACAGGTTTAGCTTTAGTTTTTGGCTTAGTTTCTGTCTTAACCTTCACTTTTGTAGCTGTCTTTGGTTTAGCTTGAGTTTTAGGCTTAGCTTTGGCTTCAACTTTGGGTTTGGTTTTGACCTCAACTTTAGGTTTGGTTTTGGTTTCCACCTTGGGTTTGGCTTTAGGTTGGACTTTGGGCTGAACCTTAGGTTGAGCCTTCGGCTCAGACTGAACCATCCTCAATCCCAATTCCCTTGCCTTCTTGAAAATTGTTCGGCGCTTCCTTCGACCAACGGTGCTAGCAATCCTAACAATATATTTTGAATCGAGACCATTTAGGCCATCGACATTGAAGATACGAGTTTCAATCAAACCAGTTGGATGAAGGTGTCTCTTTGCTGCAGGTGTTCGGTAGCCGGTTGAAGGCATAGGTAATCTTCCCCTACCTCTCTGCCTCATTGCGTTCTTGTGTCCGCGGGGCTTTCTCCACTTAAGTGTCTTTCCAAGCTTCTTATGCTTCCAGAAATGCTGTCGTCTAAAGTCCTTACTCATTCATAACACCTCGCTTGACAATGTACAACCCGTCCCTGAAAACTCTCCGGTCTTTATTCCTGAGTTTTTTCTTGATTGATTGTTCAATTCTTGCAGCAGTTTGGCTAACCGTTTCAAGGTTGCTTCCTTCCACAAAAATTTGCTTGCCCTTCACTTCAACTTTAACATCTGGATATTTTTTCACAGACACATCTGCTTTTCCACCAAGGAAATTATTAATGGTAATATCATCACCCTTCACTGAAACACGAATAGGGAAGTGAACATGGAAAATATCAAGAACATATTGGAAGCCTTGAGTGACGCCTTTAATCATATTGTTTGCGTGAGCAACGGTTGTATTGAGCATCGTCTTTCCTCTCTTTCCTTCTTTTGAATCAGAAATTGTAAGTTCATCGCCTGAAACTGAAAAGTGAACGGTGGGCATTTTGAAAAAATCCCGTTTCAGTTCACCACGAGACCCGGTTATGACTAAGTTACGCCCATCTACACGGGCGGTCACAGCTTCCGGAAGTTTTATTTTTTTCTCCATTGTTTTCTCCTCAATAAGCATGGGCAATTAATTTTCCCCCTAATTCTTTCTTCTTCGCTTCTGTATGGGTCATAATGCCCTTACTGGTACTTACAATAATGACGCCAAACCCTTCAGCAGGCAGGAATCTTCGCTCCCATCTGACAAATCCGTCTTTCTTGACTGGGAAACGAGGTTTTATTGCACCACAGTGATTCAATCGTTTTGATAGTGAAATCCGATAAATGTTTCCTTTTCCATCATCAATCATTTCGAAGTCACTAACATAGCCTTGATCTTTTAAAATTGAAAGGACGCGTGTCATTAGTTTTCCAACTGGTTTAAAGACAATTTCAGTCTTGCCAACCTTGACAGCATTCTTTATTGAAACCAATAGATTCGCAAGGGGGTCATTCATCATTTTTCATTCACCTACCTATATTTTTTGAAACCAAGACGGGGCGCAATTTCCCTGAAGCACTGTCTGCAGAAGTTCAATCCGAAACTTCTAATGTGGCCTTCATATCGCCCACATCGATCACATCTTCGAGCACCAATCCCAAACTTTCTATTTATTCGGTTCGGGTGTGTGGTTTTCTTAACGTGCTTCTTGCCGTAAAGTTTTCTCAACTCCTTAAGTCTTGGTTTCATAGTCATTCTGCTTTCACCTTCTCCTCGACTTTAATCCCAAATTTTTGGGTTATGAATTTGATTGAAGCTTCCTTGGTGAGTAGGTGTCTGTTACCAACCTTGGCAGCTTTGGTCCTTCGTGTATTTACTCTGTATCCCTTCCTACCCATACTCACACAAACATCCATTCCAAACATACCAAGATGGGGATCATACCTCAAACCTGGAATGTCACCATAATCTGAAATACCAAATGAGAAGTTGCCCCGACTGTCAAATTTAGAGGCTTTTAGCTGCTTTCCAACCGCAGTCAGCATCTTTTCTAAGATTTCCTCAGCCTTCTTACCCCTCACAGTCACCTTTGCTCCAACAAGGAGTTTAGGTCTCACACCAAAGGCGGGTATCCTCTTCATGGTCCTTGTTTTGAGGATGCCTGACTCGGTTATCTTTTTCAAAAGAGTCACCGCTTTCTCAAGCTTTTCTCCTCCCTCTCCAACACCAATGTTAAGTGTAAGTTTTTGAATTGCAGGCTCAAGCATGACATTAGTCTTAGCGACTTTGCTTACTTTCGTTTGAGTAATTCCTTTTTTCATCATTCTTCACCTTCAACTTTATTCACTGTAATTTCTGGCTTAGTCTTGCCAATTATCATCACATAATCGAGGGGGGCTTCAAAGACAGTTTTTCCGTCTTTCAGTTTTACAGTTTTGTCCACTGAGTAGAAACTACCCATCTTTCCAGATTGCCTTCCTTTGAAAATTAAAGTCAACGCACCCTCTTCCATCTTTAAAACTTTCTTAACAGAGGTTCTGCCTTCTTTGTCAATAGCAATAACCAGTGTATCTCCAACCGCGGCATTTTTAACATCAAGGAAATTTCTACCATCGTGAGTAGTAATCTGAGTTTTGCCAGCAATCATCTGTTTTCGGACAATTCTGAGTAGTTTGGTCGTTGCTTCCTTCTCACTAATTTCTACAGCAGTTAGACCTTTTTGAACAGGAACAATACGGTAATGTTTTTTCATAGAGGGGATTGAAACAATGTCGAGTAAGCCTACGGGAAAGTTAGTATCCCTTCTTGCAACACCATCTACAAGAATTTCCCTATTCTTTATGGCTGCCCTCGCCTCTCTAGCATCAGAAACTAAATTGAGGATATCACGCAAAAGAACGCTTAAGGGAAACGAAAATCGCTTCGAATGCGGACCAGGCCTGGGTGTAAAAATCCAAACCTTATTCTTTCTTCCTGCATTCCAAAATTTGGGACTTGTAACTCTTTTCATGTGCATTTA
>JAAOXW010000014.1 GCA_018221005.1 Candidatus Altarchaeota archaeon
ACGTCAGTCTTTCCTGATGAGGGGGGTCCCGAAACTACGAGTAACTTTCCAACACCATTGTCTTTCAACTGTTTTGAAAATTTCAATCCGGGTCTCCCTGGAATCTTGTGGTCTTTTCGGCACACCGGTTGATAGTTGAAACCAAGTTCTACGAGCTTAGAGTCAAAAGCCACCGGCTTCCCCCTCTTGTCTAAACGCATAGTTTTCACAGCACCCTCACCCTCACAAACAGCACATATGGCAAATAAATTGGAAACACTGTCAGAGTATGCCAAAATATCCTTAGCTTGTTCGCTGAAGGCCCACCCCGTAAAACTGGTAGGTAGGAAGGCTGCATATATTTCATACCCGTCAGTTGCAAGTTCATCGAGCGTCTTTGCAATATCCCCTTCAACGTCAAATTGAAGTTCGTCAACTAAAACCATGTGATCGGAACTGGATTCACGAACAAAACTATCTAGTTCATCTGCATGTGAAAATTTTTTATGGGGTTGAACATTCTTAATATTCTTGTCCCTGGTGTGTACTTCCTGCGTTCGTTCATCGGTGAGTGGTTTTGCAAGGAGTACTTTCTTGTGCGGCAAGTTCAAGGTTCGGTTATACTCTTGTTGGTGAAGTTTTGACAACACCTCACGACTCTTTCCGCTAGCCATTGGTCCAACAATACTATTCAAACTTCCTTGCTCCATCTCCAGTAAAGTGTGTGCTAGGTAAAAACCGTTTTGGTACTACTCCTTTCTAAGACACTCACCACACGCCTTCTGGAGAGACGCGTCTCAATAAACCATTTTGCGAAGTATTTTCTTGCCCAAAAATGGCCATCGCAACAACAGGGGGGCAGAGCCCACAAGAACTTTTGAAACTAAGTTGTTTTTTCCAACCGCCCTTAACAAGCGTTCATGAGCGCCCTTAATCCACATCAGGTGCTTAATTCTTGAGTAAGTCTGCTTTCCGGTTATTATTCGCTCAGCCACATCCTTCCCAGATTCAATAGCAAAGAAGATACCCTCCCCCGTAAATCCAGACACCAAACCCGCCGCCTCCCCAATTAAAAAACGATTTCCAAAGTCATGACCACGATAATCATAATTGATTAGACCTGCCTCAAATCGGGCCCTTCCATCATATTGTTCTTTGAACCATTGATCGAAGTTTTCTTTCATGAGTTTAGGTGTCATACCAAACTTAGTTAGCCCCGCATCATTACACAAGCAGTAGCCAGACCCAATTGACGTTTCTGATTTGTGGGGAAAAATCCAAGCATACATTGCTCCGAATTTTTTAAAATCAAAAAATATTTCAAGAGTTTTGAATTTTTTAGGAACTATGTATTGAAAGGCTAGATGCGCCCTTTTAGTCGGGAGCCCCAGTTTTGTTCTAACAATGGACGTAGGCCCATCTGCCCCAATCAAATTTTTAAATTTTATTTTTTGAGTATCGTTCACAGTTAAACAATTTTTTTCTATTTTAGTCACACGGGACTTGGTTCGTATTTCAACACCCACTTTCCTAACTTTCGTAGCCATAAATTTTCCCAAATCTCCCCGATTCACCGTCATTAAGAAGGGACTTTTAGTGTTGACTTCCACTCTTTGGCGAGCAGTGTTTAGAACTATTCCGTTAAATTTCCGCTGGATAATTTTTTTAGGTAAGCGAAGGTCCTTTGTACTCATTCCCCCCGCACAAATTTTATTTCCAATTACGTTTCCTTTCTCCAGCACCAAAACTTCCTTGTTCCCCTTACCAAGAACTTCTGCACATGTCAATCCTGCGGGTCCTGCGCCAACAATAACTGTCTCATAAAACTCCAAGTCCCGCGGGCCAGATTCGAACTGGCGACTTGTCGGTTTCTATCTGAACGATGACTACTCTCCAAAAGCCAACGCTTTCGGCTACAGCCGACCGCTCTATCCACTGAGCTACCGCGGGATGCACCCTGAGGTGTATTAAGGTGGCTTTTTGAGTTTTATATGCCTTTGTGCATCTTGATTTGGAGTTATCATTCTGTTTTAAAACACATGTCATCTTTTCAGGTTGTCAAAAAAGAGTTTAAATTTTAGCGCATTCACGTGTGATGGATAAGAAGCTTATTTTCGCTTCTGTTTTTTTACTAACTTTTCACTTAATTTTTACCCCCATCATTGGTTATGACCATGCCCGCAATTTGGAAGTTGCCAGAGAAATGGCCAACACCGGTTTGATGAGTTACTATGGTGAAAATTTTGTGTCTAATCCGCCCTTACTCTACATGGTGCACGCCCTAATTATCAAACTTTTTGGGTTCCATTACATCCTGCACCGAATGGTAGATTTACTGTTCTGGATTGCCGCAATGTTCGTACTTGAAGCACTTGGAAAAGAAGTAAACGTACAACATTTGGGCTTGCTTATTGGGCTTTCATGGACGTTTGTTTATGCTACCGCCATCCGTAGTTATTCGGATACACTTCTACTTTCAGCAATAATGTTATTGCTTTACTTTCGTTTCAAAAAGGAACCCTCTTTACGGGGAGCAATGTGGTTTGGAATTTCCTATGGTGTAGCTGGCTGGGCCAAGTATCCCCCCTTTCTTCTTAGTGCCTTTTTCTTACTAGATTGGCTGGTCCACAAAAAACCCTTGAAATACATAATTATTGCTTTGGTAGTTGGGTCTAGCTTCGCCCTGCCCCTAATAGCCTACGCTCAATTCAATGGCTTGCCCATGCCTTGGACGGCAAGTGTTGACACTAATGTCGTGTGGCGGACAGGCGACCCACAAACACTCTATGAGCCCTACCTTCTGCTGTTGAAAATGTGGCCCGCCCTCTTCACACTTGCTTTTTCCTCATTACGTCTCGACCTTTTTTCAGCCATATTGGTGGGTGTCCCCCTCATTGGCAGGGTGGTTTCAAAGGTTTTTGAAGTGCGCCACTATTTTTTCATAATAATTGCTATGGGGGTTCTGGCTTCCCGTTTCATAGAGAAAAAAACTATGGCGCTGGGTTGTTTATTGGTATGTTGCATGTTTTCTAATTTTCGCCCCATCCGCCACCTACCGCTACGGTTCTGAAACAGGTTTTATTGAATTTTGTAATTCTCTCCAACCTCATGAGACAGTTCTGGCCCCATCTAGCTACCCCTTCATTTCTGTGTTTTCACAAGCCGACGCAGAATATTCAGAAGACTTTGACATCAATATGGCGCTAATTTATGGGGCAACCCACTTCGTATCCAAGACACCACAATCTAATTCCTTCTTAATCGAAGCCGGCAGTTTTGAAGTGATAAACCCCACTTATGCAGGAACTCACTATGTCTATGATGTGGATTGGAATGCCATGCTATTGGAATGGAATCTGGAATATCGTGGAACTTTGGAGGTAGTTGATTCTAAAGGTAAACCAGTATACAGGACTACGTGTATACTATCTGGCGATGATTGGACTATTGACCAAGTTTCAGATAAGGCAGGTGAAATATTATTCTTGGTTCCCGCAGGGAGAAGCTTCGCTCAAGTAAAGTGTGAGGCTCTTGGATTTTCAACTAGTTACCTTTCGGGAAATAAAATTGAAATGACCTTCGTTGGCTTGTTTCACAAAACAAATAGTATCAGGTACTGAAAATCTCAGACATTTTCTCCATTATTTCGAAACCAGCAATTGCAGGCGGAAGAATGCCCAACTCAGTAATTATTCCGCGCAGTCGTTTGGCCGGAACACTCTCAAATGCAGGGTTCTTTACTTCAATTGGGTAATCCCAAACTTCTCGCGGGTCCCGCTCTTCTATTGCCACATTCTTGGCAAAGAGACTCTCCTTATCCAACTTCAAACTATGTCCACAAGCATAGAAAGGAACACTTTTGTCTTCAGCAGCCATTGCCAAGAGTCCAGACCCAATTTTATTGACCACACGCCCATCCATTAAAATTGCATCCAACCCAATCAAACACAAATCCACACGCTCATCTTTCATTGCCTTCATTATTGCAGAATCAACATAGTGTTTAACATTAATGCCCCCCTTGTAAAGTGCTTTCGCAGTTTTTCTTCCCTGATATCGTGGTCGGGTTTCTGTATTCACAACTGTGATATTTTTTCCATTAAATCGGGCTTTCAATAAAATTTTCACAACAGTTGAACTGTGACAAATAGTTTGAACAGTCATGCCATCCCTCACAAGGTTGGCTCCAATATTTACAATTTTGTCCATACCCTCATTAATTCCGTTCACAAATTTCTCAACATTGTGTGGAACTTCATCCAACTTCACCCTTTTCAAATAATTGAGAGTGTTTATCATGAGTGGTTCGGTAGGTCTAGTAGCAAGTAAAAGTGCCACCACTTCATCAACCGACTTTCCAGGATTTCTGTTCACAAAACCACCCACGGCTTCAAGTGCATTTAGAGCAACATTAGTTGCGCCTTGAATCTCGAGCGCCTTTATTTTTTTTGCAACTTCCTGAACTTTGTCCACACACTCACTACTCCTTTATTCCCCTTCAAACCGTTCGACCGCACTAAGACCTTGCTTATACATTTCTTTTTGCAAGTTTCCTCGGTTTTTTCTTAAAGCTGAAAACTGTTTTTTAATATCAACGGGGTCTATGAAGCCCCACTTATCAAAAGCTTGTTGCAATTCCGCTCCAACTTTAACGCCCCCCTTTGCAGCCCTTTCAGACGCGTTTCTCATGGCCTTAGCACCACCTTCCGTTCCTTGTGGGTGTCCATGTACCCCTCCTCCTGCTTGAAGAGTTACATCAGTAGTTCCATAAACCTCACAAACTGCACCGACCATTCCAGGATGCAGTCCACCACTCGCAACCGGCATAACTGGTTTGATGTGCTTGGCCCACTTGCTTTCTAAAAACACAGGCTCAAAACCCTTCACCTTTTGCTGGCTTGCAACTTGTCCAAAATTTCTTGTGGTGATGGGGGAACCTTCCATCTTACCAACACCCGTTCCCGTATGAATTTGATCAACACCCAGCAACCGGAAAATTTTCAGCCAAAAATTAAAACCAACCCCACGACTGCCTCGTGTCTCTGCCCCATGTCCTGCCCGGTGAGCATGGACCATGAACTTTCTTTTATGAAGTTCATCTACAATGAGTTTGGTTGTGGGGATGCCCAACATATAAACATCAATCATACACATTTTCCATCCAATATTGTCCAGGAACTCAATCCGCTCCATCATCTTTGGAATAAAATCGGTGATATTCGGAACGTAAATCTTTGGTTCACCAATACTTTCAATCTTACTAATGGTTTTTGATGCCCGCTCTTCCCACAAACAAAAAGCTTGATTCACAAGATTTTCATCATCCTTCACAAGGTCAAGCCCATTTGACAGTGCTTTAAAACTCGCATCTGCAAATTCACTTGGCGAGAGTCCTACCTTCGGTTTAATAATGGTGCCAACATGTGGCCTCTTACTTTTTGTGGTTCCAATCATCTTTCGTATGCCCTTAATCCCGTAAAGTGGCCCCTTGAAAAATTTCTGATATTTTTCAGGTATGCTCCAATCCAGAAGCTTGAGTTCCTTAATTTCCTTAATGCCATAAATGTTGCCACGAATACTTGCTAACAGTTGTGGAAGGTTGTCGTGATCAAAATGCTCAAGGGGATAAGCAACTTTAATGAAGCCGGCATTTTCTTTTACCTTTTTGAGGTCAAAAACTCGCGCCCGTAAACGTTCCCACACAAAATCATTCATTGTGGAGATACTTGTCCAAGTCCCTACTGAACTCTCTGCCCCCACCATCTCTGCTAGAACTTCAAGCTTCCCCTCTCCTTTAACCCAGAGCAAGGTCACAAAATCGTTCTTGCTGGGCTTGTATTTCTCATCAATATATGAATATCCACCATAAACCATTGTAATACCTCGTCATAGGAGTATAAATGCCTTAAATGACCCATCATCAACTGTAGAATGGAAATGAGTAAACTTCTTGATTTTATTGGAACAGAGAGTGAGCGGCTCAATCGAGTATATGGTAACCTAGACTCAGAAAAAGTAATACTTGCCCGCACAGTGAAACTGGGAGAAGAGGTTGGAGAGTTGTGTGAAGCCGTCCTGTCAAATTTGTCCCTTCAATGGAAGCACAAACCCAAAGTTAGTAGAGATGAACTGGAAAAGGAATTTGCAGACGTGGTCATTACAACCCTTCTGATGGCTCACTCAATGGATGTGGATGTGCGGGGCGCGTTGGAAAGGAAAATTCAAGTCATAAAAAACAGAAACAAGGGCAAACCATAAATTGACACATACACCCTATCAAGGTGGAATCAATTAAACTACTCATTCTAATCTTTCTCCCCATCTTAATCTTC
>JAAOXW010000082.1 GCA_018221005.1 Candidatus Altarchaeota archaeon
GAAACTGCTACCTTTCAAAGTCCCAGTATGGACACCAACCTCACCGCTAATTCAAGTACTATTGGTTCCGTATGGACCAACTACCTGCTCCGTCGAACACCCACTTGGGCGAGTGGACAATATTTATCGGGTCAAGATGATTTTGTATGGGCCGTAGAAATCAAAAACAACCAACCTTCCTTTACAGGATTGTCTGCGGACTATCAACTGGTTCTCCCGGAAAATGAAGAAGTGGGTCAGCACAGGGACCAATCAACCACCTATTACTTCTGGTTGGAATTCAAATAACCCTGTGAATAAACTTTTTAAGCCAAGAAGTGGAACTTATCCGTGAGAAAATATCTCCTGAGTGGACTCCTATTCGTTTTTTTAATGAGTACTGCCTTTTCTGAAACCCTTGTTGTAAATTCAATGGATTGGAGATCCGTTTTCTTAGGGATGGAATACGCTCACAATATGAATTATGACATTCGTTTCATTAGTTCTCCCTTCCAGGCGGAAACCCTTGCCAGAACTCTCCCAAAAGAGAATGTAACTGTGCTTGAAATGAGGGACCCCATCCTTCCCGGATATTCACAATACTTGCGCAATCTTCATGGCGTCTATTCCTCAGAGTTAAAATTTAGAGATGCTGCAGATTTTCAAGATTATATGATGGACACCTTTCAACCGAAGGTACTTTTCTTCGTTTCAGAAGCAGAACCCGAGAATGCCGTAATTTCCCTTCCCATCGCTTATAAGAAAAACGGCTTTGTCTTCTTTCAACAGAATAATCTCCTTGGGCGACTCGGGGAAGTAAATCTGATTTATCTTGTGGGAAACATTAGGAGGGATTTTAGGCGAAATGTACTTTCCGTTTCCACAGTGTTAGACAGCATTGTCGAAATAATTAATGAAGAATCCCCCTACTCGAACAGCGTTCACTTTCTTGATATGTGGGGCAGAACAGATGAAGCAATCCTGACTTCAGGAGACATTTTGGAAAGAACTATTTTTGAAGCAGACATGCCCGTTTTACTAGTGGGACTTAATGATTACAGCGCAGGCTTTATCGAATTGCTTAAAGACAGAACTATTGACAAAGTTTTCCTAGTTGGTTCCACCCTACTTCAGGTTGGTCAAAAAATAAGAGATGATTCGGATAAGGAGATAGCGACTTTGATTAAATACGGGGAAAGTAAAGTTACAGGGGGAGTTTCAGAAGTGAATGCACTCACAGTCTATGAGCTTCCCATTCCAGAACCTATCCTAAACTTTACTCGTGCAATATATGACCCTTCCGCCAAAAAACTATATGTTACTATCTTGAACCTCGGTGATGGTATTGCCAAAACCATAGGAATACATCCCATTATCAGCGATGAAAATGTTGTAGTGACTGTTCGTGATGAAGACGTGTTCACTATTTGGCCCGGTGAAGAGGTGACAACTAGTTATTCAGTTGACCTTTCAAGTTACCAACCCGATTCACTTTCAGTTATTTTGTCCGCAAGATTCGGCAGATATCGCGACTTTATGGTAAAATACATTGAAGATGAAAAAGCAGTGGATGTGCGAAGAATTGGGGACAGGAGTGAAATTGAAGTCACTAAGGCAACTTACGACGGAACGTACATTAGAATTTTTGTAGACAATATAGCACCCGTTGATATCTATGTGGGGGGATATGTTCAAGTCGAGCTCGATGGTGAACTCCAAGACCTCCTACTTCCAACTACTCGAATTC
>JAAOXW010000015.1 GCA_018221005.1 Candidatus Altarchaeota archaeon
GTATATACGGGCGAAGGTGATGCTCTCGGAATTCCAAATAGCTTTTTCATTACCTTGTCTGCAAGCCACCAAACCCCTGCACCAGTCATAAGGTTGAGGAATAAACTGGAGGTGTACGACGCACCCACGGCAGTTATGCCCACAGCAACGGGGACACCCTTCACCACGGCATTCTCAATAGAACCCCTCTCATATTTCTTTGACTCCCCCTCCAGTCTCCCAGAACCAACAAACATGGATGCTTGTGAGTAAGAATCATAAACTAAATCCACAGTTGCTTCCTTAATTGAATCCCAATTTTTTGCAACCTTCATCTCAAAACGATTGCCCTCATACAAATGTTCTGGAACTCCCTGTTCCTTGAGGGCATCAAAGTACTGATAAACGACTTTTCTCGCATCTTCCTTGTCCATAGAGGCTTGAAGTTTCAAATTTATAAAATTAACACAGCTTATTGACGAAGTCTGTGAGTTTTTCGAGCCCCTCAAAAACTATGGGGCAGTTGGAGTTCACAAAGTCAAAGAGCTAAACATCTATAAAAATGATGCGGTGGCCCAGTATTTTTATTAAGACGGGTTATGGAGTCTTAAGTGCTGGATTCGGACAGATATGAAGCAGACCGCCAAAGTTTATTCCTGCCACGATGGGACAAGCTGGTGCGATACGTTGATCCAGAACGGTTATTTTTGGTGAAGTTAAGCTTGGGGTCTGTTGCACTTGAAGACAGTTATTGGTCCCTAAATTCGGAAACTGTAACGAATTTGGGCAAAAGTGTCCGTGAACAGCTTTTTGATGCCATCCCCCTCATCAACGACATTGAAGCAGAACGACTGGCCATTTTTGAAACCTATCGATTCGTTGGAAGAAAAATTCTTGAGCCACTACTTAATGTAGAGCCTTGGGTGAAGGAAGGTGTTGTAATGGCATATGCAAGTATTATGTTGCAAGTTTTGAGATATACTTACTTGTATGATGAAGTTGAAGATGAGTATGGCCTTGCAGTGTACACAACCAAGTTAGGGTTTGAAGAAACTTGGTCCGAGTGGGGGGAGTTGAACCTAACTATGCGACATGCATATGACCTGGTATGTGAACTACACGAGGCGAATGAGGACGGAGCACAAAAAGACTTTGAAAAAATCTTTCGAGAGATGCACGCCACAGAAATGAGCTACAGTCTCAGAGACTCAAAAAACCTCATACCTTTTGAAGAAAAGTGTGGCCCCCCAGGGAACTGAAAAGTTATAAAAGATGGCCACTGGGCTTGGATGTTGGACTTAGATAAGTTTGAATCAGATCGCCAAAATATATTTCTGCCTCGTTGGGACAAGCTAGAACAATACGTGGATCCGGAACAGTTATTTTTAGTAGGGCTAAAGTTGAAAGCGTCGACACTCGTGGATCTTCAGTTGCCCTTAAATCTTGAAATCATAGAAAATATGGATAAAAGTCTTCGCGATAGTCTTTTTGACGCCATTCCCTCTCTATGTGATGGGGGAGAAGCAAGAAGGGTTGTCTTTGAAACGTATAAACTCATTGGAGAAAAAATTCTTGACCCCATAAACAACATAGAAACTCCTGTGAAAGAAGGCCTTGTAATAGCATATGCTGGAGTAATGTCACTTTTATTGGAATATCAATACTTACACGCCGAAGTTGAAGATGCCCATAACCAAGCGCTATGTGGTGTCAAGTATGGCCTTGAAATAAACGAGAACTTTGATAATTTTAATCCGAATATGCAAGCTGCATACGAAATAGTATGTGATCTTTACAAGGCAAGTGAGGACGGAGAACCCAAGGATATTGAAAAGATTTTTCAAGAAATACAATCTGCAGAAATGAACCAGATTCTTGTGGGCTCAAAAAAATTAATACCTTTTGGAGAAAGGACCGGGTCCCCATATAACTGATGGCTTTGTGTTCTTATACAGAACTCTGATTACAAAAGAGGCGTCTTCCCTTGTAAGTTTGATTAGGGAGAGGGTCAATCAACCCATAAACCGAATCCAGCGCGGTCTGAAGGTCCCCTTCATTCTCAACCACGAGGTCCGCATTTTCTTTTGTCATTGTGACATACTTTTCCATCTCAAGTGAACCATCAAAGTATTTTTCAACAGTCTCGGCGTCTCTGCCCACTTCAGGCTGTGTGTCTCTTTTTATTTTTCTCTGCTTTCGGAGCTGGGCAGGAGCATCTACATAGATACTAAAAATGGTTCCGTTTTCAATAGTTACTCCTCCTGTCTTTTCCTCGAAGTCAGACAAGGCATACAAGCCATCAATCACTAAATTTTTCTGAGGTTCTATTTCAAGCCAATCCTTAATGTATCCCGGCTCCTTCACATAATTTGGAACAAAAGCGGGGCCCTCTCCATTTAGTTCCGTTAGAAAATCACGAAAGCGCTCCCAGTTGAAGGCGTCGGGATGATCCCAGTTAACTAGGCCAGCCACCTCCATTTCTCTGGCGGTATTGTAAAAGCTGTCCATTTGAATATGCGTTGCATTGTACTTCTCAGCAACAGCCCTGCCTATTTCGGATTTTCCGGCGCCTGTTGGGCCGCCGAGTAGAATAATCACACTCCTCATATGTCCGGTCAATTAAATGCTCTGTTGCACTTAGAAACAATCAACCGGATATGACCATTGTAACAAGTATGTTGAAGCACAGTAACTTGGAAAAAAAGCTTTATAGTTCTGAAGCTGAACAAAGGATGTGGAAAAAATAAGTTATGGGGACGGAGAAGTTGCGTATAAAATTGTAGGCAAGGGGCGTCCAGTATTATTTATCCACGGAATGTTAACGGACCACACAACAACGGGTAAGTTTGTTAATGAGCTTATTCGTAGCGGATTCAAACTCATCCTCCTCGATTTGCCGGGGCATGGTGAGTCCACATACTGGAACCGTCATGTCGACAAGGTGGTGGACTCCATCCACGAGGTAATGAAAACCCTCAAATTGGGTAAGTACTACGGCATAGGTCATTCCATGGGCACGACACTTGCTTCTGAACTTGCGAGAGTAGATTCAAATATGGAAAAGGTCGTGTTAATCACACCCACCGTTTCAAAAAAGCACACGACTAAATTTTTCATAGACCGTTTTTGGGAAGGTGTAAGAGATTTGGACATCTCTTTAGCAAATCTTTCCAGAAAAATTTATATCAAGAATTGGTGGCCTGAATATTCAAAAGTAAAAATTGAAAAACGAATTGTAGAAATTTTGGAACAAGATTGGCGAGCCTTTGCATCTGGCTTTCTTTGGGGGAGAACAGTAGATATGGCCAGAAACATAGAAGAGCTTGGAGACAGGTGCATGGTTATTGCAGGAACTCATGACCAGATTGCCCCCCTAAAATATGTAAAGTTAATTGCTAAAAATCTTGAAATTGTTGACTGCAACCACTCAAGTATAAGGGGCAAACATCTTGGGAAGGGAAAGAACAATTTATTTGTCAAATTTTTCAACAAGACTACTTAACTGTTCTTGGCCGCGGGGTCTTTATCCCAAAAATGGTGTGGAGAGGTCTGATTTGCTTCGCAATAAGGTAGGTCAGAATAGTTCCGGAAAAGGTGAGGGCGAGGATGGTCAAGAATTTTGCGAGGATGCCCCAGTTCAGCTGAACAATGTAGAATGAAGCGATTACTTGGAAAGGGTAGTGGATTAGATAGATGGGATAAGATGCAGGTCCAAGAAATCTAAGAGCGGGGCTACTTGTATTTAGAAAACGTTTACCGAGCCATAGAATAAACAACACGCAGAACCAAGCTACAAAAGTGAAAATGAAGTATCTGTACAACCACAGGAGACCGCCCACGAGTGGAATACCATAAATTATTGGAATCATCGCTAAAAGAAGAAGTCCGGGGCCAAGTAATCCAACTAGTAATTTATGTTTGATAAGTGCTTCCTCAAAACGTTTATCTAAAGCAAAGATGTAACCAAGGATGAAGAAAACCAAGAAGTACACTGGATTTCTACCCACTAAGTCAGGTAAGAGTTGCGCCAAAATCAAAGGAACAACAGGCCACAGAAGAACTAACTTTGAATTGAGAGAAGCGAGAGTCTTAATTTGTAATTGACCTTTCTCACGTCGCAAATATTTGAAAAAGGGAATTGAAAGTAAGGACATAATGAGTAAGTAAAAAATAAACCAAAGGTGTCCGGGGCTAAATTGCCCATCATAAATGCCAGACGATATCTTGAAGAGATTATAACCCAATCCAAGAGATGTAGTCTCCACATTCAAGAAAAGTTTGAAGCTATTCAAAAAAGATCCAGAATATCCATTAAGGTGAATATTGGAATAATGAGTTGCAGGAAGAATGAAGAGCAAGAGTCCAAAGAGCAAGGGGATTCCCAATCGTTTTAGTCGCTCCTTAGCATATCTCCCAAAGCTACGAAAATCCAATGCAAATTTGGTTGAAAACCCAGAAACAAAAAAGAAGAGGGGCATAAACCAAACCCAAGCTGACTTAACAACATAGCCTGCAAGTGGGACTTTATCTACATTTTTTATTCGTGCGGTCTCAAAGGGATCAAAAACTTGAATAACATGGAACAACACCAAGAACAAAACGGCAAGAGTCCGCAACCAATCGATATCATACCGTCTTGGGGGTTTTGGCATTACTGAGAACCACTCAGAGTAATTTAAATACCCTAATTATGGCAGGCATCGCCCGGACATAAGTCCACCCCAGGAAAAATACTTGTAACCACACCGGAACACCAGATACAAACCCAAAAAAAACAATTGAAGCTTTGGCGAACGCATTCAGAATTCGGGAAGCCCCAGAAGTGTAAATTAATTTGTGCACTTTAGACATAATGTCCTTTTGTTGTTGCTTAGTTTTCAGTACCATCTCAAAGTGCATAGCAAAGTCGTAGAAGATGTGCCGAGCAGTTAGAAGAACGAAGAATCCAAGAGAGATGCGATCCAAAGTGAGGAAGTAAGCGAGGTAAGAAATATCTACAATTCTATCAATGGAGAGGTCTAGAAAGCCACCATAGGAGGTGGAGCCAAATTTCCTTGCAATGGGTCCATCTAACAAATCAATCAAGTAGTTAACAAAGGCAATGGTAAGATTGGCGGTGAGAGAAAGTTGCGAGGCCAGTGAAAGATGAACTGCCAAAATTAGCAGGCGGAAAGTGCTGGCTGTATTTGCAAACTTCACAAGAGGGCTTGAATCCGAGGTATAAAATTCTATCGTATGTTAAACCTTAATTACTCCTGAAACATGGATTTCTATGAAAAGAAACGCCATATGGAATACACTTAGGAGTCAAATGTTCATTGGGCTCATCCTATTTCTGCTACTCGCCCTTGCGGGAGGTATATTCTCAGGGGCACTGACTTTAGACAGTATCAATTTCAGAACAGTTACTTTTCACTTACCCCTCATGAGTGTGGATTATACGATGAATCCAGACTATGGACTGTGGGTGGGAATCTTAGCCACGTCCGCCACACTTGCTGCGTTCTTAAGCAATTATCTTGGCAGGCGTTCCTTCATCACTTATAAGTTTGTCAATTATCCTGCAGACCACCTCAAAGTCATGAGGTTTATTCGCGGCAACCCACAGAATGTTCGGGGAGTTTCCAAGGAATTTGACATTCCAAATTCAGTCGCGCAGAGGGTTCTGGAAGACTTGGAGAAGGGCGGTCTACTTGAGAGAATCAGTGACGGTGATAGAGCTATCTATTACTTCCCTTTTGAGAAGCATTTAGTCGGTGTTGTGAAGTAACTCAAGAGTCGTAAAAATATATAAATGCCAAATGCCTCTCCGGGCTTATGAAGCCCCGAACCTATACTATTGACATTAATGGTGAGCAGATTGGAGAGTTTTACGCATATAGTATGGTGGACCTTGATGCCTTTGATGACAGGGGAATAGTAGTCGAACTCCGAAATAAGAATACGGATGACAAACCATCTGAGAATAAGATTGTCAATACAGAAACCAATCACGGGCTTCCCTATGGTGAATTCTTACACATACAGGTCGATGACCTGGGCTATATCAGTCTAAGCGATACACGGGACAGGAACACAAAAAACCAAGAAGGTCCGCTAATGGTTCAGCAAGGAAAACACAATCAAAAAATTAGAGATGGAGGGCCATATACTAATGTTCCCCTGGCAGATTGGGAGAGTTTCGATATTGCCCCAAGGGATGGGAAGTACCGAATAACTATTGGTGCGGAAGGTCCCTCCTATGAGTGAATGAACTCACCATAAAAGTTTTTGACTAAAAGGTTAAATGTCCCCAGTAATAATGGGGGTATGTTTTGGACGAACCTCCTCTACGTTGCAGTCCTAGCATTATTCCACATGATTCTTTTCTTTAGCATTGCGATAATGGACAAAAATAATGTGGCCATAGATATGGCGTGGAGTTTAGGTTTCATGCTGGTGGCGCTAGTTACAATTATACGCACCGGAACTTTTGAGCCGCGCCAAATGTTAATTACAACCCTTGTTTTAATTTGGGGTTTCCGTTTGACTATTTTCCTATTCTTCCGGGCTCTGCAAATGAAGGGTCTGAGGAACTTCAGCTATAAGCAGCCCAAAGGGACGGTGACCAAGAAGCCGACAGTTAAAGAGCTTGCACAGGGTGTCTTGGTTCAGATGGGTCTTATGCTCATAGTACTCCTTCCTGTAATATTTGTCAACTCAAGTATGGATTCCACCCTAACTGCGTTGGATATAGTTGGTGTGGGGCTTTGGTTTGTAGGTTTCGTTTTCCAGGCGGTTTCGGATTTGCACCTCTATCTGTTCAAGAAAAAACCAAAGAACCAAGACAAACTTTTAACAACGGGACTCTGGGCCCTCACTCGACACCCCAACTACTTTGGTGAAATTTGTATGTGGTGGGGTATCTGGTTGATGGCACTCTCAATCCGAGGGGGCTTCTATACCATAATTGGGCCCCTAACCATTACATACCTCCTGCTCTTTGTATCTGGGGTTCCAATGGTCGAGAAACAATATGAAAAAAATAAAGCTTATCAAAAGTACAAGCAAAGGACTTCGAAGTTCATACCTTGTTTTAGAAGGAAGGGAAAACAATGATATTAGTAAGCTCCTGTCTACTGGGTAATGGTTGTGGTTGCAATCAAAAGGCCATTGTCAACGAGAGGGCCAAGGAACTTGCGGATTCTGGTAAGGCAGTTGTATTTTGCCCAGACAAGAGTAATTGGACCTCAGAGCAAGTGGTAAAAATGGTGAGTCATTTTGGAGCGACTGCTGTTGTAGTTGGGAACGGCAACGGGGTAAACCTTGCAAAGGCACTTGCGGGCAATGGACTAAAAGTATTTTCAGAAGCGGACCTTGAAAGGCCAGACGTTTGGAAGCAACTGAACGCATAAGTTCACAGATTTCTTTTGAGCCACGCCATAAAACACGCATTGCCTTCAATGGGTTCAACTGCAACAATTGGACATTCATCACTGTGGATGGGTTTAATTACTTCAAGAATTTTGTCCTGAAAATCCCGTCGGGAAAATGCAGAGATGTGACAATCCTGTCGGGACAGAACTTCCCCCTTCCACCAGTAGTGGGACTCCCCCTCGGCAATGAAGGTGCCTGCAACCAGATGCTTTTCAATGAGTAACTTCACCATAGCTCTGGCTTCTTCTTTATTGACAGCACTAATCAACATCTTACAAAATTCGACCATAGCTACTCAATCAAAGGGTATTTTTATGTCCTACGGTCAGAACCACTGTGCGAAAGTGGCTTGGTGCACTGACCTTAGGACTCTTAGTAATCCTCGCGGGGTGTACTGAAGCCCAACTATACACTCCAACGGGAGTGCTAACCAAAGTGGTAAACACTTTGCCCATGGGGTGGGAATCAGTTTATGCCCCCCGAAACTCAACTAAGGTTTTTGACAGTTTCAGACCTTGGCTGGTGAATATGCGCGAGGTTGAAATAAAAAAGAGTGCCAATAATCAGAGTAAGACGTTGAGAATGAGTATTATGGTCTTTGAGACCAATCTAGTTGCAGAGCGTTTTATTGCGAAAATAATTGCTGAAAATGCAGGCTATGATTCAGGAATAACTGGCTTGCCAACACACTATAGTTGTTTTGGAGTCAGACAGGACGAAACGGTGGGTGAAACGGAACTGCAAGAATTGAGTCTTTGCAGAACGGGAGAAATTGTGGTAAGCATGGAAGCGATAGGTGACTTGGACGAAACCCTCTCCACCCAAATGATGGGGAAAATCATCTTATTGATTGATAATGGACTCAAATGAAGTGGAACGGGGTACTGTTATAAACTTAACACTGTTAATAGTCCATGGTCGAAATTAAAAAAGTAAGTTTGCCCAAATTATCGTATGACTACAATGCTCTTGAACCTGTGATTTCTGAAAAAGTAATGAAGTTGCATCACACTAAGCACCATCAAGGTTATGTGAATGGAACTAATAGTATGCTTGGACTCCTCGAAAAACATCGCGCAGGAGATAAGTCAGTTGATCTTGGATCGATCCTGACTAAACTCAGTTTTCATATGAATGGCCACTTGATGCACAGTTTATTCTGGGAAAATATGCGGGCGCCAAGGGAAAACAATTCGCCCAGTAAGGAAGTAATAAGCAGAATGAAGCAACACTTCGGAAGTATGGAGCAATTCAAGAAGGAGTTTTCAGAGGCTGCAAAAGGTGTGGAAGGCAGTGGATGGGCAGTACTGGCAGTAAGGGATAAACTACCCCTGGTAATGCAAGTTCGCAACCACCAATTAATGCATATTGTAGGTGCAAAACCCCTATTGGTGCTGGATGTCTGGGAACACGCATACTACCTTGACTATGAAAATCGACGCGGGGACTTTGTAGACGCATTCTGGAAGCTTGTAGATTGGGATACCGTAGAAAAACGAATAAAAGAGTGTTGTTGTGGAACAGACAACGAGTGCAAGGGCCAATAAACTCTCAAAATCAAATTCCGGAAGGTATTTCTACTTTATTTACACTTAAGTTATATGGCGAAAAAAACGCACAGAGTTCTGTTATACTTGATGGTTGGGATTTTGCTCTACTCTCCCGGATGGGCCAGATTAACCATAATTGACGATTCGACAGGGGGGGACTGTCAACTGATTGGTAGTTGGAATAACAACACCAGTACCTGTACACTTAATGTGGATGTAACGGACGAAGTGCGAATCAACAGTAATGGAATTACACTTGATGGCAATGGTCACAGTGTATCCGGAAGTGACGTTGGGGTTTTCGCAAGTGGGGTAGCACACATTGCGATAAGAAATTTCAGAATTTCAAATGTAAGCTATGGAATAAAACTCAGTGCAATAAGCTACAGCGACATACGGGGGAACATAATTATTGACGCGAGTGAAGAGGGAATTTACCTAAATGCACACAACAGCAACTTTACAGGAAACACGATTGTGAATACGGGTATTGGTATGAGTCTCAGTAGTTCGCGCCACAACTACATAGCGGGAAACAGTATTTCTGACAGTGACTTTGCGATATACTTCTTCTTTTCAGACTTCAATAAAGTATATCAAAATGTTATCCGTAATAATGGGGAGGGGCTGTATCTAAACAGTGCCTCGGATAATTCAATATACAATAATAATTTTGTGAATAATGTTAACCAAAGTACCTACACAGGTTTTGCGAGCAATACCTATAATATGGCAGCCCCCATTGGAGGCAATTACTGGAGTGACTGGACATCACCCGATTCAGATGGAGATGGTTTTGTTGACAGTGCCTATGTTTTTTCTGGAGGTCGAGATGAGCTACCCTGGACTATGATTGATGGGTGGGCACCCCCAGTGGCTGTAGATGCGGACGGGGATGGTTATGATGAATTGGATGATTGTGACGACAGTAATCCAGAAGTTAACCCAAGTGCAGAGGAAATTTGCGATAGTATTGACAACAACTGCGATGGGGTACTTGACCAAGTAGATAGTGACGGTGACGGAGTTAGTGATTGTTCCGTTGATAAGTGTCTTGGAACTGAAGATGAAGGCGCAGGGTGGAGGCGCTTACTTCCACGACACTATGCTGATGTTGACAATGACGGAATTTTTGAAACTCGGAAAGGTTGGAGAACGCCCGCAACAGACAGTGATTATACTTTAGAGGACACATTAGGTTGCAACTGTGAACAAATATTAGAGCACTTCTCCGTGGGAAATAGATTTATGGCAGCCTTTGGATGCCCAAGGGGCGTAATGAGAACCTGGATTGCACAGAGCGGGTGGGCTAAAAGATACACGACCCTTCGAACAAGGGGTGGATTTGTGAAATTGAGTATGCCTTCTGAAATGTTTGGACTCACCCCACTTCTGTCAGGAATCCTTGAATGAGGGGGCGCTTCCATGGTTTTTACCTGTGAAGAGTGCGGGCTCAAATACAAGGAAAAGGCCCTTGCAGGGCGGTGTGTCGCTTGGTGTAAAGAGCACAAGTCCTGCAATCTAGAAATCATTAAGCACGCCATCCCTCAAAAAGGCACCAACTTCTAAAGTCGGGGAAACGCATTTATGTTACTTCTTGTCTGATTGTATGGTGGATGTAACTTCAAAAATAATGGCGTTTCTTTTCGTTGGACTTTTATTCTCAGTTCCTGCATGGGCAGCTTATTCTATTGTAGATGACGTAACGGGGGGAGCTTGCACAACTATTGGTACGTGGAATGCGGGAACCAAGACGTGCACGCTCAACACAGATGTAACAGAACAAATTCAAATTGGTAGTAGTGGCATTGTACTTGATGGAAATGGTCACAGTGTGACTGGAAGCTCAGCTGGGGTGTCTGCAAGCAGAGTAACAGGTATTGTTGTGAAAAATCTCAAAGTCAGTGGCGCAACCAATGGAATTTTTCTAAATGGGAATTACAATAATATTACTGGGAATGAAATCGTAAATTGTGGTACGGGAATTAGTCTTAGTTCTGCAAACGACAATTTAATTTTTGAGAATAATGTTTCAAGCAATAACTACGGTATCTATTTTTGGTCTTCTTCATTTAACCGAGTATACCGCAACACACTTGCAAGCAACACCTATGGGCTTTACTTGAATGGTGCTGCAGATAATGTAGTTTACAATAATGATTTCTTAGGAAATACCAATCAAATTATTTACAGTGGTTATGCCAGCAATACCTATAACTTGGCTGCACCCGTTGGGGGAAATTATTTTAGTGACTGGAATTCTCCAGATACTGACGCTAACGGCTTTGTGGATTCGCCCTACACGTTTTCGGGCGGACTAGACAATTTACCATGGGCAACAATGACAGGATGGGATTCTGCACCAGTAGATGCAGACGAGGACGGTTATGATGAAACGGTGGATTGTAACGACAATAATTCAACCATAAACCCAAATGCAACTGAAACTTGTGATGGAATAGACAACAACTGTGATGGGAAGGTGGACGGAATTGATGCGGACGAAGACAGTTATACGGGAATTTGTGGGGATTGTAATGATACTAATTCAACCATCAACCCAGGTGCAACTGAAAGTTGTGATGGAGTAGACAATGATTGTGATGGAACTGTGGATGAAGAGTGTGATGAGTGTAGTGATGATGAAGATGGCGACGGCATTAATAATTGTGAAGACAAGTGCCCCGGAACTGAAACAGAAGGCGCTGCATGGAAACGACTACTCAATAAACGCTTTGCAGATGTTGATAACGACGGCATCTTTGAAACTCGAAAGAAAAAGAAAGCGTCCATCATTGACAGCAAGTACAGTTTTGAGGATACCTTGGGTTGCAGTTGTGAACAAATCTTAGAGTACATGCCCGGAAAAAATAAAGGTATGATGTCCTTTGGATGCACACGGAGCATCATGAATGCTTGGACCCATAAAAAGGGGTGGGCCAAAAAGTATGACTTTGAGTGGAAGGGCAAGTTCAACAAGTGGAAAGGGGACCACAAAGAATGGAAATGGAATCACAAAGGGAACAACGGGGATTCTGAAAAGTGTGATGATGACGAATAGACGCACCAGAAAAGGCCCAAGCTTTAATATTGACACGGAATTAAGGTCCCATGGGACCTAATCAAGTAAGAGCAAGCCACATCTTAGTTAGCACAGAGGCAGAAGCTAAAGAACTCCTTGAAAAAATACAGGGAGGAGAAAATTTTGTCAACCTCGCACAGGGACGTTCAAAATGCCCATCGGGGAAGAAAGGGGGCGATTTAGGCTTTTTTAAGAGGCAACAGATGGTGCGGGAGTTTGAAAAGTTCTGTTTCACACATAAACCGGGTGAAATAGGCATTATAAAAACAGAGTTTGGCTGGCATGTACTTAAAGTTACAGACGCCAAGAAGAAGTAATAAATAACAGGTAAACGTGGACTTTAAGTGGAAAAGGTCATATTAATTGCCGGGGGCGCCGGACAGGGAATTGCTAAATCAGCAGAAGTGTTAGCCAAGAGTTTTACCAGACGGGGATACTTTGTCTTCAACTATCGAGATTATCCAAGTTTAATTAGGGGGGGTCTAAATTTCAATATCTTGAAAATTGGGATTGATCCCGTTGCAAGCCATGAATGGAAAGCCGATTATGCAGTATTCCTGAGTCAACAGGCCTTTGATGAACACAAAAGTAAGAGTAAACTTTCAATTACTGATTCAAAAATTAAGGGGGGCGATTTGAAAGTTGATTTAGATACTATTGTCCAAAAGGCAGGTGCTCCAAAAATTGCAGCCAATGCCGCAATGTTGGGTGCACTCTACAAAGCAATGCAACACGACACTCAACCTTTAATGGATGCCATGGCTGACTATGGAAAGCACGCAGACATCAATCGAAAAGTTGCGTGGGAGGGTTTTCAAGCTTATGATGGCAAGATAAGTAAGTTCTCTGAACTTCAAGGTAAAGATGCTAATTATTTTGTGAGCGGTAGCTGGGCAATTAGTATGGGTGCGATTGCATCAGGTCTAGATTTGTACATTGCATACCCAATGACACCCGCCACACCAGTTCTTCACATTCTTGCCGAATTGGAAAATGACTTCAATTACAAAACGGTTCAATTAGAAAACGAGCTTGCAGTGGCTAATGGGGCACTTGGAGCCAGTTTTGGGGGCTCAACTGTGATGATAGGAACGAGCGGCGGTGGACTTGCACTAATGGGTGAAGCTATGAGTTTACAAGGCATGAGTGAACTTCCCCTCGTTGCATATTTATCCATGAGAGCAGGACCAGCAACAGGTGTACCAACTTATACGGGGCAGGGAGACATTAACTTTGCATTAAATATTGGACACGGTGAATTTTCGCGAGCGGCAATTGTTCCCGGAGATGCGAGGGAAGCATATGAAAGAACAGTTGAAGCCTTTTATCTTACTAATAAATTTGGGGTGCTGAGTTTGCTAATTGGAGACAAACACATAAGTGAAAGCAACTATACTCACGCATCACTACCAGTGCCAAGAGTAACTCCTGAAAGATTTTTGGTGGGTGCTACGGCAAATCACAAAAATTATGCAATCACCAGTGATGGTGTGAGTCCACGGGCAGTTCCCGGAAAGAAGGGGGTGCTAAGAGCAACAAGCTATGAGCATGATGAAGCGGGTATGACAGTTGAAGACGAACCAAGTATTATCAAGATGGTTGAGAAGCGGATTCGAAAGGCGAGAACTCTTGAAAAAGCGGTAAGTAAACTTGAACCAGTTACAGTTTATGGGGAAGGAAAGCACGCCATTGTTTCTTGGGGTTCAACTAAGGGTGCCATAATTGACGCCTTAAAACACCTCAAGGATGTGAAATTCGTGCAGATTTCGTACTTGAGGCCTTTCCCTGCTAAAGAAGTTGAAGCGGCACTGAAAGGGGTAAAGAGTGTAACTGCAATTGAAGTTTCAGTAACTTGTGCAATTGCAAATATGTTGCGAGAGTTTACGGGAACAGTGGTTGATCACAAAATTACTAAGTATGATACTCGTCCATTCACGAGTCATGAGATTGTTTCTAAAATGAGGAGGGTGATAAAATGAACGTAACAGAACTAACAACTAAAGTTCCGAACACCTGGTGCCCCGGATGTACCAATTTTATGTTAATGGCTGGGGTGAAAAAAGCAGTTACAGAGTTAGTGAATGAAGGTGTATTCACCAAAGAACAATTCACAACTGTCGCAGGAATTGGGTGTCATGCTAAAATCTACGACTATCTAAATTTGAGTGGTTTCTACGGCTTACATGGAAGAGTTCCTCCAGTCATGGCGGGACTTAAATTGGCCAACCCAAACCTAAAGGTGCTTGGTTTCTCTGGGGACGGGGATGCCTTTGCAGAAGGAATGTCACACTTCATTCACTTCTGTCGATACAATTTAGATGCAACCTACATTATTCACAATAATCAAATTTTTGCATTGACAACAGGACAAGTTACTCCAACGACAGAGCCGGGCGCAGTAACCAAGAGCACACCTCATGGCAGTCCTTTCCGCCCAATAAACCCAATCACGCTTGCACTGGAGTCCGGTGCAACTTTTGTAGCCCGAGAATATGCTTTGGACTTACCCAATCTTTCAGAAACCCTCAAACGGGCCATGAAACATAAGGGTGCGTCAGTTGTAGAAATTTTACAACCCTGTATTACTTTCAAGGACGTGCGTGATTTTGTAAAAGATAAAATGTTCAGGATTGAGCCTTCAGACTTGGAAAACGCAGTAAAAACGGCAAGAGGTTGGAATTATACTAAGGACGATGCTACTCGAATTCCGGTTGGTGTTTTCTATGAAACACAATATCCAACTTTAGAGGAGAAAGTGGGTGTCAAAGTTTGGCATGAGGAGTTTCCAAAGAGGGAACACAAGGTTGAGGAGCTTTGGGCAAGGTTCAAATGATTTTTAAATTAGTCCAGGGTATTAACTACGCGCGCTGGTGAATGCGCTGCGGCGCAAAAACCAGCGCCAAGTGTCAACTGATTTCAGTTGTGCGACCGTGGTGTAGTGGTTAGCATTTGAGCTTCCCAAGCTTGCGACCCGGGTTCAACTCCCGGCGGTCGCACGAGCTTTTAGAAAAAGCTCGACCAAAATTGCGATGCTCTGCAGAGCATCGCCACCATGCAAAATGTTTATTTTGCTTCAACCCCGGCGGTCGCAGAGGATAAATACGGGGAGTGTGGTTTTTAGACATGAGTGATTTCGTCACTTCAATTGTGAATACGCCGTATTTGATTGTGCCTGTATTCCTATGGCTCTGGCAGATGGCCAAATTCCCGAGAATTGATGCCAACAAAATGGGTGTTGGTGTTTTACTTACCTTGTCGGGATTGTTCATGTATGGGTTGGCAAATGCCTTCGCACCTTATGCCGGAGAAGGTTGGGGCATAATGTTTGCAGGGCTCTTTAGCTTCCTCGCCATCTTGCTGGATGTTTTGGGTCTTGTGATTATTGGTGTTTTCGCAGTCGTTGAAGCCATTAATCTTTGGAAGTTCTAGGAACCCAGAGAGTTAAACTAGCACGGGTGAATTAGAGATGCATAAACCTACGAGTGTAGCCAAGTACCTCAAGAACCTTTCAATAAGTAAGGTTGAGGAGAAAAAGTTAAAGGAAGTTAGTGAGCTCCTTCAAAAATCCAGTATAATAATTACCGGGGGGAAGGGAAGGTCTGGTTTTGCAGCGCAAATCGGTGCAAGAATGCTGAAAACTTCAAGGACCAATGCGTTCTTCTACAGTGATGTTGGCTTGCCTTTGGATAAGGACTTGGCCAAAAATAAGACGACTGCAATTCTAATTTCTAGTAGCGGAACTACTGAAGAGATGATTAGACTTGCGGAGGAATTGAAAGAACTGGGTGCAAAAATAGTTTGCTTCACTTCCTACATCAACTCACCTCTAGCAAAATTGTCAGACATTAACATGTACTTGCCACAACGGGCACAAAGTGAAAAGGGCACTTATTTTGAAAGACAAGTTGTGACCACAGAAGAGCCCACCATGGGAGACCTCCCCGAAGAAAGGTCACTCTTCTTACAATACCTTCTGGCCAAAGACATACGCGGACTCAAACTCTTACCTGCAAAGGAGATTGAAGACTTTCGAAAGTGGATGATGGAAAACATAGATGATATTGTTGAGCTAAAAAATTGGCTGAAAATTTACTGGAACAGTGGAATTTTGATTGTGAGCAGGGGAACTAGCAATTCGGTTTCGGGCATGATAGCTAATAGAGCCAGCCACTACCATATGAATTGTCGTCTGGCAACCAGCCCAACCTCAGCCCCCCTCGACCACCATGAACTCGCACTCATCGTCTCGGGCTCGGCAGACAAGGCATATGCCAGTTTGGTGCAAAAAATAAGAGAGAAAATGCGCACTAAATTGGGGAAAAAGGAAGTCTCTCCCGCAGTAGTTGCCATCACGGGAAAGGGGGCTAAGTGGGTGCGTGAGTGTGATGCCAACCTTGTTTTGGGTGGCGCAGACCCGGACGGGAGAATGTTACACACAGAAAAATCACCACAGTCGTTTTACTTTCGAGCACCAATTGTACTGAATATGATACTAAGGAGTATTGCAACGGAGAAGGGTTTGACCAAGAAATTTGCAGAGCTCCGGCACATTAATCTTTAGACAAGGCATTTAAGCCAAAAAATATAGATAAAACTGATGGGCCAGTAGCCTAGCCTGGAAGGGCGGCAGCCTTCTAAGCTGTAAGTCGCGGGTTCAAATCCCGCCTGGCCCGATCAAAAAGTATGTAAGTCTTAGCTGGCTATCACGAGTCTTGCGGGACGAGTGATAGCCACCGTGGCAACTCTCCCGCAGGAGAAGTTGCTTCGTTAAGGTCGTGCTCGCAAAAAACATAACTAAGCCCGCTACGTATCCTTCTGTGGGCAGATCTACTATACACTACATGCTTCCCGTCTACTTGATGTTCTTCTCATTTTTCTCAACAATAGTAGGTCTAAAGATATCACAAGTGTTTACTTCTCCTGAAATGTTCATAGATAGTGCGGCCCATGCTGCCGCAACTACAATTGAAAATGTTTGTGCAGATGTTTTTGTAGAAAAAAATATTCCCTCACCCCCAGTGAGGAGTCAGTACCAAATTTCGCGTTGTGATGATGTTGCGGCGCGGACTACGGTGGGTGCGATATGGTTGGCGGCAGATGTTGCAGATCTTGCAAGTTCATTTCGTCGCGGTGGAATTGATGATTCTGCAGAAGCTACTACAACTGCCCTAAATGTTATTGACTCGGGTGGCGACGCAACCCAAGCAATAAAAAAAGCCCTCAGTGCATCCTCAGGTGCCTCCGATGAATTAATACAAAATGGTAGAAAACTGTCTGCAAAAGGTGGTGAGGCGGGAAAAATTGGGGATGACTTGGTGGACTCGGGAGAAGAAATGAGATTAATACTTGACAGCCCTATGCTGAGTGATGATATGAAAGTAATCGAGATGGCACAATACCATGAAAATGTAAAAGATGTCCTTAATTTACTCGAAACCCTTGAAGATGCCAATAGTGTAATGAAAGGTGTTTCATTCACAAAATATCTTGTGCGAGATGGGGTTTATTTCTCAGGTAATATAATAAATAAGATTCGAGTGGTATCAAGAGCACCAAAAAGAGCGGTTGTGGCCACTCGGCGTGTGGAAAGACCCATTGTTCATGCAACCCAATTCTTAATCTATAATATGGACTTCCTCCCCCTTGTAAACTTAGCACTTCCCACTCTCGAAGACCTAAGTATGATTGTAAATGTTCTGAAAGGCCCGCACGTTGGGGTTCAGATATATCCACTAGTTGTTTCTTTGTTCAACATTAGTGATTTTGAGGCATTCAAGCCTTTCTCGGGCAGGGCTGCGAATATAAGTATAAAATACAATGAGTATGCGGCAGCCAATAGAACTGAGATGATTAGCTTACTAAAAAACCTAAGATACTATTCCTCCGCAAACACTGTAAATTCCTTGAAGAATGAGGATATTTTTCCCCTGAGACGCGGAGACTACGTTTCCAGAGATTTAGTATACAATTTATTTATCGACTTTGAAGAGCAAGTTGAAACCTACAAAGATAGTGGAAGTCTCTCAGTAGAGGAAGCAAATACTCTGTTGGAGGCTTCCGACGACTTACGATTTGAAATAATAAACACATCTTCTGATTTTGAAATGATTCGAGAAGAAGTAGGAAGTTGGAGTGTGAACGGTCTAACGGGTGGGCTCCTTGCACTAATGGGGAGTTTACAAGAAATAAGTGATGGACTTGAAGACATTGCAATGGAGTGGGAAACTTTTCAGAAAGAAGTAGGTCAGCATGTTGTAGGTGAGGGGGATTGTAACGCCATAGACTTGTTATCAAGAGCCCCTGAATTGTCAGAACATTATTCCACTCTAAAGGTTGCAGACTGTGGTGTTGTTTTTGATTGTTATCCTGAAAGTCAGTGCATTGTTGGACTCCCTGTTGTTGAAGCAAACCCATGGATTCCATATTTACCCGTAGATGTACTTGATGCTAGTGAGATTGCAGAAGTTTCAACTTTAATTGGTTTTAGTTATGGGGCGGATACCAAGACCATGTCAACGGGATTCCTCAATACGTGCATGGGTAAGACTAAAGTTTTGGTATGTGCAAAAACGGGGGTCTTCAAGAGTTGTAGGGTAGTTGATTGTGGCAAGGAGTTAAACATAGAGTGGGAGTACAACCCAACCATTAAAGTTTCTAGTTCTGAAGACGGGGACGGCAACCCAACGGTCACCGTAAAGGGTAACTTCTTAGAATGGTAAGGCACACCTTACTTTGGTGAGTCGCCCATAATCTTCTTTTTCAAATCATCAGACAATCTGTCGGGTGTCCATACAGGGTCAAATACAAGTTCAACTTCGGGCTCAAATCCGGCTTTCTTCACTTCCTTTTCCACATCCCCCGTTATTAACGAACTGAGCGGACACATTGGTGTTGAAAGAGTCATCTTGATGTGTGCTTTCTTATCTTTCACTTTAACCTCGTATATGAATCCCAAATCGACTATGTTCACCCCTAACTCAGGGTCCAAAACTTCCTTCAATGCTTTCATTACTTTTTCTTTAGACATCTTATCACTCCTTGCTTTTTGGTCGAGGTTTTTGCACCTTGCGGGGTGGAAAAAGCTCGCCAGGAAGGGGATTTGAACCCCTGATCCCAGAGGGACTCGCTTTCGAGGCGAGCGCCTTAACCACTCAGCCATCCTGGCAGGTGTTGTTGGGCAGGGTTTTTTTAAAAAGCTTGTTTTAGTCAAACCCCCGAAGGGGTTTGTTTTGATCAAACTCTCCTGCGGGAGAGCTTGTTTATTTGAACTGTCTGTAGTAACCCTTAAACTGCCCGCCCTGACGGTTGTAGTAACCTCGATTATATCCAGACCCATAATACCCTTGCAGGGGCATTCGGTAGGGATTGGTCTTCTTGACCTTTGAGAAAAATAACTTCCATACACTGAAACCCACACCCAAGATACCTGCAATACTCACTAAAAATTCAAAGGGTTCAAAGATAGTCCCATAAAGCTCACTCCCCTTAAACAAAGCAAGTGCATCCGCAAAGAAATTAGAAGATTTTACTACAACGGCTATTGTTCCAACATTTAAATCACCTGCTTGACTGCTACTAGCCAGAACATTAATATTATACGTTCCTTGGCTGCTGGCCTTGGCTCTTATTTCAATATCTTCAAATTCACCCGGGCTCAATTGCTTTCTCTTACTCCCCAACCAATTGGTTTCAATGCCTGCTGCAATTAAATCTAAATCTACAATCATGGGGACGTTACCTGTGTTTTCGATTGTGAAAGTCACAATCCCATATTGACCAATTTTTATATCGTCAAAATTAACTTCGCTCACTGAAAGACTGCAAGTACAATCATTCGGGCTGTTCTCACAAGTTTCTCCCAAAACTAAATCACACTGTCCATTGTCTGAACAAGTATCTGCAGAACAATCAGAAAGACAAATTGAACATTCACCCTCTTCACAGACATTGTTGCCACATACATTAGCAAAGCATCCCCGAGAATCTGATTGTGGGCTTGTGGGATTGCAAGATGCACCATAACATGAACAGTCACCACTGTTCTGGCAAGTCTCACCAATTAGAGTGCTGCATGTGCCATCATCAATACATTGATCGAGAGTGCAGTCCTCCGTGCATGCGGAACACTCTCCAACTTGGCAAACACCATCCCCGCAACTTTCTGGAGTTTTGCAAACACTGGTTGTATCATCACAATAAAGGCCTGAACTGCATAATTCGCCACAAGCACAAACTTGTCCGCTTGCAAGTGGGGGGGAGCAGAGTCCCGCCCCAGAACAGAAGCCTGTTGGGCAAGTAGTTCCACACGCCAAATTAGCTTGGGCGCATTGTCCACCATCGCATACACCTTGGGTACAGTCATTGCTTGCAACACAATCATCATCACTCATGCACGTTCCACTAAAAATTCCTGCGGAGGTACACATCAAACCCTCCACGTCCTCACCAAAATTATAATCAAGTCCACACTTCTTACAAACTCCTTCAGAGCAGGCACCGGACATGATATCGCAAAAGGTTTCACTCTCGATTGCCCACCCATTGTCAGTGCAGTAATAGACTTGACCTGCAACGGTCATTGATTGACATAGATTGTCTGTAGTACACTCCACCCAAGTGCCTTGTGAACAAATAGTTCCTTCTTGAAGACCAGAATCAAAACATCCCGCATCCCAGCATTGTCCATAGTTACAGCAACCACTCGACTCCGCAGGGCCTTGAACGAGGGTGCTTCCAACAAAGAGGGAATTGTCCTGCCAGTTGTCTTGGTGGCAGTAGTAAGTAGTTGCCCCAATATCTAAAGAATCACAAGCGATTGTGCACATTTGTGCTCCGCCGTCTGCACAAGCATAAGTGCCATTAATTTCAAATTCGTCCTCTGCGTTATTTCCACAGCAGGTTGTGAGGTCAGTTTCACCTACCCAGTCCTTGCCACAGACTTCTTCACACATAGTTCTTGAGGTATCCCCTTGGGCTGCACACTCCTCATCTTCCCAAACTTCACCGTTGCAGATGAATTTGGTATCATCTCCATTTATGTTAAGGACTAAGTAGGTGTCCGGTGTTGTGCAAACGTTCCAAATAGCGTCATCACTCAAGTATTCATTGAAGTATGTGCCTTTATTGCCGGTGGCAGAGTACCAGATATTATTGTGGCATAGTTCATTTCCATCCAAACCTTCATTAGCAGAGTAACAGCAAGCACCGTTCCAATCGTATGCTTCGGCTTCGCAAGCACCCTGACAACTGTCTATGGAGAGGGTTTGGGGTGTCCAGATGGAGCTGAGGCAGTAGTAGGTTTCGGCTTCAACATTTATGGTTGATGAACAGGAAGTTCCTGAACAGGTTTTTGGTACTCCATTCTCACAGGCAGCTCCTGTGGGCTCGCCATTAAGATAGGGAGTAATGTCATCTCCGGTTTCACAGCAGCCATTGTTTATCCATGACTTACTGCAACCAGTGCAATAATCCTCCCCAGAATCCAAACTGTGGGGCTCCCAGACCAACTTGCCACGTGTAAGATAAGTGACACATTTAGATGTGTTGTAGTTGTTCCCATTGAAGCAGCTCTGATAAGAAGAAGTAGAATGTGTAGCTGAAACTTTGGTTTCGCCAGATAAGTAATATTCTGTAAGTTGCGTTGGTGAAACGCAAGTATCCTTGAATTCTATTTCGGAATCACAAACACCAGCGGTGCATTTCCCAGATGCTTCAATAACCTTGCCCGCCCTAAAGGGTTGATTTCCAATGTCTCCCACTTCTGAGGAACTTGAGCATGTCACCTCGTTCGCAGTATCCCACTGAGATCTTCCATATGTTGTGCTATACACACATTGAGTTTTTTCGCCGTTGCCATGGCAGCCCCAACTTCCTTTGTAATGGGTGCTGACACCATCTGGACAATAGTTGGGATCTGAGCAGACATAATTATTGTAATTCAGTTCAGCCACACATTTTTCACTGTAGCAATTTAAGTCTTGAGTGCAATCCTCTCCGTTTTTCAAAAGCCACTCACCGCAAGTTACAGAATCTCCAATCTTACAAACGTAAGTTATGCCGCTGACCGTGACGTCATCATTGCCATCGTAGCACAGGTCCCCATAAACACAAGCCGATGTTTTGCCTTGAAGCTCACAATACTCAGAGTCGGAACTACAACCAGGAATTCCATCACAAAAGCATTCTGTTCCAAGACCTCCTGTCGCTTCCCATACACCATCCACACAAGTGTAACCGCCACAGGTCTTCGCACCCCCAATAAGTTCAAGTCCGGAAGTACATTCTTTTATGGTTCCCAAATCACAACAAAAACTACCATCAACAACCCCACTTTCATCTGAATTGCAACAATTTATGGTGCTGGCCAACCATTCACCTGTGCTAAGGCATGTGCATGCCGTTGGACTTAAATCTGAATTGGCGGTCCAAGAGCCAGAATTGCAAAACAAATCATCTCCAAAATTTTCGCAGCTTTGGTCGCCATAACAAGTGCTGCTATATACACAATCATCACTTCCAGCACAACAAGCGTCGTCATTAGAATCAGGAGAGCAACCGCCAGAACAGGCTCTGCTCAACCAATATTCACTTGCGGCATTACCACAACAAGCATCAGTTCCAAAATATTTGATACCTTTATCACCTAAAGTTTGGTCAGTGCAATCCTCACAAACACTTCCCGCATCTTCGGCACAATCACTACATGCATTAGAGGAAGAAGCCCATCCAGAGGATGAACAGTAGTACGTCCCTTCATCAGTACCCAAATCAATAGTCATTTCACTGCAAGTATATAATGAATAAGTGCAAGGCTTTGGTTGGCCTGAATTGCAACCATAGTATATTGAGTTGTAAACGCCATCTTCCAAATAATAGTCCGTAGTATCGTCACAACACGCAGTTCCTGTCCACGTTTTTCCTTCGTCGACGCAGGCAGCGGGACAACTTTCATGAACATTATCTGCAGATACCCAAGCGCCGGAGTAACAGTAGAGCTTTACATCTGCGGTAACGGAATCACAGTCCCCTTTTTGAGTTCCTTTGTCAGCAACACCACAACTGTAAAGTGTTCCGCTCGCACATGCATATTTTCCGGTGTGAAAACTTCTTGAACCTGAACAGGTTGCCCAAACGGAATCAAAACAAAAGTAAGGGCCAGCAGCCCAAAGCTCACCAATAAACGTGGCTTCGTTTTGAGACTCACAAACGGGACCTCCCGCAGTATCCGTACAAGTCATTGAAATTCTGTCATCGTCATAAATTACGCTTGGGGCACAATCGATAGAACAATCCTCGGAATCGCACTCATCTGCACAGTAATAGCCAGTTTTAGGAAAACAATCAAAAGAGAAACCAATTTCCGTAAACAAACCAAAAAAGAACACTAAAAACAAAACGGAGAACACAGCTTGCCTTTTCACATAAAATCTAAGCTTCGGCGGTATTTTTACTTTACTCTAGGTTGAAATCTGGGCTGTCTGGAATCTTCCTTTACTCTCAATCAAGTAAGGTAAATATTTAATTGATTTGAAAGAAGAAGCAACCCTGTTTGCAGCGTAAGCTGTCATTGCCGGACCTACTGCAAAGAAGGCGTACGCCCCCTTTGTGAGCTGTGTGGCGGCATTAAGTGCTTTTTCTGCCACGGGAACCTCGGCCATTGCTTCTGACAAGTCTAGTTGGTACTCTTTCTGGAGGCCGTGTAATCTTTGTATTTCATTCAAATGACCTGCGAGAACTTGCTGGTAGGTTGCAATTTCAGACAAATCATTCACAACATTCTGGCTTTCAATGTTGAAATCATTAGCGAGATTGTATTGCTCAAGGGCCGCCTCGTATTGTGCATAATATCTGTTGATGTACTCATCGCTCGTAATGCCCATGTCCTCATAAAGATATCTTGCAAGAGCATATTCATTCACTGGCGCATCCGGATCGAGGGTGTTTAAAGTGTCTGGATCCATGTCTATTTCACCATCGTTATCCAAATCCCAGTCTTCAATATAATCCAGTAAGCCATCACCATCCATATCCATTTTTTCGAGCCCCAACTCATTCCAAGTCACATATGTACCCTGAAGGTCTGCTTGAACTTGTTCAAAGGCAGTTTGAACTTCATCAGAGTAAGTGGTGTACATTGCCATTGAGTCTTGGTCATTAATCTGCCAAATCACCTTACCATCACCGTCTTCAACAAAGGTAATGTCAGTAACTCCGTCATTATCCAAATCCCAATCGCCATTTTCGGTGTCAGGAACCCACTCACCATCAACTTTCTTTAATTTGTAGTCTGCTTTTCCATCGCCATCACTATCAATGAAGAGATTGTCAATAGTGTCCATGATTTCCATTGCGGCTTCATATTTGGCGTGTGCTACGAGCCAGTCACCATATTTCTCATTTATTAACGGATCGGTCGTAATGCCCATATCTTCAAATAAGTATCTTGAAAGCGCTTCTTCATTTACGGGCGCATCCGGATCGAGGGTGTTTAAAGTGTCTGGATCCATGTCTATTTCACCATCGTTATCCAAATCCCAGTCTTCTTCATAATCAATCAGGCCATCTCCATCAATATCAGCAACCGCCATGAATTCTGCCATGTAAGTATCATATTGCGCCACTAGGTCTTCGTGCCTTCCGGCACTAATTTCTGCGAGTAGTCGGAGTCTGCCCCCAGTACCCGAATATTCATCACCTAATTCTTGTTCGGCTAAATCCATAATACCTTGGACTCTTTGAACTTCCGCCTGGGCACCATCATATACACCTTGAGCCAACATCATTCGTCTCCAAGTGACCCACCATGCAACGGCTGCTGCACCCAGTCCAAAAATAACTGCGGGAACAACTGCCTTCCATTTGACTTTCTTTTCTTTCTCAAGCGCTTTAACCATGAGTTTCTTATTACCAAGAGGAATCTCACCATAGTTAGTCAGTTGGTCGATTTCACTCTGCATAGTTCCAAGGACTGAATTCGCAAGAATTCCTGCTGCATCGCTTTCATATGAAAAAATCACATCGGGAGTTCTACCTGCATTCACAGCAGCTCTAAATTCATCATTAAGTAAAGTGTAAACATCAGTTCTTGCGGCTTTTTCAAGAGAAAATATTTTATCCTGAACTTTTTTAGTTGTCTTATAACTTTTCAAAAAGTCCTTTCTCAATTTTTTATTGAAGTCTTGAATCTCCCCTTTGAGCTTACTGATTTGCCCCCTCATCTTCTTGCGGGCTTTTCTTTTGGCCCCCCTCTTTTCAGGAGTATCAATCCACTCAGAAAGAATTTTCTTATTTTTGGTCCTAAGTGTCTGGAAATATGTGTTTATGTCGCTCTTTAGTTTCTGTCTCTGACCTTCGCCTTCGGTGAGAGAGTGATTAAGTTTCCCAACTAACTTATCATCCAAAAGCTGGAAGTTGAGCACATATGCGTCTTTTTCAAGAACTTCTGCAGTCTCAGCCCTTGAGTCTTTCAATGAAAGTCGATAATCTTTATTTTTCAACTCGCCAACCAAACGCCCTTCGGGGCGTCCAGACCACTTATTTTCTATGGGGTCCATGAGAATTCCTTCATCGAAATCAAGCTCTTCTTGTTTGAAATGTGCTGCAATTGCAGGATCAATGTTCCTCCAAAAAAGGTTGGCAAAGTAAAAATCAGAATATTGTGCAGTCTCACCGGGTCGAGTAGTTGCCCTGTGCGTCTGTGTAGTTACCGACATACAAGCTCACACAAGTTCAACTTATAATATTTTCCCGACTTAGGAAGGGCAAAGAAGGCCTTATTCCTTGTATTCAATAACTTTTGGGGCGTTCATAGCCTCGTAACACTTATCAGAAATTTCAAGATCGGGGTGTGCATAAGGCTTGGCCTCAACTTCCCCATTTCTTTTCACAACATTTACGAGTCCATCGTCCAGAATGTTAATGGAATTAATGTCGTTTGCAAAGGCACAGTAGCTACCTGGTTTTTCAGCATACTCGCCGCTTGAAAGCTCCTTTGTCATGTATATCCCACACATAAGTCCCTTATATTTTTTTACGTTTCAGTAATTTCTTGAATTCTGAGCCCAAGTGAGGGGTGAATCTTCCCTCAGAAAGCTCGTAAACACCGAAGTTAAACCCATTTGGAGTTGGAACCACCCCAACATAAACCGTCGCAAGATTGAACCTATCCAATAGGTCCTTTGGTTCTGGCGTAATCTCCCTCTCCCTAAAGCCAACAACAACTCCTGATTGATTACGTCCCAAATATGGATAGGCCCGCAAGGCGGGCTTCAAGTAGTAATCATATATTTCACTTTGTTGTAGGTCGTCCAAGTGGCATTCCCTTGTCCACTCAGGCATATTTCTGCTTGGGGCTATCTTCATATCGTAGCCATCAAATTCAGCGGTAAATAAAGTCTTTACTGGAAATTTTAAAGAGGAGATGTCATGAGTTTTTCCGCGGGCGCTTCCCTGTCCATCAAGAATATCATAAATTTCATTATGTGATTGTGCTTGAACCAAATCCCTAAGAACTTTTCTGGCGTCCGGTATTGGTAAATTAGATTTCAATATGTTATAATCAGTCACACCATCCAAGCTCTCAGAAAGTCTTTCAAAATCAGGCAAAGTGGTGTGTGAAACAATGGTCTCTTTCAAAGTTATAAAATCCTCAATGTCCATAAAATAATATACCAGACTCATTTCGAGTTTGTCCTCAATTTCATTGCAGTAAAAACCCTGAGGCATCGCCCTTGCAGAAGCAGGAAGGAAGGCTTTGTGTAAATGAAGCGCAGGTACATCTTCTGAATCAACCCCTTGCTCTTCGGCAATGAAGTAGGTGGGTCGCTTAGTACCTTTTGGCATTTTGATAAACGTGGGCACTTCAGTATGAGGGCGTGTATACTATAAAACTATTACTATCGAGAGGTAGAGAACAAAAGGGGTAGAACTCCAGAGGTCAATCAGGGGTAGAAGTATTAATGCTATTCGTAAGAAGTTGGGGTTTGCAAAAAGGGGTTTATTGATAGCTCCTGAACTTATCCATTGTGCTTAAACTGGGATTAATCAGGTATAACATGGGCATAACTGAGATTAACCACGTATAACTGGGACTAACTGGCCTAAACTGGGATTAACCATGTATAACCGGGGTATAACTGAGATTAGCAAGGCATAAACAGGGATCTCTGGACAAAAAAGTTTATTAACCTTCCACGTCCCACCATTACATAAAATCCCTGAGGTGGCCTTCGGGCCATTCTCAGGCCCTATTTTCAATAATTAATTTAATTATGTGTGTGTTGTACTTCAATGTCCTCAGACGAAGTGATAATATTTATTGACGGAAGCAACTTGTATCATTCTCTCAAAAGGGGACTGAAAATGAAAAAGCTTAATCTTTCTAAATTTGTAGAAATGTTAACAAATAAAAGAAAGCTCAAGGAGGTTAACTACTACAATGCGCCAAAAGTGCCTGCAGGTACGGAAGCTGCAGAAATTCATAGAAGATTTATTGAGTACGTAAAATCCCTTCCAAAATTTAAAGTTAAACTTGGAAAAATATCCAGAAAAACTAAATTTTGTTTTGCCTGTGAAAAATATTCAAAGGTTGCTGTTGAGAAAAAAGTTGATGTCATGATTGCGACAGATATGTTTGCTGCAGCAATTAGTGGCAAGTGTGGAACTATTATACTTGTTTCTGGAGACAATGATTTTACATACGTTGTATCTGAAATCAAAAAGTTGGATATCGATGTTGAGGTTGCTTGTTTTAGGAATAGCCTTGCCGCAGAACTTAGGGGTTCTGCTACCCATGTAATAACCTTAGACAAACTTAAGTTAGACGAAACCTGTAAACGCAAACCACTAACTGAACTTGGCTTCTAAATGAGTTAAAATCCCTCACTTCTGACCTTCTTCACCATATCCGTCTTCCCAGGGTCCGTCCCCCTGAATCTGGCCACCCAATAAGTGAGCCATTCAATGGCAATCATCTGTGTGATGGGACTCAACAGGTCGTCCAAGACGGGGTCTGAAGAAACCTTGACGGGTTCGATTTTGAGGAGTTTGGCCTTTTTCCCCCATAGTTTGGCCACCTTTTCCGCGTGCTCCCGTATGGGTGCATAGGTGGGGGGCATGAAAAGGACTAAACCTTGTTTACGTTTATTCGCCTTTTCTAGGGTTTCAATTGAAGAGTGGAGGAATTCTTCAGTCATTACTGCTGCTGAATCTTCCTTCACTGCTTCCATAGTCATTATCATGGCTGCCTTGTAGGCCATCCCAAATCGAGGGCCATCCCCCATGAAATAAGCGGGCAACATTTTGTCAAAAGTTTTGGCCTCTTTCTTCCACTTATCCTCACAATTAATAGTCAGTTCATCAATTAAGAGAGCAATTCTTTCCACTTCCTTCGAGATGTCCTGCTTTGCCAGTTCTGACAGAATCATCAGTAGTAAAATCATTGAACTGTGGAAGGTTTGAGTTGAAGGGGTGGGTTTTTCTGGATACATAGTAGTCGAAGTAGCAAGAACAATACCCTTATGATCTGCAATTTTCCAAATCCCCTCGCCAATGTTATTGGGGTCTGCTTGAAGGTTAGTTATTGCAATTAATTTGCAACCCTTTTCAATGGCCAGCTCCATGGCATCCATGGTGTCCTTGGTCTTGCCGGACTGAGTTAGAAAAATTACAAGAGTCTCGGGCCCCAAAGCTTTGGGGGGATAGTCTGCCATAGTTCGAGAGTGAATTACTTCAAGAGGTTTATCTCCAAAGGCCTTGTACAAGTATTGACAGGAGAGGGGAATTGAAAATTTATCCCCACAGCCCGTAAGAATGATGTGATTAAATTCGAGGAAGCGAAGGGCAGCCACCTTCTCCCTATTGTCTTCCAAAGTTGTCTTAACTGCCTTCCCTTGCTCCAGTATGAACTTTCGCATTTGAGTTGAATCTTTTCCTAAGTGGGTTGCCATAACGGAGGTACACATATGGAATAAATAAACTATTCAACCGTGAACCAAGCCAAAAATTGCTCAGGAACCTTAATTTTTCCCAAATGAAGTAGTGCATCAAGGTACGCCCATGCAATTCCAAAGGCTTCAATGGCATCCTCACGCTCCCCTTTCTCCATAAAATGCACTGCATCATTGGCATAGGCTTGGGAGAGGGTCATAATTTGCTTAACACTTGCCCCAGTATCAAGGCTCTCAACAACCTTGAGAACTGTCTGCAGCTTGGCTAACTGGGCTTCTAGGTTCATGTAAAGAGGGAGCGCCCATGCTTTTAACAGATGCACATCTGCCTCTTACCAATCTCAAGAGTCCGGTCAGTGACAGGAACACTCTCATCCTTAGGTACCTCATAAATTGCACGAATAGCATCAATGTTGTCAGGCACCACAATGGACTCTTGGTGGATGGCTTGAGAAAGGTATATTTTATTGCCATCCACTGTAAAGCCCTTGAAAACCACACTCTCAAAAATGTCGGAGCGAACGCGAAAGTCACGTGCAAAATCCACTATTTGTGCAGTTGATTTGAAACCAAGCGCAGGGTCTGCTAGTAAAATGCGTGGCTCATCCATAATAGCTTGAATCAAATCACCTTCAGTCAACTGCTTCTCAGTTTCAATATACAAGTCATGGGTATGCATGATGGTGGAAGGTACCTTCCAAGCTGTTGTAAATAAATTTACATCCATTACAGTCTTTACGTCAGGGGCGTGGTGCGAAATTCCAATTGGGTCAGGAACTATGGCATCAATGGGCCCCTTCTTATACTCCTTCGGATCCGCCGCACGACGAATCAGGGTTGCATTGCAGAGCTTAATGCCAAACTTGCTCTGTACCAAGTGAAGAAGCCGGGATAGGCCGGTGGTGTTACAGCTCACCACACGCAAGAATTTTTGGCCCATGGCTTCCTCATAGTTGGCGTTGGCATTAAATGACATGGATATGGTTGCCTTTTCGGCCCCTTGAAAAATAGCAGGCTTCCCCGCAGGAACATAAAATTTATCCTTATTCTCCTGACCATACTTCTTTGGTGCACAGTCAACAAGAATATCTGATTCATCAACCAATTCAGCAACAGAACCCTCAACCTCAATACCTGAGCCCTCAAACCGGGACTTGTCCATGCAGAAGAGTTTGTGATGGCGGTGTTTGGCAATGAGCGCCCCATAATCTGGGCTGTTTTTTACAACACCCACTAACTTCATATCTTTTTGCAGTTCAACCGCATCGGCCACCCTGCGTCCAATCGTACCATATCCAACAATTCCGACTTTAATCATACAATCACCAAACTTTCTCTGCTTTGCACAACCGCTTCAATACCGGGGAGAGTTCCACTCATGAGATATGCAAGAGCTGCCCCCCCAGAAGTGATAACCCCATCAAGGCCATTCTGATGTGCAATATTACCAGAGTGGCCACCCAAAATGGCAGTGCAGCGTTTCATCATTTCCAAACTACTCCGCACATGCCCTTCCTCATAAATTCCCAAAGGACCAGAAAATATACCCCCCGACTCATCGAGTATTTTGGAATACAACTTAACGGTCTTTGGACCGACATCAACAATTTTTCCATCTCTTTCAATATAATCAACAGGCCCAATGATTTTGTTTTTGTGCTCCATGAGGAGTCCTGTCATCTCATTAGTAATTCCAGCCTTAGCGTCCTTGAACTGAACTGCGGGAATTCCCCCTAGCAAAACTTTCCAACCACTCCCTAAAAGTTTTCCAACATACTTGCTCTTGTCCATCTTATTTCCACCCCAAACAAGAATTTTTTCAGGGGAGTTTCGTAGCGCCTCCAAACGCTGAACCTCCTCCATAAAAATATTACCAAGATGGCCTTCCATATGGAGTGGCATCATAACCGAGGTGTGATTCCGATGACTGACTGCAGGGGCATTGTTAACATATACATCAAAGTGATTGGCAAGAAATTCACAAAGGCCATTCCGCCCACCTTCCTTTTCCAAAGTAGAGGCCCGCACATTCTTTAGGAGATAAATACCGGGTGCTTGAGTGTCGCGGACAACTGCTTCCCCCATTAATGAATCAACATATTTTATGTCGGGGGCGCCTGAGGCTTTCAGGAGCTGTACCATAAATTCCATGTTTTCCTTGAAATCCACTTTGCCCTTTCGTCCACAGTGACTTAACAATACAACAGAGCATCCCCCCTCAGCCAGCTTTGCATACTTCCTTAGTTCTTGGGCATTTCTCCACGCTTTATACCCGCCCTCTTCAGCCCCATTCATATCAATTCGCAGCAAAATTCGCTTCTTCGTGCCATTTAGAGTTTCGGGCTTGAAGACGTAACGCTCCACAATGAGTCAACAAGGAACTCATATAAAAGTAATACTATGTATTACGTTTGGGTAATTTGCAAAATTGTTTCTAACTTTCAAAAAAACTAAAAATTAGTTAGTACTTAGCCGATGTCACGACGATTAAAAATCAAAATGCCAAGGCCTACTAGTAAGAGTGGTATTAAGACCCATTTCAAGAAGGAGTGACCAAGGCTGTGGTAAGTTACCATCTGAAGACTCTGAAGAATAAAACCGTGGTCATAGTCAATTAGGAGTCCACCTTCGGGAACTACAAAGGTTCCAGTAAATGTGCCCACCACCATTTGAACAAAGGGAACTAACCGAGTTCCAACGACTTCAAGGGCCCCAACAAATACGTTGCCAAGGTCATAACCCAAATCAATTTTGTCGAGCATAAAACTCTCATAGACTCCTGCATCACGGGCAGCTCCACGGATGGGAATGAAAACAAAGAACGTGAGTACAAGAATAAGAATCATTGGAACTAAAGCCTTCATCCTGCTCGAAAACATAGTGGACAACGCCGCAGACATTGAACCAAAAATCAATGAAACAAAGACTGAATAGAAAGTCAGGATGGGGAAAAGTGAAAGAACCCGGAAGAGTGAATAGAAATCAAGGCCAAAAAATGATGCCCAAAGATAAATTGACGCAAACAGTGAAAGAGCAGAAAGCATGAGGGCAGAAAGGGAAAATGCTAAAAATTTTGAGAGAAGGAGGCTGACTCTCTTAATGGGTTTGCTGACCATCATTAGCAGAGTGCCATCAGCTTCTTCTTGAGCTACAAAGGACGAACAAATCAAGGAGGACATAATGGCAGGTGCAATACCACAGACCCATACAAAGGCAAAAATTAGGAAGAAACCAATGAGAAACTCAGTTTTTAAGGCCATTCCTAAATTGGAGAACATTTGGGCCTCTTTGGAAACATTGACAAACAAAAACTGAGGCAGGAGCACAACTACCAAATAAATCAACACTCGTTTCAAATTAAGTGCATCTGAAAGTGTCTTCTTGAAGATGGCTTTATTTATTAAGTCCATGATTTTCACCCTCCGCTTTTTCGATTACTTTCATAAATATATTTTCCAGGGACATAGTGAATGGCGCAAATTCAGTAAGGTCTTGTTCATGCCCTTTGAATGCTGAAAACAAGGCCTTCTTGAAGGACAAGGGATTTTTGACAGTTGCCTCAATCTTCATGTGCTGGTTCATCCAAGCTTTCTCAACACCGTTAAGCCCGGATATGGTCTTCATAAACTTTTCATTGTTGGTTGTATCCACCACAAAATGTTTTTCTGAAAATTTCTTGCGAAGCTCAGTCATATCCCCTTGCATAATCGCATTACCTTTATTCACAATTGCCACATGATCCACAACCTTCTCAAGCTCTTGAAGGATGTGACTGCTCACGAAAATAGTTTTATTTTGTTTAGTAGCAAGGGCACGAATTTTGTCGAGAACCTCATGCCTTCCAATGGGATCTAAATTCGCCGTTGGTTCATCAAGAATTAAAATTTCGGGGTCATGAATTAGTGCCTGTACAATACTCAGCTTCTGCTTCATCCCTGAACTAAAGTTTCTGGCATTTCTGTCACGGAAATTTTCAAGCCCCATCCAAGCCAGCAACTCATCTGCTTTGCTTCGCGCCTCTTTCTGTGGCATGCCGCATAATTTAGCACTGTAAACTAAGAAATCAACGGCAGACATGGAGTAAAAGTTAGGGTGCTCTGACGAATATCCAATACTTGCCTTTGCCTTCACAGTGCCCGCAGAATGCCCAAGAATACTTGCCTTTCCCTTAGTTGCCCTCATAGCACCTACAAGCATTTTTATTGTGGTGGTCTTGCCGGCACCATTGGGGCCAATAAAACCGTATACAGTTCCTTTTTCGATTGAGAGATTGAGGTTATTAACGGCGGTGAGCCTCTTTCCAAACCTACCAAAGATTTTAGTCAAATTGACTGTTTCTATTGCGTTTTCCATTTCACCACCCTAAGTACAATATACGCCCCAGCCAACAGAGCAAGTAGCGTATTCAACAAGGAAAGACTGGATGCTCCAAAAGTATCCACAGTATATCTGAACATTTTTTCATATCCATCTTTATTTGTGAATGATACTGCTACCTCGTGCTCACCATTTGAGAGACGGAGTTCAATATACTCGTTTCTGGTTGCTGCTGAAAGTGTCCCGTCAACATATACATTAGTATAAAATTCCTTGCTCACATTTATTTTTACTAAGTTGCCTTCAACATTAATTTCAGGTTCCTTTGTTTCCAAAATATCTAAGGTATATATTTCTCCTTGAGGGCCCGTCACTAAAGTTCCATCAGTTACGCCACCCCCATCAAAGTGGAAGAAGCCTTCAATTTTTCCACTAGTTAAATTATACATGGCAATTTTTCCGTCTTCATTTTCCCAATCCATCCGGGGAAGAGTAAATACCAACATATCAGTCCCTACTTTACTAATATCAGAAACAAAAGACCACTCCTGAGTATCCCACTCAGGCTCATCAATTTCAACAGTCTTAATCACCTTGTTATTTTGTGAATCCCTAAAAACGAGTTTGGATCCTCCACCGCCGTGTGTTACAAGAGGAACTACAAAATCATCAAAGCCGTCACCATTCATATCATCAACAATCACAATGGCTTCAACCTGCCCATATCGATTCCACACATTCCAAAAAGCGTTGTCCTCTTCATACTCCCACTCGTAATTGGATGAAAATACTTTGATGTGCCCTCCCATCTCCTCAAAAATAATCGCATGTTCAAGGATGCCATCCCCATTAACATCGCCAAGGTTCTCAATGAAAGAAAATTCATTGAAGCTGCCAGAGTAAATTGTGTCATGAGTCTTTGTACTAAAAAAGTGAATGAGTGGTGGACGATTGGGTTGGTTAGTAGGTACCATCAAATCCTCAACACCATCCCCATCAATGTCTTCAATTTTGGTAACGCCTTCTCTCCAAACATCATTCAAGAATCTCTGCCATACGGGAGTGTAATTTTGTCCGCCATCTAAACTCTCAACAAGTTGATGATTGCCATCCCAATCAAACATGACAAATTCAGAAATTTCATCTCCATTAAGGTCGGAAACACAGAAAACAGAGTAGCCACGGTCAAACCAAGAAGCAGTAAACTCGTCAGTGTAGTTGATGTTGACGGGATTCTCATATCTCCAAGGTTGACTGTCTTTTAGCCACAATTCTTCAAAGCCCGTTGCACCATCTCTCAAAATTACAGTTCCGTCTGCTGAAATTAAAAGGTCATCAAAACCGTCATTATTGTAGTCACAGGAATCAAAATTATCTACACGGGACCTATACTCCACTTGGTCTAAATTTTTAAAGTCTATAAATCGAAGCAGTTCAAGGGTCTTCAAATCTGTAGGGTAATTTGAAATTTCATCTAACCACACAGCCACATCAAAATCACCATAAATATCTTTTGCCTCTGAGATCCTGCCTTCCTTAAGTTCCCAAGGAATTGTTTCATATCGGTCCCAATTAAATGATTTCATTTCAGAAACAAAAGTTGTATCAAGAAGGTAATCATCAAGACGGCCCACATACGTTTTGTCTGTTGGATAAAATTGGTGGGTTACTTCTCCCGTTCTCGAATCAATAATAATTATTTCATCTGCTTCGTCCATGGTCTTATACAATAGGGCAATTCTTGTGCTCAGGTTTCCGCTGTTCAAAATTTTTATGTCAGAAATATATCCATTCGCACTCATTGTATCTGACAAGACATACCGCCAAGACAGTTTGTTTTCACTTATACCAATTACAAATTTTGCTTGAGTTTCATCAAAGAATCTTGAATTTGTGTCATCAAAAAAGACGCGGACATCTCCCGCCTCTTTATACTTTAAAAATTCACTCCGAGGCAAATACCACAAAGTTTTCCCACTAAAGTCAGTAAACTTGATTTCACAAGACGTTGTGATGAGTATTCCCTTTTCACTTACGTCCATCAGATATTGAGTTGATCTACAAGAGGGAGACGTAATAAGAATGTCTTCAAGGTGAGTTCCGTCAGAAAGCGCATATACACCCACTACATCCGTCCCATAGCTACTGGCCCCACCCATCACATAAAGTTGGGAATTATAACTATCCACATCAAGAATTGTTGTGGTCGTTTCCCATTCAACCTCTTCTCCCGTTAGCACCACCAACTTATCAGAGGCGTAGGCAACAGTCTTACCTTCCACCTCTTCAAGTTTAATATTCTGAAACAAACTTCCAGAAGGGCCCATCTCCCCTACCATCTTTGAATATGTGCTGTATAGCACTTGCGTGGAATATTTTTTTATTTCCGTCTTACTTCCGGAAGTAAGCCAGTAAATGTTGCCATCTTCACAACTTGCTACTAACCCCTTTGTGATTTCCCAAACAGAACGGGTAAAGGTTTTTGAGCTGCTATTTGAAACGGGATCAACAACCTCGTATGAGGGACAGACACTTTTTTCTTCACGAACTTGTAAGTTTTGATCCAGCACATATACCTTCCCTTCCTGAGTTGCCAAATAAAAGCTTCCGGCAGTCTCAACAAAATCCCAAATGTCATTATTGGCAGTAA
>JAAOXW010000083.1 GCA_018221005.1 Candidatus Altarchaeota archaeon
GTGATAGAAGAAGCTTTGGGTAGGTATGTTGGTGACGCTTGGTGGAGGTCGGAAGACATCATAGAAATTGCGTACTGTCAGTTGCAAGAGGACATACTCTTGGTTCCAACACACGCAATATATCAAGGGCTTTACGAACTTCTGGGACGTCCTGTTAGTCCGGAAGAGTTGGACGATGAAGAAACTAGGGTTGAGATCTATGAAGAGGTGGCGAAAGCAGTCACACTATATGTGGGTGAAAAGATCGATGAGATTAATGCAACCTATGGCGATTCAGATCGTGCCATGGAAAAGATTCACAAACTAACACGGAGGTATAACATACCCACAATCATGTTAGAGTATGAGGATGATAACATTGTGAATATATCTTACGGGGGACTTTCTGAAGAGTTCGAAGAAGAAATGTCAGAAGCCATAAAAGACCTATATAGTAATTATGACGAATATGTTTGATTCACTTTTTTCTGTGTTTTGATCGAACAGTAGAGTATATGTGTAGACCCAGTAAAATCACAAAGGGAATTAATATCACAGAGTGAATGCGAAAAGATAAACTCTTAGTTAATAGCCCGAGAGTGAGCGGTTCAATTATATTGGTCCTCGTTATTCCAAGTCCACTTATCAAGTAGATGGCAGTAAGCGCCGTCAAGCCCTTATGTATTAGTTTTTCGTATTTCATTTTTTTCACCTCAGAAAACTTTCGTTCAAATTTCCTGTATTTGAATATCCGCGTTGTTCCCAGAAGCCCCGGTAGTCTGAGTCAGTGGATATTTCAATTTCATCAATCCACTTTATCCATTTATAACCCCACTTGCTCTCGGCCACCAATTGCAGGGGGAAGCCACGTTCTGGGATTAGGGGTGCATCGTTCATTTTATGAGCTAACATAAGGTCATCGTCATAAATTTCACTGATTGAAAAAGCTGTTGTATATCCATCCACGGCGTGGAAAATCATAGTGGTTGCTTCGGGGAGAATGCTGTCCTTGGGGATGAGGTCAGACAGTTTTACACCTTCCCACAGGATTTTGGCGTCCCACCCCTCTACACAGTATAGGGTAATGACCTTGGAATGGTTCTCGAAGGCAAGAATTTGACCGTAGCGATATTCAAGGGGGCTTTCAAGTAAGCCAGATATTTTCAAAGAGTAGGTGCTAATGTTGACATATTGGGGGCCTTCTATGGAGTTTTCCCGAAAGGAATGAACGGAATCTAGTTTTTCACCTTGGTATTCGCGAATCTCCACCACCTCAGTTTGGGTAGGTTGCAAGTAAATGGCGCTAATACCCAAAACAAGAAAAAAGATGCCGATAAAAATGAGGGGCTTGACATTCATGAAGTTAGGTGGTTCGGAGATATTTATGCCTAAAAATATAAGGAAGTGTGAAACGGGTACCTATGGAAATTACATGGGAAGATTATGAGAAGGTTGGCCTCAAAGTGGGCACCATAATTGAAATTGAAGATTTTCCAAAAGCAAGAATTCCTGCGTACAAGATGAAGATTGATTTTGGGGAGTTTGGCGTGAAGAGTTCTAGTGCACAAGTAACCACTTTTTATACCAAGGAAGATTTAATGGGGACGCAAGTAATTTGTGTCACTAATTTTCCGACGAAGAGAATTGCAGGTTTTAAGTCAGAAGTACTTACTCTGGGTTTGATAACTAAAGAAGGGATTGTTTTAGTTCACCCGGAAAGAAAAGTTCAGAATGGGCTTGATTTACTTTAAGTCGGCTTTCGATTGCTTATTTCGCAAATTCTTTTTCTAATTCGGCCTTGAAGCGTTTAAATTGTTTCTCAGTTAGAGGTTTCTCCTTCATCCTAAAATTGCCGGGAAAAATTCGTTTGCCCATAATTTTCCAGTGTAGCATAATGGGTTGACCAAAATCAAGATCGTTCTTGTAGCGGGGGTA
>JAAOXW010000084.1 GCA_018221005.1 Candidatus Altarchaeota archaeon
AAAAAAGAGCATTCAAAAATCCAAGAGGTTGTGGTATAACGAGTCAAGTCCCCGATAAATAGTTCTTGGCCATCGTATATAGACCGGATCAAATTTTTCAAGGAGCATTTTGAGTTTTCGGGCAGGTATGTTTTTCATCACATCCAGATGGCTTTCTAAATCCACATATTTTCTCCGAGCCTTCATTGACATACAGTAATTAAAATTATCATTTTCGGTTCCAACATCAATGATCACTTTTCCATGTTCCTTAATATCTGCACCTTTGACATCTCTTGCAAATTCATAATTTTCCTTTTTCTTCTTTGAATCAATAATGACTTTTCCGTGTCTCAGTACTTCCGCACCCTTGATGTATTTTGGAAATGAATAATTGGAACGTAAATTTTTAGATTTAATTACAACCTCCCCGTGTTTCAAAATATCTGCACCTTCTATGTTCTCTGCATATACAAAATTATAGTTTGGATGTCCTGACTCAATGATTGCGTCTCCATGTTTTTTAATGTCTGCACCTTTGACATCTCTTGCAATTAGGTAATTTAGTTCATGATCCTTTGGTAGTCCAATAAGATTTGAAAGGATCTGTGTGTCTTTTCTCATCTCCCTTGAATATCTCCAAACTTTATCCACATCCAACCCCGCATCAAGCAGTTGTTGATTATATGACTCAGTCCCCATTAATTCGTTCACTATTTTTTTACCAACCATTTCATAGACTTCGAGTGCAATGTGTGATGTATTTGCAGGATATTCAAGATAACCCTCTAATCCTTCATGGAGTGCGTCCCAATCAATTTCTCCGGTGGTTTTAAACAATAATTTTACGCCATTGAGGAGTGCCAAACTTTTGGTGTGACCTCCAAAATTTGCTTCACCAAGTTTGGTAAGAAAGCATTCATATTGTTTATTGTAGTCTGAAGAAAGGTCCCAAGTATCTTCAATGCTCCCTATCATTTCACTCTCCGTGCCAAAATCTTCATTATAAAAAGTGCACATACTTTCTTTATTCTGTTTGGTCATGTGGCCATTTACCCCAAAACTAATGAAGGATTGATTATCGAGGACTACAAAAAATTCGGAAGTTTTGGTAAGGATGGGTACTCTAATTTTAAGTTTATTATTATTTTCAATAACATATCCCAAAATTTTGTCTTGAGTAGTATTATCGTTTTCAGTAATTGGCCCCAATGGAAGGTCTGAAAGGCCTCCAAGTTCCCCCACTACAGGTCTTGACGTTTTACGTTTAGAAAGTTTTACGGCAATAAGTCCTGCGTCACCCACTATCTCAATTGGAAAATGGCCCCTTCCTTGACTGTACTCAGCAATTTTTACGAGCCAGGGAGGAATCATTCAAGCTAGCAGTTCGAGATTTATAAATAACTTATTGACACCAACCAGCCAAGTACTTCACTAACGCCGTTACTTAACAGTTTTAAATATGTTTCAGATTGTGATTTTGGTCCCAGACTTGAGTTTTTCGCAGTGCCCCCGCACAAGGGAGGCTTTAAAAATTCATTTACTCAAAACATGGTGTGAAACTTATCGAGGCACGACACTCAGACGATGGAACTACAACTAAGTACCTTCTTAGGACGAGTGATGGCCACATCATTGAAAC
>JAAOXW010000016.1 GCA_018221005.1 Candidatus Altarchaeota archaeon
ACTAATGAGTTGCCAATGACGGGAAGATTTCCAATCCAAGCCCCCAAGGCACTAACATTTGACTTCAAACCCTCATCAACCGTTTCAGTGGCGTCATCAGAGGTGATTCGATATGAAGCCAGAACCAATATCAGAACCAAAACGGCCAGTTGGCCCATAAGTTTTTGCGCCCGCATCGTATCAAAAACGATAATAAGTAGAGCTATATATTGTTAGTGATGGCTGGTCGGGAGAAGGCTTTGATTAAGGCGGTTGTGTTCATATGCATAATCGGGGCCATGATGGGCGTGTGGATGCTTTCGTTTACCGACCTGCCTACCTACTGGGGCCTCTCATTGAGCATTGTTTCTGCACTTGCCATGTTTGCTTCAGTTTTCTGGACACGCAGGTCAATAACTAAGGGGGCGGCCGTTGAAAGTGCGGATTTGGGCAGTCTCTTTGGAGCTAAATTTATTGGAGTTTTCTTTGGGTTAATTCTCATAGGAGGTATCGTACTCTCTGTGATTGCACCTTTTTTGAGTCTGTATTTACAAGGTGGTGAACTCACAGGACAGTCCATTGAACTCATAGACCCACAATCAGAATCGGTGGAAACTTTTGTGAAGTGGTTCCTGCCACAAATTTTGGCAGACCAACCAACCATTACTATCACACTACTACAAAGACCACTTGCAATGACCACTGCTCTTGTGTGGACTGCCCTTGGGCTTCCCGCCACAGATTTTGGGGGAGGGGACATCACCATGCTCGCCATGATGTTGGGCCTGGGCGTCTCACTTGCATTATTATGGTTTGTTTTGATGCCAATGGCATCATATGGTGGAGCCAATTGGGCAGCAGTAAAGAAAAAGAAACTAGACAAAAAACTTTGGAACATCATGGGAAGGGAAATGGGCTCCGGTGACAGAGACTTAGGAAAAGATTTCTCATACGCAAATTTGAATATTACTAGTGCCGCAACCATCTGGCGGTCCTTTTTACTTGTATTCACGAAATTAAAGAAAATTTCTCACACCATTGAAGCTCTGGTTGTAAGGGGTGCCAATGTCGAAGAGGGAAAAACTCTTTCTAAGGCCGATGAAGAAAGACTTGACGGCGCCGTTCTAGAGTTCAAAAAGTTAAGAAAGAATATTGAATCAAATTACACCAGTTCAGTCCTCTACACAGGAATTGATTATTTTGTGTGGGGCTTACAAATTGTTTTCATGTCTGTTACATTGGGAATCATAGGGTTAATAGTCGGAGGGTTAACGGGGCAGTACTATGCAAGCATTCTACCTTTCATTCTCGCAGTATCAGTATGGTTTTGGCGTAGCATCCAAATGCTGGGGCGACGACTCGTTCCACTCGTAATGTCAATGGCACCTCCAATAATACAAACCATGTATCTTTCAATTTTCTTCCCTGAGGAGGTTAGCCTAACCTCAATAGGCATTCTTGCATTTGGTGTGCTAGGTACATTCTTAGTCTCATTTGTAATTTCGGCAGGAGTTTCTGGAGCAACAGTGATCGCAGTAATTATTGCACTAATTGCCACCCTTGTTGGTTTGGTGATACTAGCCAACTATGCCAAAAATTCATTTGGAAATGTGTTAATGTTCTTCCTTTTGACTCGGGCCTTTGCATCAATCTTTGATCCGGCGAGTTCTTTGTCAGGCAGTCCACTCGAACTTGCTGCGGGCTTCTTCATGGTTACCTTAATTTTTGTAGCTATCTTTGATTTACTCGTTCACATCTATCTTATGTTTTCGTTCTCAATTGGGATTTTCATGTCCAAGACTTTCAGTGGCTTGGGTAACATCATTAAGGAATTTGAGGCGGGCATGGGGGACTTGATGGATGCAACAGGAGGTAAGTCAACCAAGGAAGTGAGGAAGAAGTTAGTTGAGCATGCGAGAAAAATCAGAGACGAGACTGGGAAATTTATAGATAACGTAGAGGAGGACGCATTTTCAAATATACTAACATCAGAAATAGATGGTAAGGCGGTCGTACTTTCTAAGAGCATGGCAGACAAATTATTGAGTCCTGAAAAAATGAAGAATCTTAATACCAAATTGAGCAACACAGTTAGATCAATTGAAGGCACCGATTACCATATGATAACCAAGAAAGATGGAACTTATCTGGTGGAAGCAACGGGAGATACCATTAACAATTATTTAGGAAAATTCAGGTCTTTGAAGGAGGCCATTCAACATGCGGGGCAAGATGCCGCAGGAATTGGGAAAAAACCAAAGAAGTACACTAAGAACGACATTAAAAAGGTTGGAAAAATTGGAGACTCGGGTGCGGGCACCATCGGAGGAGATTTCTCGAGTGACTATACCGTCAAAAAAGCTATAAATGCTTCTATACGCACCAAAATTAACGAAATTACTACAAACCCCTTCGGCAAAACTTCGAGTGGGATCGTCAAATTTGGAACGGGTAGGGGTAATCGCACTTGGTTCAAGAAAGAAAAGAATGGGTCTTTTACACTTTTCAATCGAAATGGAAAAGTCAGCATGCGTGGACTAGACAAAAATGCCGCACGAATGCTCCACCACCTCGATAAACACGGTGGAAGGATGGACTATAGAGGCAAGTCCATCACAATTTCAAGGGGAGCTCTTTCCAACAAAAAGTTAGTGAAGAAAATAAGGGACGAATTGGGGGGGCGAAAGAGGTGGGGAAGAAGAGGACCAATGCGGAAGGGGCCCGTCAAAATAACTGCGGGTTCCGACACAATGGAAGTTAACATCAAGAGAGACAAGGCACGCAGGGATGATGGGCTTTCTTTCAAACATGCAGGGGGAGACTTCACTGTCGGTAAAGATACCAAAGATTTCTCTGTGATTGGAACTGCTTCGCAAGACCTCAAAGATGTTTTGGAGGTCGGGGGGGTTGACCCCAGTGATGGCGAGCAAAGGAAAACTGCACAGATTCTGAAAGATTATCTTGCAACAGGTGATAAATTTACTCTTGAAGCTGAGGACCCTAGAGTCAAATCAAGCGTGGAATTTAAAGAAGTAAATGGACGAGTAGAAGCTACTATGTTCGACGAAAGGGGGGCAAGGACAGTCAAAACAAGTAACAGCATTATGGAGTCTGTGATGGGCGCAAGGGTATTTTTGAATAAAGGGGTACAGGAGGAGGCACTCTCTAGGGGGGTTACGGTTAAGGGTGACGAGTGGAAAATGAAAACGAAATTTGGGTCTGAAATTGAATCTGAAATTGCACTCTCAGATGCAACTTCTGCAAGTGATGTTCGAAGTGCAATGGGGGGAAGAGAAGTAGATGGATTCGCATCAAGTGGAACCTTCTTTAGACAGGGAGAACTGGTAACGTTCGCCCCAAGTAATTCATCAGAGGTCACCAACATATTGACACCCTTAGAGGTAGTCTTACATAACCAAGATTCTGATGGAAAAATAAGAAGTGAAATAGAAAAAAAGCTAAACGAGGGAGGAAAATTAAGAACTATACTAACAGAAGACGGGCGACAGAGAATTTATGTTGAAAATGAGTTCGGAACCGAAACACATAGGTTAATCCTGGATAAGGAAAGAACAACACTCAATGAGATTACCTTTGGTGTTAGCGCAGACGGTCAACCTGTTGAAAATCATAGAATCATAGCTGCAAGAGATTTAGGGGGCGGACAAGTATTCAAATATGAAGAAAAGGGCACCGACCGTTCTCAAGTTTTAAACGCACTTCAAACCCAAGTTGCAAATGATGCCAAGCGTGTGGGTGCATCGGAGGTAATTGAAAGTATGGCTGAAAATTTACAAACAACCATTAAAGAATTTGGAAAGGCCAGCACTGTAAGGGGAACTGAAGAATATTTCGAACTTGATATCGATGATACAGGAAAATACCAAGTTTACAAATGGAATGGTACAATCATGGAACCACATGATATCCCAAATGCTGCTGCTCTGGATGAGTTAGTACAAAGCAATGCAAAAATAAGGTTGAAGGATAGAGTTGAGGGAACTCGGCAAATAGAACTCGAGAAGATTGGAGATAGCGTTTACTATCGAGAAGGTGGACGAACTTACCGTTTGGGTGATACGGATGCAGCAAGAACTAGTATGTTCAAGTTGATTGAAGATATCCAGGATAATACTAGCGAGCTAGATGTGAGAACCAGAAAATTCAAAGATGGTACGGGAGGAGAAGTGCCGGACACCGTTAGTATAGGAGAGATGGCAATGCTGAAAATAAACAGCATGCCCAAAGGAAAAATGGTAATTGGGGGACTCGGTGGAGATAAAAGCCTAAGACTTAAACGAGATGCTGCCGCAGGTAAAATTTATGTTGTTGATCAAGAAGGTAGGAGGGGCGAGTATAATATGGCAGACCCGCAACAACAAGCTGCACTCGCAGGTTATATTGATCGATTCGCAAGAGAGGGGAAAGATAAATTAGCAAGGGAGACTGCAGAAAAAGCAGACATGAAAGCAACAGCTGCAGGGGCCACTGCGCAGATTGCTGAAATAAAGTCAGATAAGGCTCAAGCAGCTGCTAATGCCGCAGGAGGAATGGCCAGAGGTGCTAAAATAATTGGAACAGAGGCGTATAAGAGAGCAGAAAAAGCAGATGTTAGAGCAATGGTTGCGGGGGGGAAAGCAGGCAAGGCTCAGAAGACTGCGAATATAGCTGAAACAAAAGCAGATGTCTTGACAGATGTTGCAAAAAATCACGAAGTCAGAATAGGTGGAACTGAACGTGGACTTGAACATGAAGGCAACATGCGAAGACGCACTGAAAAACAAGTCATCGAAAACATAAAAGGTATCGACGCTCTCGGTGACGATGCAGTGGATGCTGATAAAAAAAGTTATGAAATTGACCGTGACCTACAAAACTTCAAAGAAGATTACACTAACGAAATTGTAGAACACGGCACAGTGGGACAGACAAATAAAGAACATATAGATAATCTCCAGGAGTCTGTAATTGAATCGCACGGTCAAGCAATCAATGCAATAGTTGAAGCAGACAGGGCTCGAAGAGCTGCAGGTGGAGCCCAGGAAACTGCAGATACTGCAATACAAGAAGTTGGGGAAGAAAGGAAAACAAGACATAAGCAAACTACTGAAATTGGTCGTGGGCTCAAAAATGAAAAGAAAGTCAGACATCGACAAACCAGCCACCTTTACAGGAAGCTTAAAGGTCAAAAGGGAACGGGGGAAGACCAAGGCAAGGGCGAAGGTGGTCCGGGACCTAGACCAAAACCAGATGAACCAACACCACCTCCCGGTAGGGGGCGTCCACTCCAACAACCAGAGGTACCTGAAGAAAGCGGTCGTGTGCAAAAGGTAGTGCCATCCAAAGTGGATGAAAAAATGCAAAGACACATAGACGGAAGGATCGCTAGAAATGAACCAAACGAACCTGTTGAAAGTGGAAGGGCTTTCAAAGAAGGTAAATTTGTTAAGAGTGCAGTGAAATTTGCAGAGAAACGAGAACATGGAAAAATATCTGACCTAACAGGTAGGCCTGTGCAAGCAAATTTAGTGCAAAAGGGTGGCACAAATGAACAACAAATGTTTCCTTATACGAGTCAATTAGTCCAAAGGTCAATTAGTAGCGAGAGGGGTGCTGAAGAAGCAGAAGGGGAACTAAAGGCGTTGTTTGGGGGTGCTAATAAAAGACAACGGGGATTCTTCATGGACTCTTTGAGAAAGTTGGAAAATACAGAAGTAAATCGCTCGGGTGAAATTTCAACCCTAATTGGAAAATTAAGCGGAGCATCAAGACCTAGAAGTAAGGATGTCGAGCATGTAGGGGAAATCAAGGAGCTCAAAAAAGAGATAGACCAAAACAAACTCGACAGTATGAATCGGTCCCTCGCACATGTGTCCTCTCAAATTGATACCGGAAACGAAATAGTTCAACTAAAAAGAGACCTAAAAAGCGGAGCGCCAGGCAGTTCGGGCGCCAAGCCTACACCCCACATCGTTGGATTTGGTCCCAGTGATAAGGACAAGACTATTGCAGCGGAACTCATTGAAAACAGGGGGGACGAAAACTTTGCAATCAACACCTTTAAAAAAATGGAACCAAAGAAGGTCAACAAAGCTCTACTAACACTCGACAGAACTATTTTAGAAGGGAAGGAAAACAAAAAAGATGCGGAGAAAGCCTTGTTAAAAATAATAAATAATACACATACAAGGAGCGAAGACAACAGAAAAGCGGGCGTCACTAAATTTTTAATAGAAGATCCAAACACGTTTGAGAGGATTGCGAATAGAAAGTACGATCAAGATGTTATAACGCTCTTGCCGCAGGATCGTCAAGATAAGTTGATAGATTTCCTAACTCATGAAAGGGATAAACTAATACGAAATGAACAAGACTCAAAATACGTCCGATTCTTGATAGGTGAGCTCAGGCAGTTGATAAATGAGCGCAAAAAATGAAGTGCACTAATATATGGGGCAAAGGGAAATAAGTTCTTTAAATAGGTGGATGGGTGCATAATGTGTCCCAACCCCTGGTCGTAGTCCTTGGCCATAAGGACCATGGAAAGACCGCCCTCGTGAGTTTCATTCGCAACCGTGCAAAGGCGGTGCCGGAGTTGAGATTTGTTGATACTCCAGGACATACAGAATATGCTGACCTAAGGAAGGAGACAGGAAAGTTAGCGGATTTGGCAATTCTGGTAGTTGACCTCAAGAAAGGAATTCAAGAGCAGACTCTTGAGAGCATTGAGTTGTTGGAAAATTTGAATGTTCCATTTGTAATTGCTGCCAACAAACTAGACACCATAAGACGATACAAAAGTCAAGAGGGAAGTTTCATCGGAAATTTTCGAAATCAAGATGAGAAAGCCAAAGATACATTGGGTAAAAAAATAAAGAAAATAATTGAAAAATTATCCAAGCTGGGTTTCAA
>JAAOXW010000017.1 GCA_018221005.1 Candidatus Altarchaeota archaeon
AAGTTCACAGTTATTTCCGCGGTGAAGTCTATGAAAACCCGTATGAGGCCTTTGCCAACTACATGAATATTATTCAAGACTTCAGGATGGAGGTCGACGAGGCGCTTGGGATCGCTTAGCCATTCTTCGCACTGCCATGTCATAAACTCGCAAATACGCTTTAATTGCATTCTTCCAAGTGAAGTGTGCTTTAATACCCTTGAACGCTTTGACCTCGTAATTAATTCTTTCATCTTTATCCATCTTCGAAAAAGTCTCAATTACTTTTGCAACTTCATCAACTTGATTCTCGTTAGATACAACATGAATTCCACACAATTTATTCTTGTCTTTTTCAAGGGCATTGCAATATTCTGGCAAATTTTTTATAGCCATTCCAAAACCACTGTGGTCAGTAGTTAGTGAAACACTCATATATGCTGCAGCTTCCATCGGAGTATATCCCCAAGGTTCATATCTTGACAAAAACACACCCATACTTGCAGCAGTAATTACTTCTGAAAACTTCATTCTGAGTAATTCATCTCTCCTTGTAATGTACACCGGATAAAACACCACCTTTACCCTGTCTTCCTTGCGGTTTAGGAGCCCATTCTTCTTTAGCTGGTTTAAGATTAGGTCTTTATTCTCATCTGAAGAGAGTTGGAAAGCACAGAGTGGCGGATTTTTGTCATGGAAGCGTCCAAATTTAGATGCAAATACTTTTGAGCTCTTCAGGATGGTGTCCATCTTCTTACGAATTAAATCCTCCTGATTGCCTGCCTCATAAATAGTATCGGACAATTCATCAAACTCCTCCTGGAGTGAACTCTTCAATCTGCTATGTGCTATGAAATTCTGAATTACCTCCTCTTTTATTCGAAGGGTTCCTGCGGGAACCATTATTAATGCAAGCAACCACTTCTTTGATTTTTGTGATTTTAGTGAATGATTCACTTTTCCGAGGGCATCAATCATAAGGTCGTATCCCTTGTTGTCAAACTCATAGCGTCCCGCAGTATAAACAATTAGATAATCGTCAAGGTCGAGAGCTTGATAGGGGAAGAAGTAGGCCTTTACAAAGTCATCAACTTTTTCACGAGCCTGCATCTTGTCTTTTAATAGCTCGGCTAAACTAGGGAGCTCACTATCCGACATTGCATTTTGGGTTATGACGTCCGGTTTTTTCCCCAACATTTGAAGTGCTTCATTACTCGTAGTTTCACTAACAGTTGTAAAAACGTCAGCTTCATGTGCGGTGACCCGCTCCATCATGTGTTTAGCTTTCACATTGTGTTTCAAAGCCTCCTCATCTGGGTTAGCTTCCGGAGGTAGGTCTGAACGTCCCATTGAGCGCCCAAGCACTGTTGCATGAGTAGTAAACACCAAGGGAAGCGGAGCGTTTTTTGATTTTAGATAGAGGAGGGCCCCTGCAGAAAGCCATTCGTGTACTTGTACCACATCAATTCCCACAGTTTTCTTTGCAGCGCGCTCCAACAACAGACCAACTGCATAACTCCATGCCAGAGGTTCATCAAAATCCCCCCCCGCATCAAGTGAGTCAATGCCAAATTCGTCCCACATTTCACCCTTAATCCTATCGATATGATTCTTCTGGAACTCACGAGCATCAACCAGAATGATGTTGGTGTTGCCGCCCTCAAGCCACTTACCGTATCGGAAATTTATGCCGTACTCCTTCTTTAGAGCCCTGAAAATGTGCAGTAGCCACTTGGGTGGCATTTCTTCAAGAACTTCACTCCTCTCGGGGTTGAAGAAGCCAACTGCATAGTAATTATCTCCAAATTTCTTTTTTATTTGGGCCATTTTTGATGAAATCACTGTCCAAATTCCACCAACCTTATTACCACATTCAAAACTAACTTCCCACAGAAAGAAATCTTTCACCACAGCCTTAACATCTCCACATAAGAGTTAACCCAAAACTATAATTAAAAATTGTGATACACCTTTACAATGAATAATCCTCCTAATTTGTGGCTTGGCTTGTTTTCACACATTGACATAATTTGCCGTCCCGATGTGGACAAGCTCCTCCAACTCAGGGGGCTTGGTTTAGATAAGGTAGGTAAGGAGTACTTGCTTGAATCAACGGAAATGGACATGGTTGCAAAAATTTTGAAGGCAGGAGAAGAATGGGTGGGTGGTAATGCGGGAAATGCAGCATATTTCCTTGGCAATCTTGGAATAGAGTGCAATCTTTCCATGCCAAGTAGATTCAGTACCCTTTCAGTCCTCTTCAAGGACTTGCCGGTTTATGTCTTTGGAATTAGACGTAAAGCTGCCGTTGATGCCGCACGAAAAGATGCAGTCGTAGCGCATTGGATTGCGGAAGTGGCACCCCCACTTGCAAAGGAGCCGGACCGTATAATTTTCACCCCTGCCAATTCACACAGCAACTGGTATGATGAAGGGTTTTTCAATCACATGAGGAGTGGACTTCTCTACCTTTCTGGTCTACACTTACTGGAAAACGAAGAGGAAGTGAAAAAACTCGCAGATTTGCTCGAGGACCGACGCAAAAATTTGAAAGTCTACATTGAGTGTGGTGAGGTTACTAAGATGATGAAATTCTCATTTGAAACTTTGACCCGACGCTATTTAGTTGATGCAGTTGGTATGAATAATAACGAAGCTCAACTCATTGGTGTGACTAGTGGCTATCCTTCTAAACTTGCGGCACAAGTTGATGATTTTAAAGAAGATAGGGGGATTGAAGCTACAGTTCACGCCCCCAAGTGGGCGTACTCAACTCACAAGAAAGGACTCCGCAGTGCAATCGACCTTGTGGAGGCTTGGGCACTTGATGACTTAAGTCTCTACAAAACAATGGATGATAGGCCCACTTGGCCAGATCAAGCGCCCGCCACCCCTGCCAGAAAACTACCAGAAATCCTTAGAAAAACGGGGCTAGGGGATGTATGTGGTATTTTGGATGCTATGAGAATTCTCGATCCTACGGCTTTTGAGGTTGCCATAAAACAAGCATCAGCCCTTCCATTAAACCGGCGCTACTAACCTCTTACTTTATTTTCTCAATAAAAGCAGTGCCTGCTTTCAAAATTCTATTGGCAACTTTAGCGTCCTGTCCATTGGCCTCCACTCTGACTTGCCCACACTCTGTATTACTTTCACGCAGGAGCATGTGACCGTCTTTGAATTCAACCCGAACACCGTCTTCTGCATCTATCCTTGTAACTGCGGCATCCTTGAAATATCCCGGTGCTTTTTCCCAAATTCTTTCATTGATATTGGGCTCACATTGAATTTTTGCATTTACTAGAACCGGGTCTGGAACGGGTGTTGAAAAAAACTTAGTCACCCCAACATCTTCAAGGGCCTTTAACCAGTCCATCAATCCAAGGCTGGCCTCCGGCCAAAAGAAACGAAGCCCCTTCACTTTATACCCTCCAGAATGCCAATTCTCCTCCATCCAAGCGGCATCTAATTTGGCCCCCATTATTTCTTGAGTAGTTCTACCAACCCCGCCCTGGATTATTTTGGCTCCCCTCTCCTTCATAAACTCTCGAATTTGAATGGAAGTTCGCTGGTCAACTAGTAACTTTTCGTCGAAGAGGTCATGCTCAATTAGTATGGCATAGAATCTCGACAGAGGTAAATATCTTCCATTGTAGTACATGACGAGTCTGTCAATGTCCCCATCTGCACAAAAACTCAACCCTTTCTGGCCCTCATGAACTTCGGGAGGTTGTGCAATTTTCAAGCCGCCAAGGTCTGCTCTGGGTTCTTCCCTTATGGGTTTAGCACCGGGAGCAATTATCGGCAGAATATGTTTTTGTATTTCCCACCCCACTCCAAAAACACAGTCAAAGTCAAATTTCAACTTGCTTGGGGGCCTATCTCCAAAGCGCTCCATCAAGAAGGCAGCGTAGGCCTTGTGAACGTCTTCAGACTTAACTAGCTCTCCACTTTCCAAAGTAGCTGGAAACATATTGTGAGTAAAATCCCCGTGAAAAACCTTGAAGCCATTGTAGTCTGGTGGGTTGTGGCTGGCTGTTGTGTGGAATAGTAAAATTTTATGTCCAAGTTCCCGGGCAACCATGGCCCCAAAGAAGGGGGATGAGGTAGTGGACATGAGGCCATCAATCTCCACGAAGTCCATTCCATTTTCTTTTAAGGTTGCTACAAACGCACCCTTCAAAAGCTCCCCACTAGCCCTCTGATCGCGTGAAAAAACTACAGTCTTCGGTTTAGTGACTTTTATGTATGCACTAAAGTATCTGGATGCTTCTGAGGCCAAATCTTTTATCTTCGGTGCCAAAAACCTCAGGTCATACCCATAAACCGAGTCTTCAAAAAAACCACCAAAAAATGGCAAACCGGCTTCAACCCTCAAGTCTCCATACGCCTTTAGGGCACTAGTTTCGTAAACACTCCTCACTTTACATGGGCTGCAGAACTTACTTTCGGTTTCCTCACCGCACTTGGGGCAGAGGCGTTTACCTTCCCCTGCTGCAGGTGTTCCACTCGCAGGTGGAAGCTCTAGTATCATGCCCCCCTTAAGCCCCTCCATATTTAACCGTCATTTAGTATTATCAAGTAATACCAAATCTTCTTTTACTCGGCCCTCAACTCCAAATGTGAAAGCGATTATACTCGCGGGTGGTTACGGAATCCGGCTTGGCAAGATGGGGGAGAATCTTCCAAAACCCCTCCTACCCCTGACGGATGAAATGACAGTCATTGACAATTTGTTAAAGAATATTCGGGCACAAGTTCCTGAAGAGGACATTGTAATTGTAACTAATACTAAATTTGAGCCCACCTTTCGGACGTGGGCCGAGGAGAAGCAATTCAAGGGCAGTTTTGTGATTGAACCCCATAAGACTAATGACGAAAAATTTGGCACCATAAGAGGTTTAGCTTGGACTATTCAGGAGGCTAAATTGGAAGATGATGTGCTTGTGCTTGCATCTGACAATGTAATCCACCCCTTTGATGATTTTCTAAAGTTTATGACTCGGATTTTTGATGGGAAGAGTGCTGTCGTCGGAGCCTTTGAGATGGGAGAGGACAAAATTAAGGGACGCTTTGGTAATTTAGCAATAGAGGACGACCATAGGGTGACTGCCTTTGTGGAAAAGCCCGAAGTACCCGTTAGCCCATATGCATCCATGGCCGCATACATTTTTCCGAAGAAAGTTGGCGGAGTTGGAATGTTAGAAATTCTGCATAAATATTTAGAAAAAGGCAACCCGGATGCTCCCGGACACTTCTTGGCTTACCTTGTTAAAGAAGAGCATCCACTCCTAGGCTGTATTTTTGGAGGCAAGTGGTGGGATGTTGGAAAAATTGATGACTGGAAGAGTGCTAATCATTTCTTCACAGAGATGTTGAAGACTGAGACAAAGTAATAATTTAAAGCCCTAAGAGCACGAGCAGCTATGATACCTCCAACAGACAAGGTCAAAGATTTCAAGCTCAAAAAAGATATGACCGTCAATGAATTACTAGTTCAGATGTATGCCTCGGGAGGTTTCACTGCCAAAAAACTGGGGGTTGCAGCAGAAATTCTTAAGGAAATGGTAACTGACAAGGCATCGACTAATTTTTTCAGCTTCCCTGCATGTATTAATGCAACAGGCACTCGGGGTGCCATTCTAGAGGCCATTAAACAGGGATGGTTCAAAGTTTTGATTGGAACTTGTGGAACTCTTGACCACGACATTGGAAGACTCTTTGCCAATTACCACCACGGCAGTTTTATGATGGATGACAATGAGCTTCGCCACAAGAAAATTTACAGGCTTGGCAATGTTCTAGTCCCGGAGGAAAGTTACGGCCCGCCCATTGAAGATTTTCTACAAAAGATGTTTAAGGAAATGGGCGATCGTGAACTGGGCACACACGAACTGGTTTGGGAGATGGGTAAGCAACTAAGAAATCATCCCAAAAAAGAAGAGAGTTTACTTTACTGGATTTACAAACAGAAAATCCCCTTCATAATTCCTGGCCCCTATGATGGTGCGGTGGGCTACCAACTATGGCTTTATCAACAGGACCACAACCTCAAGCTTGACCTGACTCGGGACGAGAAGCTACTCAGCGATATTGTCTTTTCAGCCAAGAAGACAGGAGCCCTCATGGTGGGAGGCGGCATAAGTAAACACCACACCATTTGGTGGAATCAATTCCGAGATGGTTTGGATTATGCAGTCTACCTAACTACTGCAGTGGAGCATGACGGCTCTCTTAGCGGGGCACGCATGAGGGAGGCAGTCAGTTGGAACAAAGTCAGAGAAGATGCCAAATATGTGACTGTAGAGGGAGACGCTACCATAACCTTGCCAATTCTTTTGGCGAACTTGCTCTAGAACTTATGCCATCACAACTTTCTTATTCTTCTGACGTGTCTTTACTTCAAAAATTGGGGCGTCACTACTCTTGATTTGCTTTACTAATTTACTACCATTTATTAGTGCATGGGAAACTACATCCCCAAGCGTTTTAACAGGAATAATCTCAATCTTCTTGGTTTTTTCAATTACTATGTCCTTGATATTACTGGAAGGTACCAATACTCTTTTCATCCCAGCGTCAATGGCAGCTTCAATCTTGGGGTTGATGCCCCCAATTGACATGACCTCTCCTCGAATTGAGAGAGAGCCCGTCATTGCTGTATCTTGTCGAACCTTTAGTCGAGAGATGGCGGATATGATGGCGTTGGCCACAGCGATACTGGCAGAATCTCCTTCAACTCCTTCATAGGTTTGTAGGAATTGAACATAGATATCATAGTCACGCAAATCCTTACCAAACCATTTTCGAATGGTGGCCGAAACATTCTTTACGGCCTCATTAGCAATTTTTCCGAGATTCCCTGTGGCTATGACTTCACTCTTAGTCCCACTGCAAGGCACTACTTCCGCTTCAATGGGCAGAACAATACCAGCATCTCCCATGACTGCTAGGCCATTCACTCTTCCGACCAGACTTCCCTCCGTCAGAATTACTTGGTACTCCTTCTTGCGATCAATGAACATATGAGCAACCTGCTTCTCGAGTGGCCGTGCCTTTATGAGAGCTTTAATTACATGCTTCTTGTCTGTGAGCTTTGCCTTCTCCTGTTTGGCTAAATCCCCGGCTGCACGAATAATGCCTCCGAGCTCCCTGAGCCGGAGGGTAAGGTGCCCCTTTCTATCCCCCATCCTCCTTGCAACCCGGAGAATCTCTGCAGTTCCTTGAGCCGAGAAGTGAGGTATCTTTTTATCCTTAGTAACTTCCTGAGCAATGAATCTAATTAATTTTTCTTCGTTGGCTTTAGTAGCAAGCATAGTCTCATTCATGAACACTTCATAGCCACCACCCTGAACTCTGCTCCTCAGGGCCGGGTGTATTCTACGCATAGTGTCTAGATTACCTGCAGCGACTAGTACGAAATCGCACGGAACGGGTGCAGTTCTAACCATGGCACCAGCACTTCGCTCACTTCTACCTGTAATTGGGAATTTTTTCTCCTGCATACCTGTCAGAAGCGCCACCTGCATCTTAGGTTCAAGGGTTGCAATCTCATCAATAAACAAGACTCCCCTGTGTGCCCTATGAATTGCACCTGACTCCACCCTCTCATGTGAGGGGGTTTGCAAACCACCACTCTGGAAGGGGTCGTGTCTAACATCTCCAAGTAAGGAACCCTCGTGAGCTCCAGTAGCATCTATGAAAGGTGCCTTTTCTCCAGTTCGATGGTTGACTAAGACCTTTGGAATATTGATTATTTTATTGGTCTTCAACTGCTGACTTAACATCATCAAGAAGGCTGCGGCAATTATTCCACTAAAAAGTGCTTGAGGCATTCTCAAGATGAAAGTGTAGTAGAAAGTGATGACTCCAATTGCAACCATGAGTGCAGTGATTAGTGTGGTTCTTGCACCAGAGACTGCCCTTGCTTTCTCTCTGAATTGATGAGCCACTACTTTTCCATAACCTGCAGGAAAAGTTTTGATGAGTGGATTGTTTTCGTCCTCCCTATTTGGGACGACCATAATGTCTTGAAGTTCCTTGACAGGTAATAGCTCAGCCATACCTTGGGCCAACATACTCTTACCTGTGCCGGGCTTCCCGATGAGTAGAACGTGTCTCCTCTGCAGGGCTGCCCTGCTTATAATTTCAGCGGCTTTTTCCTGCCCAATAACTTGGTCAATGGTTTTTGGAGGTATCTTAATACTTGAAGTTGATGCCGGAAGGTCGGCCTTGAAGCCCTTAATCTTAACCACCCAAGTTGTTGTTTTTATCTTTTAAAAGTCTCTGTTTTCACCGTGGAGGATTTTTCCAAACTCGCAAGGCAGCCCTTTTATACCTATACAGCCCTCTCTTTGTATGTATACTAAGACTGCAGAAGTCCCAAAAAAGAAGGGAAAAGAAGTCAAGTTGCGGGGGTGGGTTCACCGACTCCGACAGCTGGGAGACAAATATTTTGTGGTTCTTAGAGATTCAACAGGTATTATTCAAGCTGTAGTCACCCCCGACAAAATTAAAGGCAAGATTGACACAGAAGCCTCAATTGAACTCACCGGTAAAGTGGTGGAAGACAAGAGGGCACCTCGGGGTTTTGAAGTCCAAGCCACCGACTTAAAAGTTATTGGAGAGTCCGCATCGGACTGGCCGTTTCACCGATACAAGAGTACGGAGATGGAGTTAGATCTACGGCACCTCTGGGTGCGAAGCACCAAAATTCAGGACGTTCTTCGCGTCAAAGCCAAGATGATTTCAGGCTTCCGACACTTCCTTGATGAGGAAGATTTTTGTGAAGTTGCCCCACCAATTTTTGTCAGCGCAGCTTGTGAGGGCGGCTCAACCCTCTTTGAAGTACCCTACTTTGGCGGAAAGGCGTATCTGTCCCAATCTGGACAACTCTATTCGGAATCAATGCTTCCTGCACTCGAAAAAGTCTATGCTCTCGCTCCAAGCTTTAGAGCAGAAAAATCCAGAACCAGAAGGCACGTTACAGAATACTGGCACCTAGAGCCCGAGATGGCCTGGACTGACTGGAAGCAGAACATTGACCTTCAAGAAAGTCTACTAAAGGCTTCCATTACTTTCCTACTTGACAAAAACCCAGAACTCTTGGAAAATTACCAAGACAGACTTACTGAGCTCGAAAAATGGCGTAAGGAAAAGTGGATTCGAATCAGATACGATGAAGCTATTGAGTTACTTAAAACCAAACTCAAATTCCCAAAAGCAAAACTTGGGGACGATCTTGGCACCAAGGAAGAGATTGCACTAACTGACCACTTTGATACTTTCGTTGCAGTCACTCACTATCCCCGGGACATGAAGGCGTTCTACATGAAGGTCGATGAAAAAGACCCCAAGTGGGTGCTTTCAAACGACTTAATGGGCCCCCATGTTGGAGAAATTATTGGAGCTAGTGAGCGAGAGTGGAAGCACGACCTCTTACTCGAAAACATGAAAATCCACAAGCTCAACCCAAAGGACTATGCTTGGTACTTGGATCTTAGAAAGTATGGCTCGGTACCTCACAGCGGCTTCGGTCTTGGTATTGAACGGTTCCTAATGTCCGTACTCAAGCTTGAGCACATAAGGGAGACTCTGCCTTATCCGAGGTTCATGAATCGAACTTACCCCTAAGCACGCCCCCTATTGGAAATGTTTTAAAGTGTAGGGCCTTAGTGCCAATGTGGTTCAGTTAGTAAAAACACCCTTGGGATTCTTTGTAGTCGCCTTAAAGAACCAGGTTGTCGAGTTTCAAGAAACAATGGGCAATCCTAAGGATGTAGCCACCAATCTTGATTTTGAGTACAAGAAGTGGGAAGAGGCCATGAGGGCCAAAGCCTATGATTCTGAGGAAGATTGCTTCCTTGACCCTATGAAAATTACTGGCTTAATTGGTATTCCTGAGGAAAAATTCCTTCAAGCTTCACGAGAGGTTGGACTTGCAGCGGCAAAAATTGCCATAAAAGAACACATTGGTAAGGACTATCTTGTGGTTCAAGCCGTTGGTGCTCTTGACGATCTTACCAAGGCCATCAATTTGTTGGCGAACAGAGCCATGGAATGGTACGGGCTTCACTATCCTGAGTTCAAAGAAGAGGACATGGAAAAATATATTTCTGGTTTACTCAAACATAAGCGGGGGATTAGTATGGGTCTTGAAATTGATGACCGGGACCTAAACTCAATTAGAGATTATGCGGAAGGTATTACCTTACTCATTAAACGAAAGAAGCTGATTGAAACTTATATTGACAAATTGATGAGTGAGCTTTCCCCCAATGTCAAGGCACTTGCGGGTGCTAATCTTGGGGCACGCCTCATATCACGTGCAGGAAGTCTAAAGCGTCTAGCACGCCTCCCTGCCAGCACCATACAAGTCTTTGGGGCGGAAAAGGCACTCTTCAAACATCTCCAGAAGGGAGTTCCACCCCCAAAACACGGTATCATATTCCAGCATAATGCAATCTCCACTGCACCAAAGCACAATCGTGGTAAATTGGCCAGAACTCTGGCTGCTAAACTTGCCATTGCAGCCAAGATTGATTATTACTCTGGGGACTTCAGACAGTCTCTGGTTGATGACTGGAATGCGCGAATTAAAGAGGTGAAAAAAAATGTTAAAAATTAAATGGCCGAAGTATGACATCTTTCAAAAGATTATGACCACAATTATTGTATTGATAACTTTATTGGGCTTCTACTATGCCTATCAAATCACCCAATTTGCATTCATTGGTGTGTCTGATTTTCTAATTTTCATAGGTGCAGTGAATATAATCGCGCTTGAAGTGATGTTGCTACTAGTGATTGTAGTTTACGAAGTTTCACTAAGTCTTAACAGTATCACTGGAAGAACAGAAGTGAAGGAAAAAATTGAGCGCGCAATAACTGCAGAGGAATTTGCAAGAGCCTATGCTAAATTTGGTGGAAAAAAATCAAGAGTTAAAAAAGTGAAAAAAACTAAGCTTAAACGAAGGGTGAAGAAGAAATGATGATAAAACTCGGCAGAAATTTTGCTACTAAGAATCTAGTTCCAGGTAAGTCCGTTTACGGAGAGAGCTTGGCGAAGAGGAAGGGCGGTGAGTTTCGTAGCTGGGACCCAAAGCGCAGTAAAGTTGCAGCGGCAATGATGAAGGGCATGAAAATCCCCCTAAAGGAGAACCAGATGGTCCTCTACTTAGGTGTTGCTACGGGAACCACAGCCAGCCACCTCAGTGACCTGCTAACCAAGGGCATGCTCTTTGGAGTTGATTTTGCCCCTCGTGTTTTGCGAGAGTTCATCTTACTTTCAGAAGTCAGGAGGAATTTAGTGCCTATCATGGCGGACGCTAGCAAACCCCAGAAATATCGATGGTTAGTTCCTAATGTAGATTTCATGTTCCAAGACGTGGCTCAACCCAACCAAGCTCAAATTCTTGTGAGAAATGCTAAAATATTTTTGAATAAGGGCGGTCATATTTTTGTGGCAGTAAAGTCCAGAAGTATTGATGTCACTAAGAAACCCGGCGATGTTTTCAAAGTGTTCAAAAAAGAAATTAAAGAAGCTGGCTTCACAATTCTTGATGAGAAGCGACTGGAACCTTTTGAGAAGGACCATCTTGCACTTCTATTGAAGTGGAAATAGGGTGTGAATACCCGAACTTTTGTGAATAATCATTCAGTGCGGCATTAGCTCTCTCAGAAAGTGGTAGGTCCTCCATGTAGGTTTGCGGGCTTGATTTACAAACGTAAATTGGCACTCGCAACTCTCCATTAATTTTTTCAGAGATTACAAGTGCAGTGCCTTCCCTGTAAGTGGGCCCTGAGACAATTAGTTTTTTCTCCCGGTTGTGAAGATGTCTGTGGAGGTGTGCACGTATTCGGTACATGTCTTCATCAATTCTTGTTGCTTCAGGCATCGTTTCTTCATCGAAGAACCTAGTGTAGTATTTCTTTACAAGGGGGTCTACTAATGCACGCGAAACGGGCCCCTTACTATTGCTAACGTCTTCAACTACCCCCATGAATATATCAATGAGTTTGAAAGCACCCAGTAACACCTGTTTTTTAATCCGGTCTACTTTTCCGTCAGTTTCTCTGTAAACTATTTCCTTAGCCCACTCTTCATTACGCCTTCGTCGACCGCCATCATATCTGTGGCCGTGTTCAAAGTGAAGATTTCTTACAGCATACTCTTCATCAAATTTGAAGTCATCAGAGAGCTTTAGAATTTTCTTTAATTCATCTTCATTGTCATGATTCCCTAATAAATATTTTAGATACCCTTCATCCATCCCCCTTCGGATTTCCTGTGTTATCTTCTCAAAGACATCTGCCGCAATATCTATGTTATAACTGTCTTTATCAATGAGAGTCATTTTATTTTCATCTTCTAAATAAAGTGAATTGATGTCTTCAATAAGTGAATTGTATTGTTTGGCGTGTTTCTTTTGGATTAAACCATGTTGTTTTCTTTGTAACTCTGAGAACTCGACAGCGGCCGATTCACTCGAATTTCTTGATTCGATATACTCATAAGTCTTAAACGCATCTTGGTCACTCAGGTGATCTATGATGTCTCCATTGAGTATGACTTCATCAATTATTCCAATATCTGTTATTGTGAACTCTCCATCAACTTCAGTAATCTTGCCCTCGACTCGCTGCATACTTTTCTTTAAGTCTCTCAAAAATTCCAGTGCAAAACTAATGCCCTCCCCCGACCGGTGTTTTAGGAGCTTCTTGAAAATGTGTGTGTCATTGTAAATATCTGCAATATAGGTTGATGACTCCGTCTCTTCCTCCGGTGACACGACGAGTTCAGTACCCCTCATACCTTTCACGGGTGTTCGACGATTAATATACCTTTTTCGTTAATTGTCGGCTTATTCTAGGTGATGCATTGCAGCCAAATCATCAGCAAAGGCTTCTAAATCGCCCGGAATCTTCGCTTTTATACCGTCTTTAAGACTAATGCCCTTTTCTTGCTTAATCGACCATAGCTTTTCATTGAAAGCCAACAATTTTTGAGTATCTTTGGTAGTTTGAACGTCAAAAGCCACCGGCATAACTTGAGTGTGCACCGAGCCCCCATAGAGCTTTGACCATGTATACTCTGTTACAAAGGGGGTGATGGGTGCAAGCAGTTTTAGTATGGCTTTGAGCGCTTCGTTTAAAGTCCAAAGTGCGCTCTGATCACCCGCATATGCACGAGTCTTGGCCATTTCGATATAGTGTGCTGCAAAGATTTCCCATGTAAAATTTTTGACCGTATTGGCGGGAACGAAGAAATCCATGTCCTCATAACCCGTAATCGCCTTTTTGATAACTGTGTTCAATTCGCCTAAAATCCACTTGTCCGTATTATGAAGGGTGGCCGGTTTCTTAGTGGCCACTTCAAACATCCCAACAAAGCGCGCAATATTGTAAATCTTCTGAATAAACTTCCCAGAGCCCCGCACCCTTTCTTCACTCAATCTTATGTCGCTCCCAAGTTTGGCCTCAGACGCACCCTGAAATCTCAAGGCATCCGCCCCATATTTTTCAATCATAGGCATTGGATACAAAATGTTGCCAAGTGATTTGCTCATTTTCTTACCGTGCTCATCCACAACATGTCCACTTATCCAGACATGTTCAAACGCACGTTTTTTGGTTAATTGGAAAGTTCGTAGTAGACTGTAAAAAAGCCAAGTTCTGACAATGTCCTTTCCCTGAGGTCGAACGAAACTTGGGAAGGTTTGTTTGAAGAAAGCGTCATCTTGTTTATATCCACAAATGTAGAGGGGTGAGATACTTGAATCCATCCACGTATCTAGTACACGATGGTCTCCCTTGCATTTTTTATTGCATTTTGGACAGGGCAGCTCTTCCTTCCATGATTCGTAATATTTACCCGACTCTGGGGCCCAAAAACCATGCTCTTTACACTTAAACAAGGGAATGGGTGTGCCATAGAACCTTCGGCGGCTGATGGGCCAGTCCTGAGAGACACGGTCCATCCAATCAATTAAGAGTTGTTTCATAAATTGTGGGTGAAACTCCATCTCATCTGAAATTTTTCGAAGGTCTTTTATGAAAGCTTGCTGCTTCAGATAAAATTCGGGCAGGGCCACAAATTCAATATCATCCTTACTCCTCCAACAAACGGGAACTTGTTGTTCAACCTCTTCACTTTTTTCAAGCAACTTATTTTTTTCCAAATCCTCAATCATTTGTGAACGCGCCTTTTTTGTGTGCATGCCTGCATACTTCCCCCCGCCATCATTTAGGGTTCCATTGGGTTCGAGTATGAGGCGCTCAGTTAGTTTAAGTTCATTGAATAGCTTAACGTCAGTTTGGTCCCCATATGAGCAAAGCATCATTGCCCCCGTTCCAAAGTCGGGATTAGCCTCAGGGTGAGTGAGGACTTCCACTTTTCTATCATAGAGTGGAATCTTGACCTTTTTCCCGACAAAGTGCTTGAAGCGGTCATCGTCCGGATGAACAATGATGGCATCACACGCACCGAGTAATTCCGGCCGAGTTGTGGCAATGGGGATGTACGTTCCATCGTCCAGCATAAATTTGATGTAATTAAGTTTGGTCTTGCCACTCCTGTATTCAATCTCAGCATCTGCTAGGGTGGTTCTGCATCCAGGACACCAGTTATTTGGGCGTTTAGCCTCATAAATCAAGCCCTTATTCCACAACTCTATGAAAGTGCCTTGAGTTATTATTCGATACTCTGGACTGTCCGTTCGATATGGGGCATCCCAATCCATACTGATTCCCAAGCCTTGGAAAGTCTGGATGATGTACGCTTCATACTCATCGAGTTTTTTCTTACACATCTCCAAAAATTCTTCCCGCTCCACTTGGTGCGCCTTTATTTTGTGATCTTTTTCAACTCGACTCTCAATTGGCAGACCGTTTCTGTCAATTCCAAGTGGGAACCAGACTGGTTTTCCCATCATGCGCCAGCTCCTGGCAATCATATCAATTTGTGAATAATGTATGGCACTCCCAATGTGAATTTTTCCACTTGGATATGGGGGCGGGGTGTCAACTACCCATATGCGGTTTTTGACTGTCGGTTTGGCCCATGATTTTTCCTTTAGCCAGCTTGCAAAAATCTCTGCCTCCTTGCTTTTCTTCCACCGTTTGTCTGCCAAAGGAGATTCACGCATGTCTTAATTCGGAGATGTGGCTTAAAAACCCTTCTTTTTGAGCGAAAGCGAGTGATAGCTCGCAGTTCCCCCTGCGTATAAATATAAACTCTTATTGCCGGTTCTAGATGTGGAAGCTAGTCTACAAGATTTCAAGAGAAAAATCAAGCAGTTGCGAAATATTCGGGGCAGGAATACTGAACTTGTAACTGTGATGGTTCCTGTTGGCTATGCCCTTCACAGAATTGTTAATCAAATTTCTCAGGAAAAAGGTACTGCAGTTAATATCAAGAGTAAGGGGACCCGCAAGAATGTGATGACTGCTCTTGAAAAAACTCTTCAGCATCTTTCCCTCTTCAAAAAAACTCCCGACAATGGGTTGGCCGTTTTTGTGGGGAATATTGGTGAACCTGGGAAGGAAAAATGGATTGTTGAAAGTATTACCCCTCCCTTCCCACTGGAAATGCGTGTTTATCGATGTGACCAAGTTTTTTTCCTTGACCCTTTCCTTGACATGCTCAAACCCACAGATGTCTTTGGTTTAGTGATTGTGGAGCGCAGGGAAACCACCCTTGCAATTTTGCGCGGTAAACGAATTGAAATAATCAAAACTATGAAAAGTATGATTCCCGGCAAATTCCGTGCAGGGGGGCAGAGTGCGGCCCGATTTGCACGTGTTCGAGAGGGACTTACTCACGATTTCTATAAGAAAATTCACGAACATGTCCGCCAGTACTTAATGGAAACTAAGGGCATTTTATTGGGGGGCCCGGGCCCAACTAAGGAAGAATTATTTGAAGTGTTTCACAAGGAGATTCAAGATAAGGTAATTTCCATTCAAGATATTGGATATGCGGGCGAACCCGGCCTCCGAGAATTGGTGGAAAAGAGTCAGGATGCCTTGAAAGAAACGGCAGTTGAGCGAGAGAGAAAATTAGTGGAAGAGTTGTTCAAAGGCATAGCTATGGGTAGTAAAGTGGCGTATGGGGTTGCCGAAGTTCAGCAGAAACTAAAGGAAGGAACAGTTGGGACTCTAATTCTCAGTGAAGACCTTGAAGAAAAAATACTTGAAGCTTTTGAGAAAACCGCAGAACAACTTGGAACTAAGGTAGAATATGTTTCCACGGAGACACAGTCCGGCAAGGAATTTATGGCAATTGGTGGTGTCGGCGCACTATTGAGGCGATAGTATGAAACTCAAAAACTTTGATCTGCGAACACAAGTTCATGCGACTGAGGATGAGACCTTGATTATTGAACGCCTTGAGGCGCTTTTTGGGATAAAACTTCGTAGGGAAGAGGCTATGGGCCACTGGAAGAATCCCATTACTACGCTTGAGGGCAGTGGGGATGCCAAACTGGCAGAAAAATATCTTAAAAAACTAAAAGTCCTGAAACTTTCCGATATTTTATCGCGCTGTGAAAAAAACAAGTTTTTTGTGCGACTCAATAAGGAAGCTGCAGTCGCGGGGCGATTGGTGTTGGGAACCGACCTCCAACTTGTTTTTATTTTCAGTGGACATGCCCCTCAACCTGATGATGTTGCCACTCTGGTCGCCTCTTTTTGGAAGGCTTAAATGCTAGAAGTCCACCAGAACATTGTGAGAGTGGATCTTCACGTACATACTAATTTTAGTGATGGGAAAAATAGCCCTGTCGAAATGATAGCTGGTGCAAAGCGGGCGGGTTTGGGTGCCATTGCCATAACAGACCACAACACAGTTGAAGGGTGGAAGAACTTGAATTTGCGCCCCAACGGTTTTATTGTTCTGCCGGGAACTGAATTGAGCACAGACAAGGGGCATGTAATTCTAGTGGGCATTAAGGACATGCCACCCACAAAAATCTTAGAGGAGCTACTCGACTGGGTTAAGGACAATAACGTCTTTGCAGCGGCAGCACACGTATATGACCTACCTTTCCGAAACCCAATGGGGGACTATGCCTTTGAAGTTTTCAAAGTAATTGAGGCCATGAATGGCCAGACTCCACGCCATATGTGTAAGCGGGCCATAAGTGCGGCTGTGAAAAACAACATCAAGTACCTCTGTAACAGCGATGCACATAAGGTACAGCATTTGGGAACCTATTACAACAATGTTCCGGGGGAGACTGCGGAAGAACTAATGGATAACCTTCTGAAGGGTAATTTTGAGCCCCTCCTAAAACTTCCACATTCCTTTGATTTTGTGTCTAAGAGAATTTTTTAAAACGAGAAGCCTTCTTGAACTGTGATAAAAGTAATGCGCTTTGGCCATCGAAAGGGCCGTGATACTAGGATAACTACACATGTTGGTCTGGTGGCACGGGCCTTTGGTGCCGATGAATTCATACTGGCTAACACTGATGCAAAAGGGCCCCTTCAAACTATAACTGACATTTGTAGCCGATGGGGAGGTGCCGAGTTTAAGACTGGTACGGTCACCAATTGGAAGAAGGCCATTACCGATTTTCAAAAAAACGGTGGTGTGGTGTGCCACTTGACTATGTATGGTATGCCCCTTTCTGATTCACTACCCAAACTTCAGCAACACTTGGGCCAGAAAAAGAATTTATTAGTTTTTGTAGGGGCAGAGAAAGTTCCCTCAGAAATTTATGACTTAGTGGATTTCAATGTGGCCGTTGGAAACCAACCTCACAGTGAAGTGGGGGCTCTTGCCGTTTTCCTAGACAGGCTTCTGGATGGCCGTCCTGTTGAGGACACTTCCCGCTTCTCAGACGCAAAATTGTCAATTGTTCCTCAAGAACATGGCAAAAAAACTCTTGAAAAAACCTAATAAATCCACGGACCTCACCCCTTTGTGACTTTCATAGATCTCTATGTCGGTGGGGCTTTTGATGGCCTTGAGGTTATCTCAACTAAGTTGTCTATTACGCCTAAGGTTGCGGGCAAGGACTTGTTAATTACTAATGTTCGAAATGAGGTCAGAAAAGAACGAGAAAAGGTCAACTTACTTGCAGCTATGCCGGAAACTAATAACCAACTAACTCAGTTGCTCATTGAAACTCGATATGATTTTGTGATTATCCATCCCCGTGTTCGTCTGGGTAAGCGGGCAATAAGAATGTCAAAAAGATATGAGACGCCCCTTGTTTTTCCCGTCGAACCACTTTTTGAGTTGAGGGCATCAACCATCACCAAAGCTAGACGCAACCTCCTGAGAGCTCAACAATGGAATGGTTTTTTTGCTCTCTCTTCCGGCGCCCGCAAAGTGAGTGACCTGCGTGCAGGTCCAGAGATAGCTTCAATTGGTATACTATTGGGGTTGAATCAAAACTTTGCCAGAAAGGCAGTTGAAGTTCCAAATGCAGTTGTTGAGCGGGCAGAAAAACGAAAGCGGCAACTTAGCTGGGGAATCGAAGCAGTTTAAAAGAACCCAATTACGGGCTTGTATGGATGACATTGTCAAGAGCGGTTTGGCCAAAATAGATTGGGTTTCTAGATTCATGCCGGTGATAAATCACCTAAGTAAAGATTTCAAAAAAAATCAACCGCTTGCCGGTGTTAGGATTGCAGCTTGCTTGCATCTTGAAATGAAGACTGCCAGATTTGCCATGCTGCTTAAGGAAGGAGGTGCAGAAGTTGCACTCTGTCCCAGTAATCCCTTGAGTACCCAGGATGATGTTGTAGCTGCCTTGAACCATCTTGGAATTCCTACTTTTGCGAAACACGGATGCAGTCGGGAAGAATATTATGAGTATGTGGATAAAGTCCTGGATATTAAACCCAATATTATTATTGATGATGGGGCTGATGTAACTGCAGTTGTTCACAGTAAACGAAAGGAACTGCTAAAAGACCTTTGGAGTGTGAATGAAGAGACAACCACGGGTGTAACTCGACTCCGTGCACTTTCTAAGGCAGGTGAACTAAAAATTCCCGCAATTGCGGTGAACGATTCTATGTGCAAATTTTTGTTTGATAATCAACACGGAACTGGACAATCTTCATGGGATGGTATAATCAGAACCACTAATCGATTAATTGCAGGAAAAACAGTAGTTATTTCGGGCTACGGTTGGGTTGGACGTGGACTTGCCTTGCGTGCGAGGGGACTTGGTGCGGATGTTATTGTTATTGAACCTGAGCCAGTAAGAGCAATAGAAGCTACTTTGAATGGATATAGGGTCATGACTATGAACAGCGCAGCCAAGCAGGGGGATATTTTTGTGACTGCAACAGGAAATAAAGACTGTCTTCGAAAAGAACATTTTGAAACTATGAAGGACGGAACTATGATTGCGAACTCCGGACACTTTGACGTTGAAATAAATATTGAAGATTTGGACGGGTTGGCTCAAGAAGTGAATGAACTAAAACCAAATATAACCGAATACAAAATGAAGGACGGAAGGCGAATTTATTTACTGGCTCACGGACGGCTAGTGAATTTGGCTGCGGGAGATGGGCACCCTGCCGAAATAATGGACATGAGTTTTGCAATTCATGCCATTGCTGCAAAGTATGTGACGGAGAATAAGGGAAAGCTTGAAATAAAAGTTCACAATCTCCCCAAGACAGTAGATACTGAAATAGCCAGCATAAAACTGAAAGCCATGGGAATTGAAACTGAACAATTAACTGCCGAACAGAAGCACTATATGACTTCATGGGGGGAAGGAACATGAGATATTTGCGCGTAGAGTGGCTTGGAAGAAAACCCGATAATAAAGAATTAGTGGATTATCTCCGACATATGTTTGGAAAGATGGGACTAATTGAATCAAAGTTTCGCGTAGTTGAAGACTTGTTAGCTTGTGAGGCTGTGTGGGTTGAAAAAATAAGGGGCGCACTAGCTTTGAAATGGCAGTTTAACGTGCTTAAAATTGGCGGCACCCAGAAGGGCGCACGATCCAATTAACGACGCCCTTCCCAGGGACTAACGTGGAGTTCTAAGTCGGATGTTAATTTTCTGAAGATGTCAAAATCTGCAGGCGTTAACAAATTAATTACTGTACCTTTCTTTCCAGCCCTTCCCGTTCGCCCAGAACGGTGAACATAGGACTTAATGTCCTTTGGTAAATCCAAATTCACAACTAAATCCACATTAGGAATGTCCAAGCCACGTGCAGCAACGTCCGTTGCTACAATGCACTTAGCACCGTTGGTGAATTTTTGGAGGGCTCGTTCTCTTGCCGCTTGACTCATGTCTCCGTGAAGCGATAATAGTTTTAATCGTTCACTAACTAATCTTGCAAATCTCTTTGTATTTGAAAACACAAGGACTTTATTACTTTTTTCTAGTAATATCCTGAGATTGTTAATTTTATTTCCCCTGTCCAAAAAGAAATGCCCAATTTCACTTGGCATATCTTCTCCTGCTTCCACAAAATCAGTCACTCCGAATTTTTTCCCGAGTTTCATAATTTGTGAATGGAGAGTTGCTGAAAATAACCAGCATCGAACAGTTCTTGGTGTTGCACTAATCAGATATTCAACATCAGCTTTAAATCCCATGTCTAACATTCGATCAGCTTCGTCTAAGACTACAACTTTAGTTTTGTTCAGTTTCAAACTTCCCCTTCGGAGATGGTCAATTAATCTTCCCGGAGTTCCGATTACAACATCGGCATCTTTGAGTTGATTAAATTGCGGTTCATAACCGACACCCCCATAAACTATGGCGAACTTCAGCCAAGGGGCCACCTTTTTGATTACTTGATAATTCTGCAGTGCCAACTCTCTTGTTGGCGCCAGAACCAGTACTTGTGCATGGCCTTCCTTTGCTATAAGTTCTGCAATTGGAATTGCATACGCTAGCGTTTTTCCTGAGCCTGTTTTTGCTTTGGCTCCTATATTTTTTCCCTCTAAAATGAGTGGAATTGTTTTGTATTGGACTGGAAAGGGGGTTTCAATTCCCATCTTATCCAGGGCCTCAACTGTCTTACGACTCAGGCCTAAATCCTTGAAATTTTTTGTCATTTTTAAATCACCTTGATTTCTCAGAAAGAATTTTTTTTCTACCTTCCCACTGAAATATTTACTACTATTTTTTAGTGATTATAAACCTTTTCATGAATCACTGGCGTTCTTGGATCCGCGGATCCATTTCAGGGGCTTGTACCGCGTTTTTCGGCTGATTTTGTGGCTCAACACTACTTTTTTCTGCAATGGCCTTCCACTTTTTGTCATCATTTCCACCTTGTTTTGATGCCGAATAAAAGAGGAGCAGCCCAATTAAGACTGCAGGCATGGGAAGTAGGAAAATAAATTGGAGTGTGCCTTGAAGGGATTTGCTAATCATGAAGAAGCCTTTCATGAAAAGGTAAGTGCTGATTCCTGCATAGATGAAGGAGATTACTCCTGCGAGCTTTTCTGACTTCCATGCGACAATGGGTAGTGCAAGAATTGGCATCATAATTAACCAAATGGTTCGGTTCAGTACTTCTGAGACTGTGAAAAACACAGCCACAATACCCATTATAGCACTAAATACAATGCCTGCAAGCCTCTCTCTATTCATGTGAAAGTAAGGAAGTACTCCTTAATTTATATTTTGTATTTGGCTAGAACTTTGCCAGCTTTGGTGAGACTTCGGAACGCACGTCCCTTATTTGCACCCTTTGAAAGCCATCGAAAAGCCTTATCACTCTTAATGACAGGATGACTCGGATCGACCATTATGATTTCAAACCACTTGCTCAAACCATCGTCGCCCGCAAGGTAGCTGTTTAGAACTTCCATGTTTCTAAATTTTCGGTTAGCCTTCTCCTCTGAGATTAATCGCAAACTCTTCTTGGGTGTGTATTTGAGGCGTCCCCTCTTACTGGGTTTTCGTCCAGCATGAAAACTTGGCCGGACTCGTCCTCCCTTTTTTACTCGGACTCTAACTACCATGAAGCCTTGTTTAGCTTTAAAACCAAGTGCCTTCGCCCTGTCTGGACGGCTTGGTGCATCAAGCTTTAGAATCACAGGTTCACGTCGCCACTTTAGGATGCGTGTTCTCTTGCCTGCGTTCATTGACTCGATAAGCAGTTTTGAGTATGCCATAGTTTGATGCAAAGTGTGAGGTTTAAAAGACTATCTCTCGTACTTGCTCTACTATGAGATTAGGTTAAACCGCCTACAAAACAGTTGAAAAAACGCCCCCTCGCGCTTTAAACGTAAAAAGAAGCCCGTAAAACTCAAATTAATAATCGAACATCCACAACAAATACGCCCTCTTGGTTTACAATTACCGGATTTAGGTCCAACTCTTTGAAGTGGTCTGATTCTTTAATTGCAAATTTTGAGACTGCCAATATTAAGTCTATTAGTGCAGACTTATTCACCTTCTTACCACGGAAGCCTTCCAGGACTTTGCTAATTTCCGTATCTGCAATCATGGCATTTACTTCTTTCTTGTCAAGGTGCGGAAGTCGAAATGAAGTATCTTTGTAAATTTCAGTGAGAATTCCTCCTGCCCCGAACATGAGCATCTTGCCGAAGGTTGGGTCTTCAACTACACCCACAATCATTTCCTCGCCACGAATCAAGGGTTGAGCAAAGACATCTGCGACCTTGGAAATTTTTTTGAAGGCATTTTTAATTTCTTCATCAGTATGAAGGTCCACAAATACGAGACCTTTGTCCGTTTTGTGTTCGTCAGTATCTGCCTTCAAAACAAGGGGCCTTTTCATGGCCAACACCGCTTCTAATGATGCAACGGAACCAATGATATTCACTCCGTATTTTTTCAAAAGTTTTTGGGCACCAGAGATTTTCATGGTATCAGCGGTACATAAAGCGAGTTCTTTTTAAAACCCAAGCCTTTGATGTGTGGTGGAAGGGCAAACTAAGAAACTTGTGAAGTTGGGAAAAGATGTTGAAACTCGAATTTTTGACGGGGATAATCCCTTCATTGAGTTGCCAGTTCGAGGTAAGAGGAATGTTATCTGGGATCAAAAGGCAGGACTACTTGGTCTTGGAGATAGTAAGAGTAAGAGACACTTCATCAACGTAGCACACGCCAAGAAATTTATGCAGACTCTCCTTGTAGGAGCTTTTGCAAAACAATTGATGGATGAAAAAATTCACGCAAGTTTGAGGGAAGCCTACTACAGTTTGAAGCACACCATTAAAGAATCCAAGGAAAATACTTTTGACGAACAGAAGGAAAGTGATGATGTTTTTGTTGACCTTGAAGTTGCATTGGGTATTTTACGCGATCAACTCCACATTAATGCTGACAGACGCGGTGTTGCAGCGGGAAATGTGGTTATCAAAGACCGTGGCGACATAATCGACTGGAGCAAATTGGGAAGTGGCGGTTGGGCTATTCCTGGGAATGTTGAAGACCTTTCTATCGAAAGTGTGGATGCGGACTTTGTTTTGGTTGCTGAGAAAAATGCTACTTTTGATAGGCTCCACGAAGATAAATTTTGGAAGAAACATAACTGCGTTCTAGTTGGAACTCAAGGGCAAGCTGCCCGTGGTATCAGGCGATTAATTCACAGAATTTCTCACGAGTACAAATTACCTGTTTACGTATTCACAGATAGTGACCCATATGGTTGGTACATTTACAGTGTCATCAAGATGGGTAGTATGAACTTAGCTCATGCGAGTAAAGAGTTGGGAACACCTAAAGCACAATTCCTTGGACTGACAATTAGTGATATCTATGAATATGAGTTAGAGAACGCAGCTATTCGTGCAAGAGATGTTGACATTAGGCGTGCGAAGGAGTTACTCAAGTATCCCTGGTTCAAACACAAGGCATGGGAAGCTGAAATAAATTTGATGCTCAAGAAGAAAATCAAGGCCGAACAAGAGGCTCTAGCACAAAGGCACTTGAAATTTGTGAGTGAAACTTATCTTCCGGAAAAAATTGAAGCTGGAAACTTTTTGCCTTAGATACCTTCGGGTTTCTTGGGTAGGGCTTGTGTTGTTATGTCCTCGGGCAGGGGAGGCACTTCTTCTGAACCATCTAGTCCAGTAAATTCCATGGGCAACTGCGCCATAATCCACGAGTTTAGCTCGTCGTTTTTTTTCAAAGTCTCAAGTGTAGTTTGGTTTGACAGTGTTCTATGTTCAGGAATGCCATCATTTTCCTTTCCCACTGCAAAAATCAAAGTAGTTCCCTTGCTGAAACCTTCTACTTTATTTAGGTCTACTAATTTTCCTACTTCTTCTACTTCCTTAAACCAAAAGATTTGGTGTAATTTGAAACCTGTTAGCTGTTGTGAGATGCTACTAAGAAAAGAGTCCAAGACACCCCTTATTGTATCCCTTTCCACATCATTTTCTTCATTACAGAAGACACAGATACTTCCAAAGAACTCTGCACCTTGCAGAAAGACATCTTGCGCAGAATTCCATTTTGGGGTTTCCATGACAAACCTTATTACTCCTAACTATTAAATCTTGGGTGTACGTTCGGCGAAGAGGATCTTTTAGATTCAGTAGAGTTGAGATTAAGGAGCTAGCAATTGCTGCTTTGGCTATAACTTTAATTTTTGTTTGGCCCATCCAACCAACTACTGATTGGTTCATCGTCTTTGGCTTTTATCTCGTCTTTGTTGGTTTGGGTTTTACTCTGCACGAAGTTGCTCACAAGCTCATGGCACAGAGTTTGGGTGCATGGAGTGAATTTCGGATGTGGTCTCAAGGCCTTTTGTTTGCGCTCTTTATGAGAGTCATTGGAGGTCCAATATTTATTGCACCTGGCGCAACCCTATGGTCAAAACGTTTGGCAACCATCGACGATCATGGTAAGGTTGCTTTGGCAGGTCCAATCACTAATATTTTACTGGCCCTTATTTTTGTTGGCTTGGCCTTCATGATGCCTGTAATGGTCATTGGTGCATATGTGAATCTTCAACTAGCGTTCTTCAATCTACTACCCTTCGGACCGCTTGATGGGGCCTCCATCTTCAGATGGAAGTGGTGGGTGTGGGCGAGTTCAATTGTAACAGTAATGCTTCTTCAACAAGTACTCCGTCAGATGGCCTTATTGGCTTGATGAAGATAATTCCTAATTTGCTTGGCCAAAAACCGCTGCCTTTTTTCGAGATGGGTTGCAAAGTCAAGTGCTTCCTGTAATTCATTTACTTCGATGGCCAGTAATGCGTAGTAATCATGATGTTTCACAATTTTTCTTACAAACGCATTCACTGACAAAGATTCAACAGTCTCAAAGACTTTAGTTTCAAAGCGGGGCAACATTTCTGAAATGGCTTCCGGTGACAAAACCCCCGGTGCAAAAAACACCTGAACTATTGCTGCACTTCCATTCCAATATTTTACTTGTGCCATGAAAGCTATTACGCGGGTTAAGGTTTAAAAGGCGGGGATAACCATGCCACTGTGCTTGATAACCTCCATGCGCAAATTACCACGTGTACTAATTGTTCACTCCACAAACTAAGGACCAATGCAGTTCCTGGTGAAGGTAATCCTAAGAGTGGAATTGTCATAATTGGTGAGGCGCCAGGTCATTGGGAAGATGTTCAAGGCAAACCCTTTGTTGGACGTTCAGGAAAATTGCTTGACAAAACTTTGAATGGGGTTGGACTCGACAGAACTAAAGTGTTCATAACCAATATTGTGAAATGTCGCCCCCCCGAAAATCGAAGGCCCAGTAAGGATGAAACAGAGACTTGTTCTACGTACATTAATCAACAACTTGAGTTGATGGCCCCCCGTGTGATTATGCCTCTAGGCAATACTGCAGGGGAATGGCTCTTCAAAAAATATGGCCTAGATTGGCCGGGCGCAACTAAAGCCAACGGACAAAGTTATGAGGTGTCCACTCTATTTGGTAAACTTACAATTCTGCCTGCCTTCCATCCTGCAGCTATTCTTCGAAACCCCAATAGAACTGAAGACTTTCAAGCAGTCTTCACCCAACTGAAAGCCCTTATTTAATTTTAATGGCATTTACTGGACATGCTTCTGCGGCATCTTTAGCCAAGGCGACTTCTTCAGGCGTGCTTGGTTGTTTTTTAACTATGCTCTTCATGGTTGAGGAATCCATTTCAAAAAGGTCAGGTGCTAGTGCAACACACGCACCACAACCAATACATTCGTCAGTTATTGAAACCTTAGTCATAACTTGACCCTGCATCTGGGCTATAAATGGTTTGCCAAC
>JAAOXW010000001.1 GCA_018221005.1 Candidatus Altarchaeota archaeon
CTTCTCAAAATCGTAATTTAGAGAATTACGATACTGCCGCCCTATTTTCTTGGGGAGCGTCTTCAAAAACTCACGCTTGATTTCTATAGTTTGGTCCCTGCCTCCAAAATAAAGCGCGCTCACAAAAGTGTTGTGTGCAGACTCGGCATTTTCAACATAGACGCCTTTCTGATTACCTAAGAGATGCTCTTCCCAACGCCAGTCGTTAGCTTCGAGAGTGTAAAAATTTATTAAAAAATCAGTGGCGGATAATATAGGCATCTCCATCACCATCTCAACCATTTGAGTCCCCCGTCCTGGGTCAATTTCACATAAGTCCTTGTAAATTTTACTCAGATGTTTTTCATTGAGGTCGTCTCTTATAGCGCCCCTACCGCTGTAGTAACTTGGGCGGATGTCCAGATACGCTCCACGTACTAGCTCTTCCGTAGTTTTTTCTGTCATTCCTTCTCCACCTTAGCTTCTTCGGCCTTTCCCTTCTCAATCAACAATTTAGCATATTTCATTGGGAGCTCAGCAAGCTGGTCCTTCTCATATGGACCATATAGATTCAAATCAGTTCCAAGAAAAGATGCAACAGTGTCAATGATTTTAATTTTCAGGGTGTCTTGTTCAGTTCCTTCTGCCCCACTTGGGTCCTCACCTATTTTTTCTCCTGCTAAAACCTTTGCAAGTACTCCGTCCCTACCTGCCTTAAGATTGAGCAGAAGCACATCATAAATTTTCTTCTCTTCAGAAACCATGTCCTGCACACTCTGCTTCTCGTCAATGGCCACCTCAGTGCCCACTTGTCTCAGTAGTTTCCTCTCACGGAGAGTGTAGAGTTCCTTAATTATTCGGCCCGCATTTCGAATCTCCTTTTCAAATTGAGTTAGCACTTTGTCGGTGAACCGAGATGAGTTCTTGCGGAGCTCTTCATACTTCTTCATTTTACCTGCAAAATACTCCGAAACATCACGCCAAAAGTGATTGGGAATTGAAACCAGTTTTGGACTGGCCCTTTCCTTCCTATGAATTTCCCGCAAGTTCTCAAAGCTGACCACAAACTACAGGTCTGTGGCAATTTAAAAACAGTTACCCCCCATGCTTTTGAGTTCCTATGGACTTGGCTTGTTCCTTCTTGGCCTTATAATTTTCTGCTTGTTTTTTGCGCCGCGCATTAGCTTGGTCACGTTGCTCCTCTTCCTTCTTGGCGAATAAAAAGTGTCGGTACTTCCTCATTGTATAGGGGAGTGGATTCCTCACACCCTCGCATAGATTCTCGGGCGTGCAGAGGCCTAACTCTTGATAGTATTCCTTTCTATCACAATTGGGTGGCGGTGTCTTCCTTTTTTGATTTTTGTGCCAAGTAATGTGGCCTCTAATGTAATTTTCAGGAAGTGGCGGTTTATTTTTTTGATTCCACTCGAGCAAGAAAGCTTCCATCTCTTCCCACGTCCACCCTACATTGCTCATTAGATTTCTAAGAATAAATTCAGACCGTTTCCTACCATCAGACATCCCTAGTAGCATTTTTTGAATGCAGGGGGGGAAGAACTGAGCAGGAATTTTACCCTTCACTTCCTCATATTTACGGGAACTCACCACTGTTCGTGATTTTTTGCGGGACATCCAGCTCGTAGCAATTTCTGCCAACTCCATGGCTTCACCGGGGCGGGCATCTAGTTTGAAAGGAATTACCTTAACATTATCCGGGCGTGCCATTTCAAGATCAAAACTCAAATCAGTAACAGGAATACTCACCAGCCCACTCTTCTCGTTCAAAGAATATGGCATTCGAATCAGATGCCGGGACGAAATTGCAATGCTGTCAATTTCAATACCCTTTCGCACATCGGGGCGGAGCTCCTCTGCAATAAAATCTTCTAGATATGCACCCATCGCTCGTGGAGTTTCGGGGAAGGCCATCATAAGAGATGGATGAAAGGCTTTCCAAGGCACAAAGATATGAAAACCACTTCTGCCGGAAAATTTAGTATGAATATTTTTTATACCGTGTGCCTTAATGGCCTCAATTAGAATGTCGGCTGCCTCGCGTCCGTGGTCGAGGGTGTCGCAATCGAGGTCTATTAAAAAATCCCAACCAACCCGTGCTGAATCTTTCTCGTCCAGCTGAAGTGGGTTTTCCCAGAGTTCAACCCCGCAGTGGAAGCTAATCATGCCTTGCTTGACCATTTGGAGCACATCATTGGGGTACATTAGCGTACTCGGTCTCTTACCATAACCTCCATCGGGAAAGCGCCCAGAAATTTCTCGATTCTCAGAAAATTCCACCATTGCCGTGGCCACATCTTCACGGGAATAGTACTCCTCTAGAGCGTTCTTATTCACAAGAGCCAGACCTACTGAGGTTTATAATTCCATTATGTTTTTAATGGAGCAATCTAAGGTGGGATATGGCTAAAGAAAAAGTAAGTTTGCCTTCGAGCATGGGTGGATTGATGCGCTTTGATGGGGGAGAGGGCGGATTGCAAATTTCTCCAGGGCAAGTTATTATCTTCACCTTGATAGTCAGTGGTTTTATTCTCATGCTGAGACTCCTAAAGTAGGGGTTAAATAATTCCACGAGGTAGTTATAGGTGGGCATCACGTCGCCCTTCCTAGGCATATTACTAGGAGCGATACCGGGAGTCCATCAGAATCTGATTTCACTACTCCCCCTAACGAGTCTTGACTTATTCATTACTGTACTTGCGAGCATATTCTCGTCCGTAATTCCTGCGCTGCTTATGGCACCTGCACCAGAGATGGTAGCAATTTTACTTCCAGGACAAGACTTAGTCAGGAAGGGAAAAATTGGCAGGGCGGTGTCTGAATTTTTGGGGGGTGCACTCCTTGGAACAGCACTCTTCATCATTCTTCTGCCTCTTTACCCCTACCTAACCATCATTCCGCAACTGTTCTCCCGCATCTTCTGGCTTCCACTAATTGGATTTGCATTGGTGCCCATTGTTAGGAGTAAGAGGCAGTGGAAGTGGTCGTTAGCTTTCTTCCTAATCTCCGGAGTATATGGTTGGGCCATTCTGCAACTGCCCTATAGAACAGAAGCCATCCTGATGGCGCATTTTGGAGGAATGTTTGGACTTTCAGGTCTGCTAATAGCCGGCAAGATGGTTAAACAGAAAATAAAGCCACCGCGAGTGGCTTTCAACTTCGCATCCTCCATCATAGGAACGCTTGGTGGTTTGTTAATTTCGCTCTTTCCCGCACTGACACCGGCACAAGCATCTGCCTTTGTATTTGCCTTGTCAGGAAAACCAGAGAGTCAAATCGCTTCAGCAGGAGCACTGTCAACCAGCGCCTTCCTCTTCTGCTTTCTCTCTTTGAGATTTCTGGGCAAGCCTAGAAGTGCAGCAGTTCAAAGAATTGGGGATCTCCACCTGAATTCAATTCTGCTTGTGGCTGCACTTTCATACTTAGTTGTAATGTTATTGGTCCCTACCATTTGTAAACTGCTTTCTAAATGGGACCTCCGGAAGCTGCTGGCCATCTTCCTAATAGGTATGATTGGTGTAGTTTCCGGTTCTGCAGGGTGGATTGCCCTGCCTTCCCTTGGATTGGGATATTGGTGTAAGAAAAAGGGGGTGCCAACCGTTAATTTGATGGGGTCTCTAATGTTTCCCACTATTCTTTGGTATCTAATGCACTAAACCTAAATATGAGATGTGGGCAGTAATGATATGGAACTTCAGTACCTTGGACATGCAGGTTTCCGAATTGCTCATGAGGGACTGGATATTTTGATAGATCCCTATCTGAGTGAAGATGATAAGCGGGAGAATAAACCAGGAGTTGATGCTCGCATGTTGAGGCCCAACTACATCCTACTAACTCACGAACACTTTGACCACTGTGATATTCAAGTTGTGAAGATGCTCGCCAGGAGGCACTCGGCCAAAGTAATAGGGCCACCCCCCGTTGAAAGAAAACTAGGCTTCAATGTAGTAAAGGTGAGACCCAACAACAGTATGAAGTTTGATGAGTTTAACTTGCGAGTTACCCAAGCCTTTCATCACCAATCAGAAGTTCCGCTTGGATATATTCTTGAGATTGGAGAGTTGAGAATTTATCATGCAGGAGACACCTACTATGATAAAAGTTTAGGAAAATTAAATACTGACATTGCACTGCTGCCCATTGGGGGCACATACACTATGAACGTGGAAGAGGCAGCAAAGTTGGCTGCAGAAATTAGACCAAAAATTGTAATTCCCATGCATTTTGATACCTTTGGTAATATCAAGGCAGATCCGAAGAATTTTTGTAAAAAACTCGAGGGTGTCTGTAAGTGTGTGGTGCTTAAACCGGGAGAGGTGATGAAAGTTGAGTAGTAAAATAAAACTGCCTGAAAGTCCACATCAAATGTTTAGTAAGACAGGCAAGAGCGCTGCCATTTTTGGGATTGGAATCTCTTTGGCAATTTATGCCAAAATTACAGAAGACCTCCAACCGTTGCTTTACTTTTCGGGGGGTGTTGCAATAATGTTCATTTTCTTTGTGATTAATCACATTTTAGGCAAACTCGCCGAGCAGCCCTAAAGGAGTAAGCCAATAAGTGCAATTGAGAAAGCGGGTGTTAGTGGAATGCCAAGTCTCACCTTCACATGCTTGCGAATACCTGACAAACCCGCAAGAAAACCTTCATACTTAGTTACGGGCTGTGTTTTTCGTATTATAGAAAACCCCACATCAATATCTTCCATGGGCCAATCATCTTCCTCAAGCATTCGAATTTCCTTCCCCCCCTCAAGCAAGGTCTTAACTTTTTGAACAGTCAACATAAAGAAACCTGTAAAAATGAGAGTTAAAACCAGCGGAGTATAGATGAGGGGGGTGGTTATGAAAACCAAAATGCCGGAAAGAAAGAGTAAGAGTACCTTGAGCCATTCATCATTCACTAAGAGCACAAATAAGTAGCTGAGAAGGGACCAGATGCTTACTGAGATTACGAGATAAAGTGAATATCTTTGTGAGAAACCGACAAAGGCAGGTGAAAGAATGGCAAAGATGGCAGCAAGAAGCCACATGTCCCCGCTGGCCCATTGGCGGAATCTAAAAAGCACATATCCAAACATGAAAGCCAAGACAGAACTAGTAACGCTCCTAATAAGGAAGGACGCATCAAGGGACAATAAACTGTAAAGCCCCCAGCCAAGATACCCAAGGGGAAACATACTGAAGATTAGTTGCTCGGGCAAGTATGTTGAGAACAAATCTATGGCGGATGAGTAAAAGACGGCAAAGAACCCAAAAAATACCAGAAAGAGTGCAATTAAGATTACCATAATGCTCTTCTTGCGTTGTCTATATCTTCCTTCCGAATAGTCTTCCTTTTCTTGCTCTCTGCAATGGAGAGTGCCTCTTCAACTACTAGGAAGCCCAATTCTTCAATAACTTCTGCGAGCGCCCCTGCAGCGTCCTCAGAAACTCTATGGTTAGTCTTTTTGAGCATTTTCTTAAAGGGTGCAACGGGCAGAACCTCGGCCATGAGAGAACTAGTTAAGAGGTTATATAAGGATTTTGAAGTGGTTTTAATGTGCAAATCGAGCTCGACACAGGTAAAACTGCCTCGCAGAATGCAGGGGACCTATTTACTAAGGCTAAGAAGCTAGAAGACAAAGTAAAGAAGGCAGAAGCCGCTATGAAGGGCTTACTCGACCGAATTGAGCAACTCAAGAAGAAAAAGGACGAGGCACCAAAGGACCAAGTACTCAAAGAGAGGAAACCCAAGGGCAAGTGGTATGAAAGCTTCAGGTGGTTCTTTTCCAGTTCAGGTAAACTCATTGTAGGGGGTAGAGATGCAACAACTAATGATATTTTGATGAAGAAGCACATTGAGAAAGACGAGTGGGTCTTTCATGCAGACATAGTGGGTGCGCCCTTTGTCGCCATAAAAGCCAAACCGGAAACGGTTACGAAAGAAGACCTCAAGGAGGCCGCCGAAGCGGCCGGTATTTTTTCGAGGGGATGGAAACTTGGATATGGCTCCCTCTCAATTTACTATGCCCCACGTGAACGGTTCACAAAGCAAGCACCTTCTGGAGAATATGTCAAGAAAGGTGCCTTCATGGTTTATGGTAAGAAGGAATGGCAAACTATTGAAATGAGGGCTGCCGTTGGAATTAAAGACGGAAAAGTTACAGGTGGGCCTATTTCCGCAATTACAAGCTGGGCAGACACCGCTGTGTCCATTGAACCTGGGCACCTCAAACCGGGTGAGATTACAAAAAAAATTGTGAGAACACTAAAAGCACCCGCCGATGATATTCAAAAGGCTCTGCCGGCCGGCAAGTCACAAGTAATAAAACAAAAAAAATAAATAAAAAAGGTAGAAAGAGCCTTTAGAAGTTTCTTCGTGGAGGCGCCTCAACAAATTTCTCAGAAACGTTATTCTCAGTATTTGCTTCGACGGTCTCTTCGCTTGACTCCATAGAACCGTATTTGCCCGTATTTACTCTCATTGAGTTTCGGAAGGTGTTAACATACACATTCTTCAGGGCGTAAGTCTTGTCTAATTCAACCTGGTCAATTGCATCATCCCATAGTGATAGGATGATAGTTCCAGTTTCATCCCCAATCAGGAATTCTGCAACTCTGTGCTGTCTTCCTGAGGACCTAACTGTAACTTCTCTCTCGTCTAATTTTTCCACAACCCGAACGGTCATGTCCAATCCCCTGCTTCTAGGGGTAAGTTCTTCAATTTTTGTCATTTAACTCACCAATTGTTTCAATTATTTGATGGCAAACTTGACACATTATAAGTTTGTGCATTCCCATGCCAAAAACCATAAAAAAGCTGAAGAGCAACCCCACAAGGTAGAGACAATGGTAAAAAGACCTCGTGTCGTAGTGGTTGGCGGCGGTCCTGCGGGCATCTTTGCAGCCCTTAAGCTTGCAAAGTACGCACAAGTTACACTCTTAGAAAAATCAAAAAACATTGGTGGATCTGGACTATACTCTGACGGCAAAATAAATTTTCACCCACAAATTGGCGGGGACATCAGTGATTTTGTATCGATGGATGAAGCTTGGATGATTGTTCGTGAACTTGAAAAAATTTTCAAAGAGTTTGGTGTGGAGGGGGAATACCCATCAGACCAAATTGAAATGCTCCTAAGAAAAGCGACGTCGAGTGATATAAAATTCATTCCTGCAAAGCTAGCGCATGTTGGCTCTGATTGTCTACCCGACCTCATGAAAAAATTCCAGAAAAGACTTGAAGATGATGGAGTTGAAATAAAGTTTCAAGAATCAGTAGTGGATCTGCGATGTGAACGCGAAAAAGTTGCCGCAGTAATTACAAAAAATGGGGAAGTTCCTTGTGACTTTGTACTTTTGTGTCCCGGCAGGTCCGGATCATTTTGGCTCAGAGAGATGGCTGAAAAACACAACTTCACTTTCCGTCACAACTACATTGACATCGGTGTTCGAGTTGAGTTTTCCTCAAAAGTAATGGATGAAATTACCATTGACAATAAAATATGGGACCCGAAATTTCACATCATTACTCCCAGTTATGATGGTTTTGTAAGAACCTTCTGTTCAAACCCAAGGGGCTTTGTTACTAAGGAAGCGTATGGGAAAGGTTTATTGGGTGTGAATGGACATGCAATGAAAAATATTCATTCAGAAAATTCAAACTTTGCGTTACTAAATAGAGTGAACCTAACCCACCCGCAAGAGGACACCACACAATATGGGGAGTCCATTGTAAAGTTAGCCAATATTCTTGGGGGCGGAAAGCCATTATTACAGCGGTTAGGGGACTTACGGAAGCACAAGCGGAGTCACTGGGAGAGTATTAAAAAAAGTAATATTGTTCCAACCCTAAAAGATGTAACCCCAGGGGACCTCTCAATGGTACTCCCACATAGAATCGTGGTTAATATAATAGAGGCACTTGAGATGCTCGATAAAGTAATGCCGGGGGTGGCATCAAATAGCACCCTGCTCTATGCACCAGAAGTTAAATTTTATTCGATGAGAGTGAATGTAGATAGTAACTTAAAAACTAATCTTGATAATTTATACGTGGCAGGTGATGGGGCGGGATTGAGTAGAGGTATAAATGGAGCTGCAGAAACTGGTATGCTTGCTGCGTTTGGAATTATTGAAAAGATAAAAGGTGAATGAAATGTTTATTCCAGGTAATGAAGTTGCAAAAAATCTAGAAGGCGTAAATGAAGAACAAATTCAACCGGCGGGCGTTGACTTAACAGTCGATGCAATATGGGAGATGGATAGCTCCGGAGAATTGGACTTTTCAAATAAGAGTCGAAAAATTCCAAAGGGACGGGAACTTGACTTCGAATCACCCATTCACTTGAATCCGGGCGGATACTTAGTAAGATACGGGGAGAAAATCTCAATTCCAAAAGATTGTGTTGGAATGGTTCTTCCCCGCTCAAGCTTAATGCGAATGGGAGCAACCCTAGTGAGTGCACTTTGGGACCCTGGATATACAGGGCGTGGAAAGGGCTTACTAATTATTACCAACCCACATGGAATAGACTTACACCCCAATGCAAGAATTGGGCAGATGACGTTCTTTCGTGGGGATGCAAAGGGTACTTACGAAGGTTCCTATCAAAATGAAGAGTAAAGTTTTTTTAAGGGCGGTCACAAGCATCTCCATGACAAAAGAAAGAAGTTTCGTAATGCTCAAGCCAGAAGTTGCAAAAAGACAATTAGTAGGTAAAATCATAAGTAGGCTGGAAGAAAGTGGCCTAAAACTTGTTGCAATGAAGCTGGTTAAGCCCACCCCAACAATGGTAGAAAACCACTACCCCAGTGACAATGAGTGGCTCATTTCAGTTGGAAACAAATCAATTGGGGGTTATAAAAAATTAGGGATGGATATTACTAAGGAAATGAAAACAAATGATCCCCTTGAGATTGGTAAAATAATCAAAGGCTGGTTAATCAAGTACGTATCTAGCAGCCCAGTTGTTGCAATGGTTTGGGAAGGAAACCGAGCAATAGACATTATTCGAAAACTTGCAGGAAATACTGAACCCCTTTCAGCAGACTCTGGAACAGTTCGAGGAGATTTTGCATTCGACTCGTTTGAACACGCCAATAGACAATTCCGAGCACTCTTCAACATGATGCATGCGAGCGCAACCACAGAAGAGGCAAAAAATGAAATATCGCTCTGGTTTAATCAAAGTGAAATCTTTGACTACAAAACGGGAATAGATTTAATTTGGAAAGACTTGCTTGAAAAAATAAAGTGAATAGTCACTCATTATTTTTTTGTCTTGCGTACCCACTTAACTTTTCTTGGGTTTCTCCCCATCAAAAAGTTCTTTTCACACTTGCTGTTGCAGAATTTTAGTGAAGACCCGTCATTCTTGACCAGAGTGATTCCTCTGTTGTTCATAACTTCCCTATTACAGAATGTGCACATCATCGTCTCGCCTCCAACTTCCTAGCTTGCATGGCTGTTTCAGACAGAAGGAGTATGTCTCCAACTTTAACAGGGCTCTTAACATTCCGGATTAAAACTTTTCCAGAATCTCTGCCCTCGAGCACCTCACAACGAACCTGAATGATTTCACCCCTAACTCCTGTTCTCCCCACTAATTCTACAACTTTGGCGGGAAACCCACCGAGTTGGTCCACCTGCGCTTCGGGAGCAACCTTAGTTTTAGTAGCAACTTTCGGAGTTACCTTAGCGGGTGCCTGTTGAGTTTTTTTCGGAGCCTTGGATTTTTCAACTGGCTCTTCGAGTTTTTTGGCGGGGACTTTGGGAGTTTTAACTACTTCCACCTTTTTCTCCACCTTGACTACTTCCTTCTTTTCTGCCATCGTCATACCCTTGATTCACTTATGCTTTCTCTTTGCTAAGAGCTTTCAATTTCTTAACTGCATCATCAAGTGCAGCTTTAGCATCTCCAGCTTCAAGAACAACACCACTAGCACATCCAACCTCAAGACCTAATGCAGCACCCAACTCTTGCTTTGTGGGAATTTCTACAAAGGGAATATCTTTTTCTTCACATAAAATTGGTATGTGCATAACAATTTCCTTTGGTTCCACGTCGGCAGCGGCTGCCACAAGTCGAGCTTTCCCGCGCTCAATGGCTTTAGTTACTTCATTAGTACCTTTCTTAATTTTTCCTGACGTTCTAGCTTTTTCAATAATTTGCAGAACTTTCTCTATCAATTCCTTGGGAATTTCTTTTTTATTTTCCGTCATCGGATTCACCTCGGAGTTGTCCGGGTGAGAGCTTTATAAAATTACTGCACCTTATGACATTCCTTTATGGTGTTTATCGATACAAAGGTAGTAGTTCTTTCCACATATTTCCACTGAAGTACCGCCTTGACAAATTTTTCCAAACCCATCATACCCTTGAAAGTTCCCATAAATACAATGTCAAAGTCGCCGGTGACCTCATATGCACAAATGACCTCGGGTCGATCCTTGAGTAGATTCCCAATCTCACCCAAGCGTCCGCCTCTAGATTTTATTCCAATCATCGCTCGGATTTCTTCCATTACTGAAAAACCGCAGAAACATTATAGTAGTTTTGGTAAAATTCAGACGATAAACACCAGTTTAAGCGTGTTTTATGAGGTAATCTGAGAGGGAATGAAGTCTTAAGACTCCGGGTTGGTGTCCTCCCCCTGGCTTGAAGGTACCTTTGTTTTCTGAACTGAGAGTAATTATGAGATTTTCTCTGATTTCAGGGTGTCTCTCAAAAACCCCCTGAGTTTGGAGCTCAGAAAAAATGTGCATACCTTGTTTCTCCGCCTCATCATCTGTTTCCCCTGCTGCAAAAATAGTCATTATTTTCCTCCCCTTTGGACTCACAGAAATAAAACCGGCCCTTGAGATTTCTCCAATATTGACTTGGAACGCATTACTTATACTCCATCTATTACGACCAAGCAACCAGACAAATAGAAATTCGCCCGGAAGGCGGTTCCAGGTGAGATTGCCCAATAGGACCTGCTCAAGCGCGGAGGAGTAATTGAAAATTCCTGGGCTGAGAAGTTGTTCCAACCGTTTTCTGAGTTCCTTTGGCTTAGCCATCAAATCGAGTAGATTGTTATCTGGGGTGGCGTCGTCCTCCATGGCCTTTTGAAAACTAGTGCCAATGATGTGGGTAGGTATGACAGATTCTCGAGCTAGCCAATTCAAAACCTCCAGCAAGGTCTTTGGACGCCCCCCTTCGCCACCAACCATGAGATGCTCCATGGCATTGATAATTGCGGCTGATGATGCGGGGTCAAGAGGCATATGA
>JAAOXW010000018.1 GCA_018221005.1 Candidatus Altarchaeota archaeon
GCCTTCAAGTTTTCAATTGTGGTCCCCAAAGTTGTTGGAGCGCTGGCTTCAACTTTTATTTCATCAATGGGCTCAGCGCTTTTTTTCTTTAGTTGGTTAATTAGCCTGAACAACCACTTAGCGTGTTCTCTTTCATTGTCTGCAGTGATTAGAAATATTTCGGCAATCTGTTCATATCCCTCTTTTTGTGCAATTTTAGCATAGAAGCTGTAGCGGTTCCGGGCTTGACTTTCTCCAATAAACGCTTTCGTTAAATTTTCAATAGTATTTTTCATAATAGTCACCACCTCCATTGTAGTTGGGGGTTTTAAGGTTTTTGGGAGGAGGTTTATACAAAATCTAGTTTCAACTCGAAACCGGCGAGAGGCATGCCAATTTGTTGGGATAGTTTGGGAGACAACTCCCCATAAACTCCCCACTCTGAAACGGCAGTTCTGCCTTCCATGAACATAAAGTGTTGATCATTCTTCCAAGAAAGCTCCTCAGAAGGCCTCATTAATTTATGTAGTGCATCCACGATGCCCTTTACTTCAGAAAATCCCGCGGCACCATGCGCAATAAAACCTGCGATTCGCTTTTCCTGCCCGGGAACAAAGACGCTACCTATTTCAAAGATTTTCTGTGGATATTCTGAATCTTTATTTCTCAGGAGAAGATGGTAGAGACTGGGCAAGATGGATGGTCGTAAAGTGGAATATTCGCTACTCTTAGCATTTGAAACTCCAATGTGTGATGCGCCCACCATCGCCGCCGCAAGGGGGGATACTAGGTTGAAACCCTTAGTTTCAAGGAAGCCAAAACCCACCATAAGTTTTCGGAGCTCGGTGAACATTAGTTGGTCTTTGAGGGGTTGACCGAATAGATTCATTTTCGGGAGGGTGTACTCAAAGTTATCATAGCCGTATGCGATTGCAACATCTTCAGCCAAGTCCATAGAATTAGAGATGTCAATTCTGTAAGGGGGAATCATTACCTCTTCCACTGTACCAAAGCGCATTTTGTTAAGGAGTGTTCCAATTTGCACATCTGTAATTTCTAAGCCGAGTAAGCTCCGGATATACTGGTAATCAATGGAAATGCGCTTGGGCAGGAAAGTTGGACCGGGGGTGACTGATTGAAGTGTGCCTCCCCTTTCGGCAAGAGCAGTCGCCACAATGGCAACCATATCGTCGGTTCCGGGAGATGTACCTGTGGCATCAATTAGTAGGTTGGTTGAGGTTGCATCAATCTTGCAGAACTCTGCATTAATTACGGGGGGCATACTGAGAATTTTGTCAAATGCATCTAACAGTACGGGGGCTCTGTCTTCAGGCAAGAGGTGCGCATAAGCTTTGCCTTTGTCTGTTTCTTCAAGAATTTGTCTGCCAGTTAACTCAACTGTTCCCTCAAGAGGTATGAAAGCAATATCATCAAGCTTCCACTCCTCATATCGAATTGGAAAACGAATGTTGGTGGTGTCATAGACGCCTATACTATACTTGGCACGGTTCCGTCCCAAACTCACATGCAGCTTTTCCTGTAGTTGCATTATGTCCTTAATTGCAGCATCATTGAGTTTGACTCCCTTAGTCACAGCAAAACTTAGGAAGGGTCTGAGAAGAGATGCTCTGTTTTCGGGAAGTTTACATTTCACTTCAGTGGGGGCCATCCGCCACATGGGATATCCCACTTCAAAGCCAAGGAAGCCGTTGAGGGCTCTGGCCATTCCTCCTGCGCTGAGAAGGTCTGGACGGTTCGGATAAATCTCAATGCGGATGACGTCATCTGTAAAGTCTTCGACAGGAGTTCCTATCATATCAATGGCATTTATGATGGCTTCTTTGGGGAGTTGCCCCTTCAAGAGGCTCATGAGGTCATCCCATTCAAATTCAACAATCATATGAAAACCCTCCTCTTCCTCAGCCAATCTATATCGCTATTGTAGAGGTCGCGAATGTCATCTAAGCCATAGTACATCATGGCAAGTCGTTCAATTCCTAAACCCCATGCCAACACGGGGCAGTCTTTGCCAGTTAGGGGTTCAACGAGCTCGGACCTGAAAATTCCAGAGCCTCCGAGTTCCATCCATTTATTTTTAGACTCAAGCCAAACATCGACCTCTGCGGAGATGCCCGTATAGGGGAAGAAGGCGGGCCTGATACGAATTTTGTCAAAACCTAATTTTGAGAAGAAGTGTTTGAGGAAGCCGAATAAATCCCTCAGGGTCACATTGGGGTCATAAACAATGCCTTCGACCTGGTGAAATTCGGCCAGATGTTTATAGTCCACTGTTTCGTTTCGGAAAACTCGGCCTATTGAGAAAATCTTTGCAGGAGGTTCAAGTTCCGTTAAGGCTCTAGCGGAGACACAGGTAGTGTGTGTTCTTAGGAGTCTGCGTGTGGCTTCCTTCGGATTCCAGTTTCCCCATGAGTCCATGTGAACTTTCTCAACGCGGTCTGCCAGCTCCTTTGGAACTTCGGTAGAACCATCTATATAGAAAGTGTCTTGCATCTCCCGCACGGGGTGGTCTTGTGGAACGAAGAGGGCATCAAAATCCCAGAAAGCAGATTCGATATAGGGGCCACTTCGTTCAGTAAATCCCAGCTCAAGAAAAATGCTTCGAACCTTCTCAATGAGTTCTGTCATTGGATGGAATCTCCCGGGCCATTTTTCGGGTACAGGTTGATTTGGTGAAAATGTGGCGAAGTTGATGTCTTTGAAGTTTCCAGAGAGTAGCATTTCAGGGGTTACTTGTGTGGTGTGTAATTCAATCTTTTTTTCCTGTCCCTTGGGTGTGATGGAAATTTCGTAGTCGGTCAGTAGTTTCTTGGTAACCCATTTTCTCTTCCGCAGGAGCACTAATTCTTCTGCATTCAATTTATTGATATTTTTGAGTGCACGCTCTTCTTCAGTTACGGGGGGAGTTTGCACCACTCGTACAATGACTCCGTTTTTTAGTTCAATCCACTTGCGCTTTACTGCCCAGTTCATGCCGAGTCTCATGTCCGCTGACACATCAGAAATCTGCTTAGGTAGGTTTTCTAGAAATTGTTTTTCGGGAAGTCCGTTCTCAATTACGCCCTGTCCCTCTTCAGTTAGTAGGATTTTGGAAGTTGTGAGTTTTTCCAAAGTCACTAATTGCTTCTTGCTGAGGCTGTACGCCATACGTGAGACTGCATCGCGGTTTAGTTGGAGCTCTTTTGCAAGCTCACTTGCAGTAATTTTTTTTAATTTCTTGAGGGCCTCAAGAATTTTTGCCTCATACTGGTGCACAGACATGGAAATAATAGTGCTATAAAAAGCCTGTGTCTTCAATTTTTGTGGAACTGCGTAAGTTTGTTGACAAGCTCAAGAACAAGGGGGACTTGGCTGAGGTTAAGGATGAAAAATCCCGCAGCTTTGATTTGGCCTTTGTTGAAGACCGGGCCTATCTCATCAAAATGGTGGGGAATGCGGATGGGTTGAGTAAGGACAGCTTGGACGCTTTCAAAAAGTGTGCATCAGTGGTTGGAGCTGAGCCCATGGTCGTTTCTAAAAAATTTAAGAAACAGTTGGTCAAGGGAGTAGTTTACCATAGATATGGGGTTCCCGTTATGGACGGAGAAACCTTCTTGAAATATTTAGAAGATAAACATGTGGCCTTGGCAGATAGGGGGTGCATTAAAGTTCCCATAGAAAATTTAAGGGAAATTAGGGAGCATCACAATCTAAGTAGAAATTTATTGGCAGAGAAGTTGGATGTTACGCCAGAAATGGTGAGGCGGTATGAAGAGGGAGAGGCCGCCCCAAGTAAGGAGATGGCAAGTAAACTTGAAGATATTTTGGGAAAGGATATTTTTAGTGAAGTGTACTTTGATGTTAAAAGCTCAGATCGTGCGTTCATTGGCAGGGGGCCATTTGAAGTTGCTTTCAAAAAGGAAAAGACCTTCCTAGTCAGTTTGAAAGACCACAAAGAACGTATTAAGAATTTGGAAAAGGTATCAGATGTACTTGGTGCTGAGCCTGTGGTAGCTAAGGGGAAGGATTTGAAGGATTTGGGGTTGTAACTTGCCTTTTGATCAAACCCCCTCCAGGGGGTTGTTTTGGTCGAGGTCTCCCGCAGGAGAGCTCGTTTTTGATGAAACTGCCCCGCAGGGCATCCTACGGATTTCTAAAAAGTTTCTCCACCGGAAGCCAAGGCGTAAAGGTTTTAAAGAACTGCTTGTCCATGGTTTTCGTATGGAAAAGCGGTAGTTTTTCCTATTA
>JAAOXW010000019.1 GCA_018221005.1 Candidatus Altarchaeota archaeon
AATCCGGAGACCGCAGAGCCATCAATTAGAATTTTTCGCATCACTTGGATTTCATCAACTGGGTTAGCGTCTAGGAGTTTTGCGAACTGGAGTGTAATTTCAAGGGCGCGTCGATTCATTTCATGGGGGGGTTCTTCATCCCACTCAACAGCACAGCTATTTGAGGAATTCGCGTAGTAAGTGATGGTTTTACCCTTTTTATGCTCCTGAAGGGCCGCCCTGTCAACTTGGCCCAATTCACTTATGACCGGTCTTAATTTTCTACTAAATTCAAACTGCTTTGAATCTGAAAGCTCTGTTGGACAGGAACAGAATAATTTTTCAGTATTGAGCTGCTGGTGAATTTCAAGGCCGATTTTTACCACAATATTCCTTAGGACCAAGCTTTTTATATTTACAACGTCCAAGGCTTATGTGTCATACAAGGCGGCAAAGAAGGAAATCACCAAGGTCGTCCAGAACGAAATGGAGACCGTTTTCATAATAATCTTTCTTGCAATTGTCACCTTGATTTTTGTCCCTGCGGCAAGGCAATATTTGACAGTCATTCTGACTGTTTTGGCACTTTTAATTTCCTTACAAATATTAAGAGCAATTGGGATAATTACGGAGGTTCGAGAATATGAAAGGCTCGCCGTATTTCGTATGGGACATTTTCACCGAATTGCGGGACCTGGATGGGTAATTTTATTTCCTTTCTTTGAGCGGGCAGTTAAAGTTGACTTCCGCGTACAGCAAATGGACATACAGCCCCAAGAAGTAATTACTGCAGATGAGATTCGGGTGACTGTTGACACTATTGTATATTACAAGATTAAGGAGCCTGAGAAAGCCATATTGGCTGTGAAGGATTTTGAAGAAACACTTCGCGGATACATATACGCCGCCCTCAGGGACATTGGTAGCAACCTCACACTGAATGAATTATATTCTGAGATTGAAAAGGTCAACGACATTGTAAAAGTGAAGATTGAACCCATGGTTCGTGACTGGGGCATCACTATTATTGATGTTGAAGTTCAGAACTTACGCATACCTGAACCAATTCAGCAAGCCATGCATTTGAGAAGACAAAGCAAGGAAGAATGGGCTGCGGCACAGTATCAAGCTCGCGCCCAAAGAACTATGATTGAGGCCATTGCTGAGGCCGCAAGCAAACTCGATGAGAATGCGTTGAGCTATTTGTATATCAAGGAAGCCTTGCCTAAGATTGCGGATGGAAAGAGTACTAAGATTGTTCTACCTGCTGTTTTCCCAAGGACTCCGGGGAGCGGCAAAGCGAGTGACGAAGTCATGACTCTAAACCTAGCTGGTTTATTGGGAGAAGGCTTTGAAGACGGTAAGAAAAAGTCAAAAAAGAGCGGGGACAGTAAGTAACTAGCTCATTCTTACGAAGAATATCATTGCAAGAGTCAGCCCAGCTGCGATATAGGCCATGAATTCGGAGACCCCCAGTAATAGGAAGCCATACGCTAAGCCCACAGCAATAGTCATTTCGACGATTATTCTAAGAAAGGAATTACCCATCAATAAATAGAAGAAGATGACAACGATGGCGAGCACAACACCCAAAATGCCCATCAGAAGCATATTCATAGCTGGAATACGCCCTGCTACTTAAATGTCTTTCAGTGTCTTCTTAAGTTCCTTCTTCTCGAGGCAGGTCTTCGCCCCCAGAATTTGGAGGGCTTGTTGGAGTACAAACAGTTCCAAATATTTGTTTTTTGGAACTTCCTTCCTTTTCAAGTGCTTACTGGTTGCTCGCTTCATCTTGGATAAACGCTCTGCGATATCTTCAAATTCCTTTGCAACCTCTTTTGCAGCTTCCATGGCCGCAGGTCTAAGTCTAAGAGCGCCCAGCCCACAGGTTCCTGAAACCAGACTTGTAAATGCAATCAAACCGTCTTGGTTGCCATTGTAATTCATTTTGTAGAAGACTCTCCAGTCAGAAGTGTCCACAGTAAAACTCGCTTTTTCCATAGGCAAACTAGTCTTCAGGGTTTTAAAACTATCTCCTTACAACCACAAGGTAACTATGCTGATAGGCTCTACCACTCAGACGTGGTGCCGGATGGATAAATAGTACCCCATTCACAACTTGTATGTCGCTGGATGGACCAACCGCAGTGAGAGTTCTTGGAGAGAAGTTGGGCAGGCAGTTTGTGGGTAAGAATGTTGAAGTTGGTGTTAGGCGAGAAGCTGATGGAAACTTGAATATCATCTTCCTTAAGGATGGGGAGACAGTTGGTAGTTGCTTGGTAGTACCTGAGGCCAAAAAGGCCTTTGGTTTTGTGACTAAGCAGGGCATGGGTAAGAGTTCATTTGAGGCAGACCTAGATGACTTTGTGGACTTGCTCAAAAACTTCTAAACTGAGACAATGCCACCCCACACATGCACGTAGTGTTGTTAACAAAGTTATTTGAATAACTGTCATTGAATTTATATGTCGAAAGCTAGAAATCTAAAAAGTTGTGAGGAGTATTATACTGTAACTGGTAATGGGCCTGTTGCCTTTAATTTTGTAGAGTTTGGCAAAGTCATCAAAAACTTTTCGTCAGAGCTTGAGAAAAACCCTAATTACTTTGAAATTCCCGCGTGGGATTGGGAGGGGCTTCCAGGGGGTGCTAAGGACTTTCTTGAACTTCAAGCCTATGATTCATCAGGGGATGCTTTTTTCTGGTTCACAGATTGGAATGGTGACAACACGGGGGAATGGGCTTATAAGGGCCTTAGAGATGCGGATGCGTGGCACAAGCTAGTTGCAGACCTTATGAGCGAAGGGGAATTTGAAGGAAGCGGTATGACTCGATACGAGAGAGTTGCGGACTATATGTCCAAGCTAACTGTTGACCAATTCGAAACTTTCCTAAAAGATGCAGGGGACGAAACCTCAACCAAGCTTGAGATGAACGATTTGCGTGTTAGGAATTTGAGGGAAGTTGGAAGTGTTCTCAATAACGAATACGGTGGGGAATTTGAAAACTTTCTTAACTCGTGTAAGTGGAGTGCACCAGAAATAGTAAAAAAACTGAGTAGTGAATTTCCGAACGCTTATGGGGAGGATTATGTGAGGCAGGGGGATGCAGTTATTTACTTTGACAAAAGAAATCATTTGGTTCCCATTCTACTATACGGCGGACTAAAGGCTAGAAATTTTGAAAAGGAAATTTCAGGCATGAAAGATATTACCATCGCATCGGACTACAGAATTCCAGAGGCCTTGCGGATGATGGGGTTATTAGAATATTCATACCAACTGGCAAAAAAAGTAGACAGTAATCAAATTATCGAGAAGGGGGGTGATGAGGAAGTAGCTATACGTGCTGCTGCGCTTTTGACTGCCCACTCAATGATGATTGAGTTGAACGAGCGGGGGCATGACATTAACGTGGCACACATAGATGCGTATTTGTGGAAGAAAGGTTTTGAGAGTAGTACACATCA
>JAAOXW010000020.1 GCA_018221005.1 Candidatus Altarchaeota archaeon
CATGAAAGTGATAATGCAATACTTGCAAGTTCAATCATAGATGTAATGGAAAATTGTCCTGTTGCATTTAATGTAGGTGACAGAACTGCAGTAATTTCAAAAATAGAGAACGACATTGTATTCCTTAAGGATGGGGAGCGAGAGGTTCCTGCATTTTCATTCAAGGATGCCTTTGAAAACTTACTAAACGAAACCATCTCCGGACCGTTTCCAAAAGATGACGAAGATGTTATGATTGAACTACGTCCAAGACAAGCTACCAATGAAGTGTCAGGAGCACCAACACCCCTCTCTACATCCCTCGTAGTTTCTGTTGTTGTTCTCACGGGCTTGGCCTACTTTGTGTGGAGGCGCCGAGATGAGAGCCGTTAACTTACTGGTTCTTTTCATACTCCTAAGTCCCTCTTTCGCCAATAATTTTGAGAATATGGCAACTCAAATCTCGAAAGATCCACAACTCCTCATCACCTATGGAAAACTGCTACAAGCCCTTCCCGCCGTTAAAACGCTTCCCCACCCAAAGGAACTTGGAATTGAAGGTCCAGTTCTTCTTACTTATGACACCTTCTTCTCAAAAACTCAACAACTGTCCCAACTCCAAGGAAAGCTACAACTCCTCGGAACCGAGTTTGTTGAAAAAGGGACCACCATCCAAGAAAGTTGGTTTCAGAGAGCAATGCACACTTTATTTTCTTCCATTCACAATTCGGATTTTCAAAAAGTATTAGAGTCCTTTGAGTTGCGAAGTGAGTATGCTACCATTTATGGAGACCTTACATCTTTTAATGTCCATAAGTTCTTTTTTGACTTAACTTCTCACTCAAACTTAGAGGCATTCTCGGGGCGCATAACTATTAACGGAAAAACATACAGCCTCCTTGAGGCAGAGTCAAAAAAAATATTCACCCAACCATCCCCAAAGAAAACTGAAGCACTACTGCCTGCTGACAGTATTTTTTCAGAAGCGTCGTGCACTTTCAGACTAATTGGAAGTTCATATCACATGGATGCCAATGCACCGGGTTATTTCGAAAAAGAATACCTCTTTGGTCCACCTCTTCACTGTGTGGACCATGTATTTGTGTCAAAAACCGCCGCACTAAACTTTGTGAAAACACTGGGTATTTCAGGAGACTATTTATCACAAGTTTCTAAGTTTATGTTAGATTTGTCCACTTTTTCAAAAGGGGCTAATAACTTCATTACCACTAGAAAAACGGAGTTGTTTACTCTTTTCGAGAAAACCCTCACTACTATTGAAGCCTTGAAACTGTCAGGAGCGTATGCACTAAATTCCTCCGAAGTACTTTTGGCAACTCAACTACTTCAGAATTCTCGTGGAATGTCTGCAGTAATTTCTCTCGAAGATCCCCTCTCCCCCCTCAAAAACTCCTCTGCCAAACTCACCCTCGCGAAGGAACTACTTACCTTTTGTTCTTCACTGGGAGACTGCCTCCAAAAACAAGATCGAGCCGACACAATATTTTGGGAATTAAACTCCAATACAAAACTTTTGTCTGAAAGCTTAGACAGTTTTGAGACGCTTTTCAGAGAAAAATGTGAATTCTATGTAAAAAATTCTAACTCAAATGCTTCCTGTGTTTTTTATGGTCCAAAGGGGGACACTCTAATAATGACTGCACAAGCTCTCCTTATGTCATATTCAGACTATTTATTGTTTAATGAAAAGCAAGAAGATGCAAAAATTCAGTTGTACGATTATTCACTTTTCAAATTAACTAAAGTTGAAGCCTTAATTATTAATATTGAACCCTTTATTTCTCGAGAGCTTTTGATTACTTATTATTCAAAACTCTCAAATTTACAGGACACACTAGAAGCATCAAACAACTTTGAAAACGTAAAGACTGTTTTGAAGGACATCCAAACCTTTAATTTCAAAATAGAACGCGAGTTTTTTATTAAAAATGCTGACGTGGCCGAAGGAATACGTCTGAAACTAATTTGGCATGCTGAACACCCACAACTGTCTGGTGTGGCCTTTGAGCTGCCCGAGTTTGTATTTGTTCCCGTTTCTGCAAATTCTGACTTTATGCCAAAACTCCTCTACCTCCTAGCCTTAAGCTACCAAGTTGAATCATTAGAAGAAAAAAGCCAGCAATACTTTGAAAACTATGCTGCCAATTTACCTGTTGATTTTACTTGCTACCCAGAAAAACCGCCCCTGGGGCGAGATTTCAAAGTCCAATGCATAATTGAATTTGAGAATGAATACCCACGTAAAATAGATACGGCATTTATTGTCGAAGACCTTGCTTACCCCGCCCTCAAGAACCTAGACTCAAGAAATCTTCTATCTGGAGATTTGTCCCGCCTTGAGTCTGTCGTTGGAAAAAATAACAATTTGAAAATAAAACTGAAAGATGTCACCGAACACATAACCCTCGAACTTCAGTATGAGTCACACCTTCCCCCTGCCACATATATCCGGCACAATGAATCGATGGCGAGTGAATGGTATGAGGTTTACTATCGAGTTGATCCAACTTGCCCCACCGAAACTGCATATTTCTTCATACCACATCCATTATCCGGTCTTGAGATGGAAGCTTCACACACCTATTTGAACTTTGGTGATGAAATCGCAATTGAGATAGAGTGTAACCACCCACAATTTTTGAGATTTTCGGGAAAAGTAATTTCTTTGAAGCGGGAAGGGGAAAACTTACTGATTGAAAATCACTTAGGTAGGTCCATAACCACCAATCTTTCAATCCCATATATTCCCGGTCTTTCAATAAATTCAAGCTTCAGAATTTCTGGAGACAATTTTATAATTCCCTTGCGTTTAAACGAGTCTAAACAACTCAAAGTCAATAAAGCTGTTACCGAATTAATAGTAAACAATGATGTAGAAAGTGAATGGAGTCCCGCACAACCCACAAATCCAATGGTCGAAAAGTTTTTCCCGGGAAGCTCACTTGAAGGTGCGGCCAAAGCCGCCCTTAATCTCCTGAAGCCAATGAGCTTTGGATGTATTGAGCAAGATATTGAACGAGAAGTGTCTCGTAGATTTACAGTTCCAAGCGTTGCTTGTATCAAACTTGAAGCAGTAACTTATCAACAGGCACTCAACCAATTTGAGGCAGAAAATTACAATGGTGTTCTTGAAACATACGCACACCTCCCAGCAGTCAGAGAACAAGAGTTCTACTTGGCCAACGCCCTAAAGTACCAAAGGGCTGCAGAAGAAGCCATTTCCTTTGCAGAAACGACTCTTGAGGGCGCCATTGCCAAACGGCGTGCAGGGCCATATCTAGACATGGCTCAACAAGCCTATGCTACAGAAGACTACATTTTAGCTATTTACTACGCAAAATACGCCACCATAAAAGCTCCCGTGGGACTTTCCTTTAACTGGCGAGTTCTGCTTGCAGTTGGAATTGTAGGACTTGGACTTTGGTTGCAAACCCGGAAGAAAAACGAGCCACTTCTATGATTTTTGCTTACTCACAAGCATCCAAAAGAAGGCACCTAGGAAGAATCCGAACCAAAGTGTGGTGATTCTTATGGTGAGCGTCACAAGTGATGCAACGGGTTTGGTCATACCATATTGCAGTAAAATACCAATTAGTCCAACTTCTGCAGCGCCAATTCCCCCCGGAGTCATAACCGCATTACCAATGAGTGTGGCTCCCGTGAACGCAAAGGCCGCCTGAAAGAAATTAAGTGGAAAATTTACAAAAGATGAGATTAACACAAGTTCAAAAATTTCAAACCCCCACGCCACTAGTGATAATAGAGTACATATGGTAATTAGTTTCCAATTTCCCAGTTTCTCTAATTCACTTTCTATGAGTTTTATCTTACTTCTAAAAAAGTAAAGTATGAACATCGCCACAAAGACACCACCTATCAAAAATAATAACTGCTTTATGTAAGTTACAGCAACCCAAGCCGCACCAATTAAACCAATTATTGCTAACCCCACAACATCAAAAATTCGTTCAATAATTACTGTGAATACCACGGGCTTCCTCCTGAACCCAAATTTATCCTTCATTAATTCTGCCTTAGCGACCTCCCCCATTTTTCCAGGAGTTATTACAAACGCCAACCCCGCAATATAAGTTCTAAACGCATCAAAAAAACTCATCCGCATTTTTTGGTTATCCATTAGGAGTTTCCATCGCAATGCACGAAAACCGTAACCCACAAGTGTGATGGCTGAAAATAACAATAGCCATCCCAAGTTCGGAAATTGATTGACTTCCCCAACCAACATAAAAGCCCCGTAAACAACGACAATTACTAGGATTGCGAGCAGTTTACGCATAGAGACCCACCAAAATTACTGCCATAAATGCAATTAAGGTCAAAATGAGTTCAGGTTTTCTCAAGGACTCATGAACTTCGTAACCCTTAACTGACTCCCTCAAGTGAATCAAAAGACCCATCATTGCCAACGGAAAGCTCCACACCATGTGACCTCCAACATTTGCTACATATATTGCAAATAAAGTAAGACTGATACTCCCCGAAATCCCAATTGCAATTTCAATAATGTCTTCATACTCTTCGAGACTTGCCTTGTGTTTCACACCCGAAACTTTTATCTCGGCAAGTCTTTTACAGAATGCAAGATAAACTGCAAGTGAAAAAATAGCTAAGTAAAACCAATTAGTAACTACAATCCCAACTGCATAGCATCCCGCGAGTGCCCGTAGTAAATATCCCACCGCAATAGTGAACGCATCAATAATCGAAAGCCGTTTCAAATAGTGAGTGTATGCCAAGTTTACGATGAAGTAAATTCCAACCAACTGCAATACAATGAAGTTGGCCATCCATCCAAAAACTAAACCAACAATGAGCAAAAATATGAAGAACCAACTAGCTTGTTTACCACTGATTTTTCCACTTGCAATTGGCCTATTCTTCTTCTTTGGGTGGTGCAGGTCATTTTCCCTGTCTTTAAGATCATTCAGTACATAATTTGCACTCGCCACAAATGAAAAACTAAGAAAGGCAAACATAAGCACTAACCAATTAAGTTCAAAGATTCTGCCCGAAAATACGGGACCGGCCAAGACTATGGTGGCCTTATACCAATTACTGGGGCGCATGGCCCGTACGAAATCCCTAAGAGTAGGCATCAATTAAAATAAAAGAAGGAATTTAAAAAAAGAAGTGATGATTGCGGCTACCCGCAATCACATACCCATTCCGCCCATACCGGGCATTCCTGGAGGCATTCCGCCCGGCGCAGGACCGCCACTGAGCTTGCTGGCTGCAATCACATCATCAATTTTCAGAATCATAATTGCCGCTTCACTAGCACTCTTAATGGCCTGTTTCTTGACCTTTGCGGGTTCTATAACTCCATGGGCAAACATGTCTTTGATTTTTCCATCAATGACATCTAAACCGGCTTTTACATTGCCCGTTTCGTGTTCTGCCTTAAGCTGGACTAAGAGGTCAATTGCATTCTGACCACTATTCTCCGCTAAGCTTCTTGGAATAATTTCCATGGCCTTTGAGAAAGCCTCAATGGCTAGTTGCTCCCTTCCACCAATGTGGGTGGCGTACTTGGCTAAACCGTTGCCGATTTCAATTTCAGCAGCGCCTCCGCCAGCTACTAGTGCACCATCCTTTATGGCAACACTCAGTACCTTTAGAGCATCTTTTATGGTTCGTTCAGCTTCATCAGTCACATGGTCAGTTCCACCACGGATGAGAACGGTTACTGCCTTTGGATCTGGGCATTTCTCAACAAAGATTAAGCTGTCCCCTGATGTGCTTCGTTCTTCTACCCGTCCGGCCTTACCTAGGTCCTCTGACCTAAGGTCGCGAAGGTTGGTTACAATCTTTCCACCTGTTGCCTTAGCTAGAATTCCAATGTCGCTCTTCTTCACTCGACGAGCCGCAAGGATTCCGTCTCTAGCCAACATGTGTTGGGCCAAATCATCAATACCCTTTTGGACAAAGATTACAGTCGCTCCAGATTCCTTGATGGATGCAATCATTTTCTTTATCACGTCTTCTTCATTCTTCAAGAAGGCTTCAAGCTGCGATGGGTCCGTTATTTGAATTTGTGTATCTGTTTCGGGACTCTTCACTTCAAGTGCAACGTTAAGTAGAGCAATTTTTGCATTCTCAACTTTCTTGGGCATACCCTCATGCACCCTTTCCTTGTCCAGAACAATGCCGTCAATAAGTAAGGACTCCTCTAAACTCCCACCTGCTTTCTTTTCAAGTTTGATGTTTTCCACGTCAACTGCGTGGTTGCCCTCGGTGTCCTTCTCCTTAATTTTGTAAATAGCGTCCACACTAAGTTTTGCTAAGTGATTAACACCCATCTCAGTGCCTCGCCCATTCATACTGGTTCGGCTTATTTTGATTAACAAATCTTTGTCTTCCACGCCAATTTTAGTGGAAATTCTATCCGTAATTTTCATAGCTCTGTCCGACGCTAATTTGTACCCATGAGCAATAACTGTGGGGTGGATGCCTTGGTCAATCAAATCCTCCGCCCGTTTTAGTAACTCACCTGCGAGTACAGTAGCTGTGGTGGTTCCGTCTCCCACTTCATCTTCCTGAGTCTTCGCGACTTCCACTATCATCTTAGCTGCGGGATGTTCAATCTCCATAGTTTCTAGAATAGTTACACCGTCATTGGTGATAATTACATCTCCCAGATTGTCTACGAGCATTTTATCCATACCACGTGGACCTAAAGTGCTTCTGACTACTTCAGAAACAGCCTTAGCGGCTAAAATGTTTATTTTTTGGGCACTTCTTCCCATCATACGGGAAGCTCCCTCCGGCAATATCAGAATTGGTTGTTTGTCTGTCATTTTCATTACCTCTTAGTTTAATAGGAAAAACTACCGCTTTTCCATACGAAAACCATGGACAAGCAGTTCTTTAAAACCTTTACGCCTTGGCTTCCGGTGGA
>JAAOXW010000021.1 GCA_018221005.1 Candidatus Altarchaeota archaeon
ACCGCCTGCATGAAGGCGTAGCAGATGGTGGGCCCTACAAAACTGAAACCCCGTTTTTTTAGGTCTTTACTCATTATTCGTGATTCTTCAGTCTCTGCAGGCAAATCCCCCATGACCTTCCAGCGATTTATCTTCGACTTCCCCCCCACAAACTGCCAAATGTACTTCGCAAAGCTTCCAAATTCTTTCTGCACGAGTAGGAAGGCACGCGCATTTTTTATTGCAGAGTTTATTTTCTGCCGATTCCTTATGATGCCTGCATTTCCCATCAACACTTCAATTTTTTTCTCATCATACTTTGCAACTTTCTGTGGATCAAAATTATCAAAGGCCTTTCGATAAGCTTCTCGCTTTTTGAGAATAGTCAACCAACTGAGTCCTGCCTGTGCCCCATCAAGAACAATACTTTCAAACAACAACTTATCATTGTGAACGGGAACCCCCCAATCTTTGTCGTGATACTCTTCCATTAATTCATTACCTTCCGCCCATTCACACCTTGCCATCATACCCTCAACTTTGTTTCTTGAACAACAGACAAATGTATGTTTGACGTTCATATGCCTTTCTGCTCACTCTCTTCACTACTTCAAAATCTTGTTTGCCAAAAAGAAGTTTAAGCTTATCTTCATTTTCCGGTTCAACCGTCATAAAGACCAATCCGTCTGGGGCCAAAATTCGGTTAACTCCTTCCACAACCTCATCCACTTTCATGTAATCAATACTCGCAAAGAAACTCACGAGGTCAAATTGCGCTTCCTTTTCCCTGAGCTTACCGACTTCTTCTCCCCTCATCCTTAGTACTCGAAAGCCCCTGTCTTCCGCCCGCTTCGCCATCTTCTCGACGGGCTCCACACCCAGCACTTCCTCACAAAACTTGGCCATAACTTCCAAACTCTTGCCTGTGCCACACCCCACATCCAGACCACGCTTCCGCTTTCCAATTAATGCCCGGAAGGGAAGCAGTAATTTATGTGGTTGATAACCATAGGCTTCAACTTCCCTGTCATACTTGGAGGCCCACCGTTTGAAGTACGCTAACCATGACATGGTATGCTTGGCAACAACTACCTTTAAAAACCCCCGTCCCAAAACAACGACAGGTGAAATAGAATGCAAGTTATTGCTCCTGAGGGTATGGGATACGACCGTGTGGTGACTGTTTTCAGCCCAGATGGACGCCTATTCCAAGTACAATATGCCATGGAGGCAGTCAGGCGAGGTGCCACAGTAGTTGGTATTAAAGCGAAAGATGGAGTGGTTATGGTTGCGGACAAAAAAGTTCTGCACCACCTGATAAACCCAAGGAGCATAGAGAAGGTGTACGAAGTTGATACACATATCAGTGCGGCTACAATTGGTTTAGTAGCTGACGGACGCAAACTTGTGGACCAAGCAAGACTTGAGGCACAGAAACACCAGATGGTTTATGGTGAGCCTATCGCAATAAAACAAATTGTCCATGAGATTAGCAACTATATGCAAATTTTTACACAGTACGGTGGACTACGTCCATTCGGTGTAACAACTTTGATTGCAGGCTTTGACAAGGAGCCCAAATTATTTGAGATAGATCCTAGCGGAACCCCAACAGAGTGGTCCGCAACGGCAGTGGGCGAAGGACGAGGCGAAGTCATGAAACTTCTCGAAGTAAAATACTCAGCAAATATAACAGCAACCGCAGGAATTAAGTTGGGAATAGAAGCCCTCAAGCATTTCCTGAAGAATAAATTTGAACTAGACAGAATCGAGGCAGCCTGTATCACCAAGGACGGCTTTAAGAAAGTCGGACGAAAGGAGATAGAGGTGATTCTGAATGGTAAAAGTGGATGACGCTATTGTCGTTAAGATGAGGAAGGTTGGTAAAGATTTTCAGATTCTAGCAGACCCAAAGCAATTGGTAAAGTTTAGGGCAGACCCAGATTCGGTTCCCTTACATGAAATTATGCCGATACAAGAAATTTTCAAGGACGCCCGGAAGGGAGACAGAGTTTCTGAATCGGACTTGGAGGCGGTTTTTGAAACCACTAATCAAGACGAAATAATTCGAACTATTCTAATGAAGGGGGATTTCAGTCCAACAGCAGAACAAAGACGTGAAATGTTGGCCAAAATCCACCGGCAGGTAATTGATTTGGTTGCTCGCAATGCAATTGACCCGCGAACTAATCTGCCCCACACCCCGGATAGAATCGAATCTGCTATGAAGGAAGCAAAAGTTCATGCAGATTTACGTCCGGCTGAGGAGCAGTTTGAGGATGTAGTCAAAGCACTACTGCCTTTCATCCCACTTAAATTCGGAAAAGTGAATCTCCGGATTCACTTACCCATGTCCCATGCTTCTCGGGCCTATGGTAAGTTGCGCAGCATCGGAACTGTTAAAAAGGAGCAATGGCTGGCTGACGGTTTGCTTCTTACTTTAGAGGTACCTTCGGGTATGAAAGTATCAACAGTAGATCTGGTCAATCAATTGACACAGGGAGAAGCAGAAATTACAATCAAGGAGGAATAAATATGTCAGAAAATGTAGAAAATAGACAATTAGTAGTTCCTGGCAAAATCCTAGCCAAGGGTATGGAATTTTTACCCGGCGACGGAGCTTACAGGGACCAAGACGAAATAAGAGCCAGTGTATTAGGACTGGTCAATTTCAAAGGAAGGGCCATAAAGGTCATTCCATTAAATGGGAAATATCTCCCAAAGAGAGATGATCCAGTAATTGGAATCATCACAGAAGTAGGCTATAACAGCTGGAATTTGGATATAAACGCCACCTACACTGCAAGAATGCTTGTAGGGGACGCATCGGACCGATACATAGATACTAACCGCCACAAGTTGGCCAGTGTCTTTGGTGTTGGAGATGCCGTAATTTGCCAGATTAAGAAAGTTGATGAGAACATGGCAGTTTTTGTGACCGCACGTGGCCCAGGACTTAGAAAGGTTCACGACGGAAAATTAGTTTATGTAAATGCCGCAAAGATACCACGCATAATTGGCAAAGGTGCCAGTATGGTGAAAATGATAAAGGAATATACAGAGACCCGCATGTTTGTGGGACAGAATGGTATAGTCTGGATTCAGGGCGGTAATGAAGAACTCGCAGAAAAGGCGGTTTTAAAGATTGAAGCTGAAGCTCACCTCGTTGGGTTGACCGACAAGATGGAACAGTTTCTATCTAAGGAAAGTGGCAAGACCATTAACAGGGACGAGCCAAAACCAGAACCTGAAGCAGTAGCAGAGGGAACTGAGGAAAAAAAGGAAGAAGGTGAATAAAATGGGAGACGAAAAACCTAAATTTTTGATTAAAGGTGGTAAGCGACTCGACGGCAGGAAGCCTGAAGATGTTCGTCCAATCCAGATTAAGATGGGAGTAGTCCCAAATGCGGATGGATCTGCGGAGGTTATCTTTGGTAAGACCAGAGTTATTGCAACCGTCTACGGTCCAAGAGAGCTTCACCCCCGACATCAAGTGATTAATGAAAGGGCGCGAGTCCGTGTCAGATACGACATGATGACTTTCAGTGTTGAAGATAGAAAGAGACCGGGTCCAGGCCGAAGAGAGACTGAAATTAGTAAAGTACTCGCCGAGGCCCTAACTCGTGTTGTGATAACTGAAAAGTATCCAACACGTGCCATTGACGTTTTTGTGACTGTCGTACAGGCAGATGCAAGCACAAGAGTGGCAGGTCTTAACGCCGCATCACTCGCCCTAGCAGATGCTGGAATACCTATGAGAGATTTGGTAGTCAGCTTAAGCTTCGGTAAGAGCTATGATGAAAAAGGTCAAGGCCACATGGTTGTTGATTTGGAGAAAGAAGAAGACAACTGGGGTATGGGAGATATTGCTTATGCAGTCGCACCCGCTCTGGGAGAAGTTTTACTGCTCCAGATGGATGGCGATGTAACCCTCGAGGAATTCAAGAAGGGTAAAACAATGGCCGACAAAGCTGCACTCGAAATTTATGAGATGCAGAAGCGAGCCCTCAAGGCTCGTTACGAGGAGGGATCAAAATGATAAGTGAAATAATAAGTAACCTGGAACTTTCAGAAATCCGGGACGCCGTTGAGGCCAATAAGAGGCTCGATGGCAGAAAGAACGATGAGTTCAGAGACATAAAAATTGAAACGGGCGTAATTGCCAAGGCTGAAGGCTCTGCAGTAGTTACTATGGGTAAATCCAAAGTAATAGCAGGAGTGAAAATTAGTGTTGGTACCCCATTCAATGACAGGCCCAATGAGGGAGTCCTCATGGTTAATGCTGAACTGTCTCCAATGGCTCACAATACCTTTGAAGCAGGCAGGCCTGGTGAAGTTGCTGTTGAACTTGCTCGTGTAGTGGATAGAAGTATCCGTGAAGCAGGAGTAATGGACACCAAGAAACTCTGCATTGAAGCAGGTGAAGCAGTTTGGATAGTCAATATCGATTTTTATCCACTCAATGCGGATGGAAATCTCTTTGACGCAGGTACTTTAGCTGCAATGGCTGCACTAAAAACTGCCAAGATGCCCACCTATGATAAGGAGACTAAGATTCTTAATCGAGAAAATATGAAGAACGCAGTTCCTATGGATTGTACAGTGGTTGCATCTACCTTCGCCAAGATTGGCGATAAGATGGTAGTGGACCCAACTATGCACGAGGAATATGCCTCAGTTGCCCGCCTAACAGTGGGAATTCGAGATGGTAATATTGTCGCCCTTCAGAAGGGTGGAAATGGAGGCCTAACTTCAGAGCAGATTGATGACGCCTTAACACGCGCCATTAAACACAGCAAAAATCTCTTAAAGCATATCAAGTAGGTAAATCAAATGGTGGATGAAAGACAAAGCTTGGTCAAAAACGGCGCCCATATTGGGGCTCAACGTAAGGTCAAACCTATGGAGAAATTTATCTTCAGGGTACGACCCGACGGCCTCTCAATCATTAATGTACAGGTCATCATTGACCGCATTAAGGTTGCCGCAAAGATGATAGCCGCTATGGACCCTAAGGATGTTTTGATTGTCACCAATAAGGAGCAGGCCTTCAAACCCGCAACTAAGTTTGCGGAGCTAACAGGCGCCGAATCTGAAATTGGCAGGTTCCTTCCCGGAACCATGACCAATCCAAACCAGGAATATTTCGTCGAACCTAAGCTTGTTTTTGTTGCAGATACCTATGGTGATAAACAAGCTCTTGAGGAAGCCTACCAGATGCGCGTACCTGTAATTGCTCTAGCCTCTACTAACAACACCTATAACAAGGTGGATTTAGTAGTTCCTTGCAATAATAAGGGAAGAAGGAGTCTGGCAGCAGTCTATTGGTTACTCACACAAGAGGTCCTAAAAGCACGAGGCGAATTAAGCGGAGATGTCGTATTCTCAGAGAAGCTTGAAGACTTCATGGATGAAGAAACCCAAGTAAGTTCCTTTAGTTAGCTATTAAAACTGGCGTTTTACACCCTACATGCGAGATGTAGACGAGAGAATCAATCAACCCCAAGACGGCACTATTGACTATACTATGATTCAAGAACTTTTAACTAGGGAGAATCTAAATCTCTCAAACGGGATTGCACTTGAAATGATAAGGGGGGGCACTAAAAAAATAGCCCAACTCGTAGCTCACCACTTCAATGTTTTTGGAGACACTGGACCCTTTGAAACTTATTGTGATGTGTTTGAAAGTCTTCTTGCACTTAGTCAAAAATCAGAAGATACCTACAATATGTTCTACAGAAAGAGCATAAGTATCTTAGCCAATCTACCCCTCCATTCAGAACACGGTGAGACCGAAATTATTGACCGATACGCTGAATTGGTCAAGTGTGTTTCAATGATGAGTCGTGTCAAGAAGTCCAATGAGTTGAAAAGTATTCTTCATGGTACGAAAATTGACTTAATGGATGAAGCCTCTTTCGGGGAGTTGGTAACCAAGTTTGGAGACTACATTTCGGAAGCAAAGGACAGCTACTGATTATTTTTATACTCTGAGGCATACTACTCATATGATTCGTGAGCCACAAGCCAAGGGTTTCTACCCACACGACAAAGATACTCTAACAAAAATGCTCTCCCAACTGCTCACCAGTGCGGAAAAAACTGCAGTTCCAAACAGCGTCACTCACGGAGTAGTTCCTCACGCAGGCTATCTATATTCTGGCCTAGCGGCAGCCATACTGTTCAAAAGCCTCAAGCCAGCTAGCCAAATAATTATTCTCGGCGTGGACCACTTTGCCAACTGCTCTGATATTTGCCTCCACACTTATGATTCATGGAAAACACCCTTGGGGAGTGTGCGGGTTTCGTCAGACTTGACTGAAAGCATAGCAGCCCAGCTCGACCCAGAACTGACTTGTTCTTCTCAAGAGCACAGTATTGAAGTTCAACTACCTTTCTTGCAATATCTCTGGGGTTCAAAAAATTTTGAAGTTCTACCTATTACTGTTCCTGCAGTACCTAAGGGGAGGCTTCGTGACTTGGGCGAAGTCCTCTCAAAACTACCTGCGGACATTCCAATTATAGCCAGTTCAGATATGACCCACTTCAGGTCCAAATCTGATGCAATGAAGCTTGACGCGATGGCCATTGACCGAATTGTGGACGTAGACCCTATTGGATTACTTTCCACTGTGGATGAATTTGGTATAAGCATGTGTGGAGTCTACCCCGTTTCTGCCATGCTCCACTCCCTCCCTACCAAAAAGAAGGGAAAACTCATGGTATACTATACCTCAGGGGACATAACTGGGGATGAAGGTTCTGTAGTGGGATACGCCTCCATTGGCTTCGGAAACCTATAATAATACCAAGCACTTACTTTCTCCGTGATTGAAGAATTTGTAATCAGTTACGGGCTCATGGCTATTTTCATAACCATGCTTTTAGAGTCGGCCATGATTCCAATTCCAAGTGAGATTGTAGTGCCCCTCGGCGGATTTTTTGCCGCAAGAGGTGCATTCAGTTTTTGGGCGGTGGTTTGGGTTTCTACCTTCGCCAACCTTATTGGTTCACTCCTTGCCTACTATCTCGGTAAATTTGCACGCCCATACTTCCCACACTTCATGAAGGACCATCTTGAACTTGCGGAGCTTTTCTTTAAGAAACACGGTAGTTGGGCCATCCTCACGGGACGCATGCTCCCTGCAGTTCGAACTTTTATGTCAATGCCGGCAGGACTTGCCCACACACCAGTTATTCCCTTCACTCTCCTTACCTTTCTTGGTTCAATCCCATGGAATTTCTTAATGGCTTGGCTTGGATTCACTCTTGCTGAAAATTGGACCTTGGTTCATCATTATGGAACCTATGTTCTAATTGGAATGGTGGTCATTGGACTTCCCATTGGCATTTATGTTCTAAAGAATGCCAGAAAAATTATTGAGTGGATTTGAGTTTCAGCTACCAAATTTTTTGGTTTATTCCCCCCTCTAACTCTTTAGTCACTGCTTGGATGTCCATGTGCTTACCCCTTATACCTTGAAAACTTCGTCACCTGGTCGAACACGCTTTGCCATTTTCATACCAATAGATTGTCCTGGACCGGCCTCCTTCACCTTTGCTCTGTCTATCTCCATGGAATCCACCTTTTGTTCAAAGTCCGTGCTACTCCCTTTCAGAGCAATAGTATCTCCTTCTTTGAGTTTGCCTTTCAGTTCAATAACACTCACTTCAATCCCGGTGAAGTAGTGGGTAACTTCTCCAATTTTGTCCATGTATGGGGAACCCCCGTAGATTTTAATG
>JAAOXW010000022.1 GCA_018221005.1 Candidatus Altarchaeota archaeon
CACTAAACGCTCCAAAGCTTCCCGGAAAATCCTTAGTTTATCCCCCGGACCAATTGCAAAAATCTTAGAATCTCCAATATGCAATTTTATCTCAAGCATGCGCTCGAAATAGTGCTTGGTCTTTCCCTTCTCACCAATGACCCGTGCCTTTTGTCTGTCGAGGGCAGCACGATTGGGGACCACTGATTCAATATCATAGATGACTAATTGGTAATCTTCTTGAAATAATTCAAAGGCATTTTTGACGGGTAACCCCTCACTAATAGCTCTGACCACTTCTGAGGCCTTCATAACTTGAATGCCGTCTTCCCCCTTAATGGCAACTAGGCAATCTTTAATCTTTATTTTCACACCGCCCATCCTTTCAATCAGCCTCTTGGTCTTGCCCTTAACACCAATTAAACGACCAAGCATCTCTTCAGGAACATTTACGGTAGTACTAACCATGTGATTTCACCCATCTTTCTAATTCTGATACGTCCCGGTCGACCTTAAAGAACCTTACTATGTTTTCAATATCCCGCCTCAGAAACTTTCCTGAAGATGGATGCTTTATATCAACGGATTGTCCAACATCAATAATCACATGACGCCCCTCATGCATTAAAATATTGTATTCACTAAGGTCCGCATGAACCAGCTTAGCAATGGTGTACATCTTGCGCACGTCTTCCATTATGCTGTTAAAGAGTTCGGGAGTTCTGTCAGGCCTGCTGAGATTTTTTAACATGGGCGCACCGCCCCCTCCCTCCGGACCAATGTATTCCATCACAAGAATATTATTTTGAAAGGCATACGGACGAGGGACATCAACTCCTGCAGAATAGAGTCGAGTTAAATTGGCGTACTCCTTCCTAACCCAGAGTTCAATCACACTTCGACGATTCTTACTAACATTCTGATATCGGGGGTCCCCCCTCAAATAAGCCCAAATAGTCTCAAAAGCAACGGCAGTTACTCTGTAGATTTTTACTGCGAGTGGGTGGTCGTTTATGGCCAGAAAAACTCTGGCTTCTTTCCCCCCGGCAATTTCACCCTTTAATCTATCAAAAATGCCCTTATTGAAGAGCTTATAGATGGCCATGAGAGTCCCCTTATCAAAGACCTTGCCCCATACCTTCCGGTCAAAGCCCCGTTCATCTTCTCGCACCACAGCATCAAGCCACAGGACTTATATGGTTTACAAACCCAAAGCAGCTACAATTTTCTTAGGGTTAAGTGACTCAAGGTCATTGTATTTCTGACCTGTCGCAAGAAAATAGGTGGGTTTACCTGTGGTGGCAGAAACTGAAATTAAAGCACCCCCCCGTTCATCCACATCAAACTTAGTAAGAATGACCCCATCAATTAAGTCGGAGAATGCGCGGGCCTGCTCAACTGCATCATTTCCAGTGGTTGAATCGACCGTCAGAAGACTCAGGTGGGGCTTGGCCACACGCTTAACCTTCTCCAATTCCTTCATGAGTCCTGTATCAACGTGCATTCTTCCAGAAGTGTCAATCAGCACTACATCAATTTTTTTGGCCTCCGCATGTTTAATGGCATCAAAGGCGACTGCCGCAGGGTCTGCACCATATTGGTGAGTTATCATTTTAATGCCCAGTTTATCGCAGTGAACTTTCAGTTGTTCAATAGCAGCAGAACGGAAAGTATCTGCAGCGGCGATTACCACCGACTTATTTTTGTTTTGAAAATATTTGGCGAGTTTGGCGAGAGTCGTAGTCTTACCAGTTCCATTTATGCCCGAGAGCATAATTACATAGGGTTTCTCGCCAGCTTTGATTTTAATTTTAGCAGGCATGAGAAGTTTGGAAATTTCTCTTTTCAAAACAGCTTTCCACTCCTCTCGTTTTGCACTCTTCACTTGTTCCAAAAGTTGCTCAATAACCTCAAGAGCAACACCACACTCAAGCAAACTCAGTTCTAATTCTTCAAGCACAAGCTCATCCTTTTTGAAAAGTTTGAAAATGCTCTTTTTCTCCCTTTTTACGGGGGCAGGGGTGGATTTTTGGGGGCTAACTATTTTCTTAGGTCCACTTACTGCTTTTTTTATTTTTTTGGGGGACTTAACCGCTTTGGGCTCCTGTTTGCCACTAAAAACTGCCTTTAATTTCTTACGTAGGAAGCCCAACATTTTGCATCGCCATCACTTCAGTGTTCACTTCTGCAGTCAATCTCTCGGCCTCCTTACTGAGGGCATTAATATTTTCTACAATCATCTTCTGTTGCTCAAGGATTGCATCTATCTGTTTATCAACAAGGGGAAGTGCGTCCTTTATGTCTTTCTCAACAAAAACACCCGCGCCAATATTCACAATCACTTTCTTTTTTATAGATACTTTCCCTCGAGTATAGACGGAGGCGCCAAGCGGGATAAGTATGTCATCCCCCACAGCTACATCTTCCATATTCGTGAGACCTACTTTCAGAACACTAAGCTCCTCTGCGGTTTTTTCCACATCAAGCATCCTCATCTGGAGTGATTGAATCTGTTGATTCATAAA
>JAAOXW010000023.1 GCA_018221005.1 Candidatus Altarchaeota archaeon
CACATATACCTTCCCTTCCTGAGTTGCCAAATAAAAGCTTCCGGCAGTCTCAACAAAATCCCAAATGTCATTATTGGCAGTAAAGTTTGCCTTCACATTGCCTGCAACATCAAAAGTGAAAAATGAGTGTCCAGAACTAATTCCAAACCCCCCATCAATTATTTTCACTCTCCAGCTCTTGGTTTGTTTCTCCTGCCAAATAAGATTCATGTCAAAAACAACCATCTTTGGTTCAAAACTCCACTGGTGTTGGAAATTAGGAAAAGTATATGAGTTAATATTTGGGAATCGTTGTCCCGTCTCGGTCATCACAATTTGACCGTTTGAGATAGTAAAATCAGAAAGTCCATTAGTTCCGAAGTAAGTTGCAAGAGTCCCGTTCTTGAAAAACACATAGAGCATTTTTTGGGTTCCAACAACGTAATAGTCATCCGTGGTTTCAATCTTTACTGGGGCAGACCCCACCATTGGATTTAGTTGTGCTGAAAAGACAGGAAACACTGTAAACGAGAGTATGAGAGAGAGAAAGAATAGTTTTTGAAGTTCCAACAGTTTCTTGAAACCCACCTACATTTAAGCCCTACCCCTGCCCATTTAAACCGTCCTTTGGAGTCAAAATATGACTGAACTACTCCATATGAAAGATTGTTACATCAAACGATTTGAGGCAGAAATTGTTGAAGTTTTAGAAAGTGGTGTGGTTCTTAGTGAGACGGCGTTCTATCCTCTCGCAGGGGGAGTGCAAGAGGACAAGGGGATGCTTGTTGTTAATGGAAAAAAATACAATGTGACGGCCACCAAGTGGATGGATGAGAAAGTAGTTCACATCTTGGATTCTGTCGAAGGACTTACTTCAGGCACAAAGGTCAATGGAGAACTCGAGTGGGACAGGAGATATAAAATTATGCGACTCCACACGGCAGCACATCTCTTAGAGGCGGTGATTTACAAAAAAACGGGCGCACTGATTGGTGGGGGAAAAGTTTCAGTTGACGGAAGTTATATGGGCTTCACTCTTGATGAGATGGATCGTGAACTCATTATAGATACGGTGAAAGTTGCTAATAAATTAGTTGACGCAGGTGCAAAAGTGAAAGTCAGCTTTATGAAGGGGGAAGAAGCACTAAAACATCCAGGCATGGTAAAACTAGCAGGAAAGCTTCCTCCAAAAGTTGCGGAACTGAGGATTGTTGAAATTGAAGGTATTGATAGGCAAGCTTGTGGGGGGCCACATGTTGAAAACATTAATGAAATTGAAGAGATTCGTGTTGTGAAATTAAAAAATAAAGGAGCAAAAAACCGTCGACTTTATTTTGAAGTTATTTGAGTCCAATTACAAGAAAGCCATGCTCCTCGACTTCTTCCTTGGAAAAAAAATCTAAAGCTTTAGTTCGCAAGACAAAACCCACTTCCTTTCTGATTTCGCGTCCAGTATATTTCTTGCTTTTTGGGTCATGTTCTCGCAAAACCAAAATGTCTCCCTTTTTACAAGTCCAGTCCGCTAATCGCACCTCAAAGTTTTTTTCTCCAGATAAAACTTTACTAAAGTATTCAGGGGTTATTTTTTTCTCAATTACTACCATTTTTATCACCAAGTAAAAACAGTGCTTTTCTTGCAATTAGCGCTGCCGCAGTTGATGTATCGTCACCAAAGAATTTTTGTGGGATTCCCTCAACAATGTCAATTCCGGTCTTTTTTCCGGAGAGGGTCCCTAAAACTTGTGAGAGAGTCATACCCGAATGTGGTTCTGGATTCGTAACACTCGCATGTTCAAAGACGTCCATGTCTATAGAAACATAGTCTGCCCTCTTTACATGTTCGTTCACTTTTTTCATATCAAGTTTTTCTCCGTAGAGTACATTAGACTTCTTGATAAAAGCTGTCTCCTCTTCTGCAATACTTCGGACACCCACTAAGGAACAATTTTCTGCACCAAGTATTTCAGACACTCTTCGAAAAGTACATGCGAACGATTGTTTGGTTCCCCTATCTTCATCACGTGAGTCTGCGTGGGCATCAAATTGAACGTATGTTTTTACTGCCTTCTTTTCTTTCAAAAAAGCTATGACGGGTATAGTGATTGCATGGTTGCCCCCAAGGACAAGAAACTTTCGAAAACCTTCATTCCACAAATCCCCAAGAAACGCTGTTACTTCCTTCACAAAAACAGAGGAGTCAGGTCCTGGAATTAAATCTCCAACATCAATTGAGTTGGTGGTGTGAACACTTTGATTATTTTCTTCCCATTCAATTCCATGGGTAGCCAGTCTAATTGCAATGGGAAATGCAGCCGCACCTTTTCCAATGTGGCTTGTTGAATCATAAACAATTCCCAAAACAGCAGTCTTACTCTTGCCAGTTCTTGGCAGACCAAATAGTGACCAATTTGTAATATTCACAACACTCACCACTTCTCACTTTTGAACACTGCACAAACAAGGGCACAAACGGAGTAGTCATCAACACAGTCGGCGCCAACTATTTTTGTTCCAATTGAACTAAATTTACCTGTCCTATATTGGAGCATACTTTCAATGCTTCCATTTATTTTTGCGCGGAGGTCCTTTTCAGTGGATGCATTTGGTTCAACAAAAATTCCACTTCCATCCTCTCTTTGTGCCCACCCCAAACCAGCCCAAGCTTCCTCCCCTACAACAGTTGCAAACCGACAACTCAAAACCACATAGAGTCTGTGGCCAATTTTGTTATCGTCCTTTGCAGGCTTTTTGAATACAATTTTTGAGCCCGTTGGCACTACTGAACTCAAAGGTATGAGATTAAAATCAGAAATCCCCGCACTGTGTAAAGCCTTATCAAACGCCGAAATCTCCGTAGGTCCTGATTCAGATGCCCAGGTTACTTGGATTTCCATTTCCAACTTTACTCTGCCGATTTATAATTGATTCTCCCCTTGAAAAGAGGTGCATTTTCCACAAAAGTTTCAAATTCTCCCCCTTCCCCAGCGGGGCTGAAGTGATGCTTTTTTGAGAGAGTTATTAGGTCTTCAGCCACTTCAGGAGTTATTTTTCGCCCAACCCACTCGTCATCTAGACCATCTGCAGCCGTGGAAACTATTACGAACTCGAGGTTCTTAGCAGCGGACCTCAAATAATTTTCGTGATTGATTCCCCACAGGGGGGCATGTGAAGAAAGCCCCAGTGAAAGACAAATCGATTCGATTCGCGTTCGCTGATATTCTGAACTGAGGGCCCCTGAAATTACACCTTCAATTCCAAAGTTTAGTTGAGCCTCGGCTATTGCAAGTTCTAAGTCTTTTAATTCCTCTTCCTTCTTGCCGGAAGATTCCCTCAGGATGAGTGGAATTCCTGATGCTTTGGCTTGTTGCTTGATAAGTTCCACATCAGGAAGTTGAAACATCCATGAATCCTCGCGCAAAGGGGAGATGCAAATCAAACAAGCGATGGGATAGTTCAATCTTGCCATAGTCAAGATGGAAGACCATGAATCCTTCCCCCCCGAAATGAGAGCCCCAAGTTTTTTGTTTGTGGGGTGGAATTGTTTTAGGAAGGGACTCTTTGGTTTCGGGAGAACTTTAGAAAACCCAGAGCCATATTGAGCTGCCTTCTTGGGTTCCCATGCAAGATCACCAAACTTTTTTTCAGCAATTTTTCGTAAAGTTTGTTTCTTGTCGAGAGACACATCTTTTGAAGCTACAACATGGTTCACAAGAAACTTATCTAAGTATGGAACTCGCACCTCTGAACCTGCCAGAAGCCCTGCGACATTGACAAAGTAAGTACTTCTCTCGTATATGTTTTGGAGTGCCCACTTCTGCTCTAAGTGAGGCGTTCTATGCATTCTCGCATAACCCCCAAACAATTCATCCGCCCCAAAACCTGCCAAAACAACTTTCTTGTCCGCTTTTTTTGAGGCGAAATAGACTACTGCTGCAGCCTCCACTTTAACGGGGTCTGAGCTCTCTATTGCTTTTGAAATGAGCGGGATTTTTTCAAGAACCTCTTCTTTTGAAAGTTCAAAGGCATTGAGTTTTATTCCAATTGTTTCTGCGAATTTCTTGGCGCGGGCAAGATCAGAACTCCCCTCAAGACCAACAGCCACAGCAGTGAACGGAACTTCGCTTTCCTTTAGATGGTGAGCAATTATTGCAGAATCAACACCGCCCGAAAGGAGGAGTGCGATGTCCCCTTCATAACCAGCTACCCGCTTCATGATTGCATGGTGAATGAGAGTATCAATAGTTCCTTTAGTTTCAGGGGGGGTTTGTAGTTTGTTGTGGTGTTCTAACTTTGAATTAGTGTATTTCAAAAATTTACTAGGATGAAGTTCTCTTAAGTTTGGAAATGCTTTTCGTTCACTGGCAAATGCAAGAGGTTTCTCAGAAAAAAAGAGGGGGAACACTCCCAAATCATCTCTGGCCAAAAAGGTATGAGTTCCATTGTGGAATGCAAGTGCATAGGGCCCATCCAACATTTCAAAAACAGTCTCTGGGCGTTCAGTGTTCATGAGGAGCTTGAAAACTAGTTCCGCATCATTTCGGGCATTAGTGAGCTTGTGTTTTTTGGCCAGTTGTTTCCAATTGTATATTTCGAGGTTTCCCACCATCCAAGCTTTTCCCTCAGTCAGTGGTTGGGGAACATGTCCAACCGTGGCGTGGAGGTTGTGACCCACCACACCTCCCCTGACAGGGACATATCCAGAAGCATCCCTTCCCCTGTGTTCCATCCGTTTCAAGGCGGTTTTAACACGTTTTTCCGCGTCGGTTCCAAACCAACCTGCAATCCCACACATCAAAAGCCATATAAGAGCGGATAATAAAACAGTTTGTGGGAAGGAAACTGGTATTCTTATTCTTCGTGATTATGATGCCAGTCTTTGCTTGTTTTTCATTGGCAGATTTAGGTTCAATTGAAATTGAAACCCCAGTTGACATATCCAAACTTTCATTGGCAAAAAATGTCAACATGGGGGTAATTGGTTCCTTTAGAAACCCAATTGATCCAAAAGTAGCGGTCATATTCAATAAGGAGGGCTTCAGACTTATTTTTCCAACTACTGAATCGGAGTTCTTTGCATGTGAGGCCGATGAAAAATACATCTTTGTTAAAGAAAATTGTTCAACAGGAACAGTCATCTCACACTATGGCGAAAGAACTTACTATGTCGATGACCAATTCACTTTTGAAGCCATAAAAGCCCCTTGTGAGGGGTCGGAGTGTGGATGGAAGTTGTCAATGGACTATCTTGAATTTCCAAGGGATTATCTTGTTGGTTGTTGGAGGTCTGTAGTTTGGTCTTGCAAGCTGGTGAATAAGAGTGTAGTGCTTGGGTATGGGGAACGTGGCGTTGATGAAATTGTGAATAAAACAGTTGAGTATCTTAATGACAATAACATCATTAATTTGAAAAAACAAGATTTGGCAGATATTGCAAGTGTCAGTCGACTTGGCCACTCCGGACATAATAATCGGCTTGTGAAATTTGAAGGGAAGTGGATGCCATATTCTGAAACAGAAAATGCAGAATTAATCCGTGAAATTACCCTTGGGGGTTGTGGGGAGGATGAAACTGTGGAGGATGTTCCGGAAGATGTTCTTCAGTTTTCAAATGTTTTGTCCAAAAACCCGTTTACTGTTTTTTTCCGTAAGCTTCTCCAGTTCCTTGGCATCAATATTTAGGAGTTTTGACAAGAAGTTAAGGCTCTCTACCAGCTTTGCGGGCTCATTTCTACCTTCTGAGGCACTAAGAACGGGGGAATCTGTCTCTAGTAGAATAAGCTCCTCCGGTAGGATTTTGGCTAGGTTCTGAAGTCGCTCACTTGTAATTACTCTGCAGGTGATGGAGACAAAATACCCAAGATCAACTATTCTCTTAAGGTCCTGCTTAGAACCTCCAAAACTATGCAGGTGAACTTTTTCGGCCTGCTCTTCTTCTAAAATATCCAGTACGTACTTGCCCGCAGAGCGGGAGTGAACGGTTACGGGAAGCCCCAAGTCTTTTGCGAGTTGAATTTGTTTTCTGAAAGGCTCAACCTGTTCCGGCCTCTTCTTCCACGGATAGTCGAGTCCAATTTCACCAACCCCTACTATTTTTTTCCCGGCCTCGGTGATAAAAGTTAATACATCATCAATTTGTAGTTGATCGCTATATGGTGCAAGCCCCACAACGGGGTGAAGTATTGAATGTAGTTCTGAAAGTTGAAGAGCTTTCCGTGAATCCTCCAAATCAACTCCTGCAGTAATGATTGAGTTGACTCCTGCCTGCTTGGCTCTTTTAAGAACGGTCTCGAGATCTGGCTCAAACTTTGCGTCTTGCATATGACTGTGCGTATCTATCACAAAAACCCCATCAGCAACTCTTTAATAAGAACTAAGGCAAGAATGGATGTGGCTATGGAGCTAATAATTCTCGGAATTTTCGCAATAGTCGGCGTTCTTCTGCTAAAATTTTTAGTGGGGGCGGGCGACACATCGTCACGACTTCCGCCACCTCCGTCACCATATACGTCAATGCCCGGCTACTATGGCGCTAATTATGCACCACCACCACGCCCGCCAAAAGTAATAAAACGAAAAATAATAATTATGCCTGAGAGCACAGTGAGGCGACACACAAGACGTAAGCGGAGGCTGAGGACTTGAGGGAATTTATTCTTTTGCTGATACTTGGCAGTATACTCGCCCCAGGTTTAGCATGGACGGTTGGAGACCGCTTCTGTGAGAAGGAGACAGGTGAGAG
>JAAOXW010000024.1 GCA_018221005.1 Candidatus Altarchaeota archaeon
AACAGGATTGAAAACGGATACAAAACTAAGCCCGCATCATTATACCCCCTCTCAAAGAAATGACGTTTTACCATTTCACCCGTGAGGACAATAAATACGATGGAAGGGACAATTGCCGCCCACAATTCTGCCTTCAGTACAACGGGAATTATTACTGCATTTCCAACCAACATATGCAGTATTTTTCTGGCACTATATTTATCGCAAAATTTTTCAAGAATCTTCCAAACCAGAAGAGCAAGTGCAACATATGTGAAACTAAAGAGCAGTGTTGCCAGATTATTCTCCACGCAAGCCTAAGTTAGGTAGGATATTAAGCTTGCGGGTTCTAGTTGTGAGTTAGAACGAAGAGAAACAGCTCATTTTCTATATGTCCGATGTAGGTTGTGTTTTTCCAGAAGGAGGCGTTTCTACTTTGAAATTCAAGGTACTGTCCAGGTGGGTATGGGAAGTCATCCATAATAAACACTGCTTCTGCTTTTCCCTCAAAAATGAAGGGAAAGTAGGAAACCAAAGGCAAAGAGTTGTTATTAGAAATGTGAACCAAGTCATCTAGGTGTTTTTCTGCCACAACTCGAGTTTCATAACTCCAACTTTCAGAGAAATCCAAGTTTATGAGGGGAACTATCGCAAGAATCAATAGTAATTTATGGAATTTCTGATTTTTGAGGCCCTCATAAAAGGCAGGCAAGCTTGCAAACGCCCACCCCAAAATATATCTGTCAACTCCAATTCCCGTCCCAAATATCCTATATGGGTGTGTGGTATATGCGAAAATAGAAAACAGCGGTAAAATTGCAAGACCAATTTTTCGTTTCTTAAACAGAGCAATACTACCAATAACAACTAAGGCAGAAAACAAAATATTGAAACTCATTATGTTAAAAATAAATTTGAAACCGGGACCTAAGTTAGACAACATTTGACTTCTTACGCCCCAGTTTAGAGTCCATTCTGTTATGAATTCTGTACCCTTCATATATTCCACGACCTTTAGCAGAAGATTCACTCCAAAGAAGGCAGCAAGTTTTGGTCGTTTTATTAGGTCCTTTAACAGGGGTGCCCCCATTATGAAAAGGTAAATGAAAGTTTCAGGCCTAATGTGGATTAAATAGGCGGCTATCGAGACCGCTTCCCATATTCTCTTTCGAAGTGAAAAATAAAGAAAGACAACCCCCAAACTCAGGGAGAGTATGTCTAGATTTGGGGTGGAGGCAAGAACTATCATTTGGGGGAAAATAATCAAAGGTAAATACATCCACGACTTTTGTTTATTGGTTAGCTGTTCTATAGTGAGATACCCAAAAAAGAAAAAAAGAAAAATTAGTATGGCGTTGAGTAGGGTTATTCCAAAAATTCCCAAACCAATGAACTTTGAAAGGAGTATGTGATATGCGGATGTCCATGATGCAAAAGACATCAAGTTGCAACCCTCCCCGTACCAAAGACAATGTGAATTTGCAACAGGATTTTTGGCGAGTTCGAGTGCAAGACTTTCGTGTACAAACGAGTTGCTGAAGTATTTTGGCCCTAGCGGCAATAATATGATTAGTGGGATTATCCCAAGGAACAGAAGTAATTTTTTGTTTTCCCTCATCCGTTCGAAAAGTTCCTTCGCTACAAAATAAATAACAAGGGACAAATCCAACCACAGGAGCAGAAGATTGAAGTTCCAATACAGTGGGCTTGTTTTGAAATCCACAACAAGTTTTGTTTGAGCTTTTTTTAAAAGCTCGTGGCGAGGGCGGGATTTGAACCCGCGACCTCCAGATTATGAGTCTGGCGCTCTACCAACTGAGCTACCCTGCCTACGGAGGTACCTCGCCAATAATCCAACCATTTCAAACATTAAAAAGGGTTTCCAAATCAAACCATGAGCAGAAAGGCCCCAATCAAAACCAGAACAGCACCCACTAATTTAGACGCAGTTAGACTCTCCCCCAAGAAAATTGAAGCCAGTGAAAAGAGAACAACTCCACCTACGCCGGCAACAATGGTATAGGCATATCCGGGATTTGGCGCAAGTTTCAGGGCATAAAAAATGAGCATATTCGCCACTAGTGATAGAACCCCTACGAGTGCGAACGCACCGATAGTCATCAAGCTAAGATTTTCTTTCATTGCGAAGGGTAATAAAATTATACCTGCCGTCAGAAACTGGATTGATAAATATGGAATTGGTCCTGTCTTGACAATTTTAGGAAAGTAATTCAATATGCCAATTCCAATTGCACCCAGAATTGATATCAGAATCCATGAGACCATACCCAAACAATAACTCCCCCTTATTTATCTCTTGTTTTTTAAGCAGCGTTTGTCATCCTTACTGTGCCTGCCAATCTCACTCTTGAATTTGGAAAAAAATATGAAGAATACAAATCAGCTACTAGTCCGGCTCAGAAGACAAGACTACTCAAAGAATTAATTTCTGTTGCACCAAAGCACAAAGGCACTGAAAAACTGCTTGGCCGTCTAAAAAAGTCACTGTCCAAACTTGAAAGCAAAATTGAAGCTGAGAGGAAGGCTAAAAAGTCAGGGGGGCAAAGGGGCATCAAGAAGGTGGCCCCTATGATTGCTTTAGTTGGCCCCGAAAATTCAGGCAAGACTACCATTTTTAAAGCACTGACTGGGGAAGGCAAACCTCGACGATATCCCAATTCAACACAGAAGCCGGAAACTGCAATCGCCCACTACAAAAAAGCAAAACTACAAATTGTGGACACTCCAAGTTTTGATAGTAGTTATGGACACAATGCAGATGTAGTTGTTGTGTGTGGTGGCAATCGTTCACTTGGAAAAGCCTTCAAGCGACAACGTGTAATTTTTGCGGAAGACTCTGACTCCCCTGAAAAATTAATTAAGGCTGCATGGGCTTCACTAGGACTCCTTCGTGTATTCACACCCGACGGCAAATATCCAATGTTGTCTAAAAAAGGTTCAACTGTTTCTGATGTGGCCGAAAAAATTCACAAATCCTTTGTAACTAATTTTGAGTGGGCCAAAATAAAGCGCGGTAGGAGAACAATTCGAGTTGGTCTTGACTTCATCGTAAAAGATGGAGACTTGCTAATCTTGAGAAGCAGGATTGGATAATTTAATTTATGGACTCAAAATATAACTCGGAATTTCTTCCATGGCTTCCCATTCTTCAATTCTACCTTTTTGGTTTATGACAACTCGATAATATTTTTCTTTTTCGTCCTTGAGATAAACTGCCCATCTTTTGAATTCTTTCTTACTCGCAATTAGCTTAGTATTCCTTCCGCCAACTTCTTTTATGTGTCGCTTAGCAATGTCTTCTGCCTCATCAACAGTAAGGGCGGACCTAATCCTCTCAATATATCTCCTCTTCTCTGCTTCAATCTCAAGGCCCTTTTCTTTAAGGCCGGTTTTTTTGAACTCCCCAATAATTATGAACATAATTCCCAATACTGCGACGCCCACTCCCACCCTAATGTAGAGGGGCAAGTACGGCTCAAACATTGAGAGAAACGCGACTTTCTGGGAGAAATATGCCAATAGAAGTAGAAGCGCACCCACTACCGTAAAAACAATTCCAGCTCCAATTACGCCTCTTTGTTTTATCCACCGGCCCCCCTTCCTCAACCTTATACTCAAATAGAATGCAAGGAATAGGCCAAAAATTACAAACAGTACGGTTTCCAGAGCAACCACGTTATTATCTGTCTTTAATTGAATTTAAACCTATGTTTTTCACCGCTTCTAACATATTGACAAAGAGCGGATGAGGTGCGTTGGGTCTGCTTTGGAATTCTGGATGAAACTGAACCCCGATGAAATACTGGTCTGGGATTTCCAGTGTTTCTACTGTTCCGTCTTCCGGACATACACTACTAAAGACCAGTCCTGCATCGGTCAACTTATCGACATATCTTGGATTTAAGCCATATCTATGTCTGTGACGCTCATAAACGGTATCCTCCCCATATATTTTCTGTATCTCTGTCCCTTGTCGAAATACCACTTTTTTATCCCCCAACCTCATGGTGCCCCCCATTATGTTGTGGCCCGCTTCCCAGTGGGGGATTATTACGGAGTCTTTTGTTTCTTCGGACATTTCCGTGCTGTTAGCTCCTCGCAAGCCCACCACATTTCTTGCAAATTCCACCACCGCAAGTTGGAAACCAAGACAAAGACCCAACCAAGGTATTTTGTTTTCACGTACATATCTAATCGCAGCAATCTTACCTTCACATCCTCGCGTCCCAAAACCTCCCGGGGTAATCATACAATCTATTTCACTTAAAGTAGAAGGATTTTTTTCCACCACTTCACTGTCTATCCAAATTAACTCAGGATTCACTCCGGACTCCACACCCGCATGAGCCAAAGCTTCCTGTATACTCAAATATGTGTCTCCCCTCGCATATTTACCTACAATTCCAACCTTGACCTTCGGACCCTTTCCGTACATAGTTGTGAACTGTTTCCACCCACCAAGATCGGGTTCACGTACATCGAGTTTAAGTTTGGTTTGTATAATTTTGTGAATTTGTTCTTCGTACAAAAGTAAGGGGAGAGTATATACATTATCCAAATTGTGGTCACTTATTACTTCTTCAGGCTTCACACTACAGAACATACTAATTTTCCGCTTAGTTGAATCACGCAATTTATCCTTACATCTACCTACCATAATGTCCGGCATTAGACCTGCTCGCCTCATTTCAATGAAACTGTGCTGTGTTGGCTTGGTTTTTTGATCAATCCCCTGAACAGGTAAAAAAGTGAGGTGAATATTTATCAAAGCCCCCTCCCCCCTTAACTGTCGTATTGCTTCAAGAAATACGAGACCCTCTATGTCCCCTACCGTCCCCCCAAGCTCAATTATTGAGATGTCCGCGCCCTTTGAATTATCCCTGATTCGTCGTTTGATTTCATCTGTTACGTGAGGAATTAATTGAATAGTTTTACCAAGATAATTTCCCTTTCTCTCATTTCGGATAACTTTGTCAAAAACAATCCCCGTTGTTATGTTGTGACTTCGTTTTGCATCAATGTCTACAAACCTTTCATAGTGCCCAAAATCCAAATCTACTTCCCCTCCGTCCCTGAGGACAAAAACTTCCCCGTGTTCGAAAGGACTCATAGTTCCCGCATCAAAATTAAGATATGGATCAATTTTAGTTAAAGCGACAGTGTACCCACAGGCCTTCAACAATCTTCCAATACTGGCAGAAAGGAGTCCCTTACCGAGGCCACTCATCACACCCCCTGTGATTACAATATACTTGGGCATTCACCATTTAGACGGGTCCGCTTTTAGAGTTTTGCTCCTACCTCTTGTAGGCAACACAACTGTAGTGCTGGCCCTACTCTATCTGCTGTTTATAGCGTTCAACAACTCCACACGGCACTCTTTCAGGGCAAAATGCTGTCTTACACTTCGGACCAATGAGGTCTTCAAGAACTGGAAGCTCTTCAACAATTTTTTCACCAACCCGTTTTACTGCTTTACTCAAGGAGTAATCTGCCGTGGTACACAGTCTGACACCAAATAGTCCAAAGGGGTCGAGTAAGTGATAACCATTCATTGAAACAGAAGTCATAACTTTTACACATTGCGGTGCCACATACACTGCATCTTTTTCATCAAAGCTGTCTGTTAATTTCTGATACTCTTCCAGTGCCTGATGTACTACAGAAATATATTCTTCCCCACACCCTGGAGGAATGTGAATCCACTCTGGGACTTCCCCTTTATTTAGTGAATTTAATTCATCAAAGGCCCGGTCCATTGCAAAATATATTGACTCAACTTTCTGGAGTGTGGTTCGGTGTCTCTTAATATCGTTCCAAATAGAAATAGATAAGGGAAATACTGCATTCACCATTATCATATCATTAGCTCTCAGTGCAAACTCCTTCCACTGTTCCGGGTCTTTCACTTTTTGATTTTTGAAGTTGGTTATTTCATCTTCAAGATGTTTACTTGTCCAAGTTTCCAAACTCCCCTCCGTATCTCCAAATTGACGGTAATGAGTTTTGTGAAACAAATCGGGATGCCCATATGAAAGTGAAACGGGGCGTTCAATTGCCGCCTCATATAATGAAGGTGCCTTTTCCTTAACAGCTTCTGCCGTTCTCTCCGCCAATAGTTTAACCTCAGACGGCATATGTTTCTTTTTTGAGTCCTCAATTATTTGTAAAATATCCTCAAGGGAATACTTGATGATTCCATGGGAATAAAAGCCAATCGGGAGCAGTTTTCGAGCTCGGTCTTTTTTACCCTGCCCCCACATTTTATGATATTCTGAAAGTAAACCCTTGTGACTCTTCCACAACTTTTCTGGTAAGTTATCGGGACGCACTAAGGTATCTTCAGTAACTTCAATTCTACGTGAACTAAAAAAAACATAACTCCCAAAGGGAAGGGTCGTTCCATAGTGGTCAATTATTCTACTCCCCTCTGCTTCAAAGTAAAAATTGGGTGTTGTCGTCATAGAAGCATGACCCCTCTTGGTAGATTGTTTGTGAATTTGAGAAATTCTTTTTTTATCAATTTCCGGATTGTCTTCAATGAAAGTATCAAGAGTTCCTTTTTTGAAAGTTTGTAAGCCACTCACTGCGACAATTTCATCTATTCCTAAACTTTTGTAAGTGGGACCATGACTAAGTAAATTCACTTTTAGAACTTCACTAACTGCCTTCACTCAACCCACTCCGTATCCCAAGTATAGTGAACCTTCTGGAAATCTTTTCTGAAAGCTTCAACATCACTCTTCACTTTAGCTGGTGTTTCTTTCTTTATCGTGACGCGAGCAATAAGTTCTGCAATACGTCCCATTTCTTCTTGCTTCATACCAAACCTTGTCATCTCAGGAACCCCCAGCCTTAGTCCACTTGGATTGTTGAGGTTGACAAGACTTAGCTTATCCCACGGTAAGAGATTTTTGTTTAAAATTATATTGGCCTTTTCCAACGCTTCTGCCATGAGCTTTCCACCACCCAAGTCCTTTACGTCTATTACGACTTGGTGACTTTCAGTAAAGCCCCGGTCTTCTGCACACACGTTGAGACCCTCTTCATGAAGAGCTTCTGCCAGTGCCTTCGCATTTTTCAGAATCTGTTCAGAATACGCATCCCCAAATTTTACCATTTCATAAGCTGTAACTAAAACGGCAGGAATTCGGTGTAAATGATGATTACTCAAAATCTTTGGGAAGACACCCCTCTGTACTGTTGACCATTCCGAGTCCTCATCAATTTGTGCCGCAATCAATCCCCCTTGTGGGCCTGGAAAACTCTTGTGTGTTGAGGTTGTTAAAATTTCTGCACCTTCCTTGAAAGGTTGTTGGAACTTTCTTGAAAATATCATTCCAAATACATGAGCCGCATCATAGATGAGTGTGCACTTAGTATCGTCACAAGCTTCCTTTATGCCTGCAATGTCTAGGGGAAATAAAATGAGGGAGGCGCCAATGATGGCGAGTTTTGGTTTGGCGTGTCTTATTATTTTTGAAGATAACTCAGTGTTTATTGAGAAGTCATTGTTGTTGAAGGCCAGCTGTACTTGATTCAATCCAAGTAATCCCGCAACACCACCCTTAGTGTGACTGGAATGTGCTCCTGCGGAAACAGATAACCCCGCAATAACGTCCCCCGGATTAGTAAGTGCACGCATGACTGCCATATTTGCAATCGCTCCAGATACCGGACGAACATCAACTCTATTTACTCCCAATCTTCTTGCAAAAAACTTATTGGCTTTGTCTTCAATCTCATCAATAATTTCAGTTCCTTGATAGTATCGATTGAAGGGAGTTCCCTCCGCATATCTGTGCATGAAATCAGTCAGGTATGCTTTTTCAACCCAAGAACTGGTTGTGTTTTCACTCGCTATTAAATTGATACATTTACTGCGCCATGTCTTTTGCTGGTCTATCTTGTCGAAAACCCACCTAACGTCCCGCATTTACCATAGAGCTTCCGAAAGTTAAAAGCAAATCTGCATTGATTCATATACATAGTAGTGCAATATCG
>JAAOXW010000025.1 GCA_018221005.1 Candidatus Altarchaeota archaeon
GACAACACAGCCGAATCGAGTGAATTGTGGGTTGGTTCTGAAGCGATTGGAACTTCCGAAACAGACGTTTTGACGCACTATGGTGCAATTATCAGTAACCCTAACTCTAAGGGTGACAGTGATAAGGTTACCATTGCTGTTCCTGATGAACAGGTCAAAGTGTTTGCATACGTTGGTCCATCTGGAACCGTAACCGCAACAACCTCTGATGTGAGCTACACCTACACTGGTTTAACCAGTGAAGTTGCAGTTTTGGATAGTGAAGCAACAACGACCGTTCCGATGATAGTAGTCGGTGGTCCGTACGCTAATTCACTAGCCCGCACATTAGTCGGAAGTGACGATGCAGCTATTGAAACCTTTTTCGGATATGATGCAGATGCAGGAACTGGAAAGGGAATCGTTAAACTGTACGACTCAAGTGAGACCACTTGGGGTGTTGACGCAATGTTAGTAGCAGGATGGAACTCAGATGATACAAGAGCAGCTGCATACATCCTCGGTAAGTATTTGAGCGGCTCTAAGAGTCTATCCGCCCTAAGCGGTAAGACCAAGATCGCAGTAACTGCTACCGACGCAACTACCGTTACCGACGAGACTGTTGAATAAGGACAAAACTGCCCTAACGGGCACTTTTTTCTATTTTTTTTATTTTATCTAATTTTTTTCAAAACGCTTTTAAACCTCTTATTCAACCCAACTCTATGGGTTTAATGCCTGCAAAATGCCACAGGAGATTCGAGCCGAAGGCCTACACTCGCAAGGCGACTAAGGTCGTGAAGAAGGCCTACGTTCGGGGTATTCCTGGGGCTAAAATCCGCATGTTTGATATGGGTAACAAAAGCAAGCGTGAATGGAATTGGCAGGTTGACTTAATTTCAAAACAACACATTCAACTCAGGCACAATCAACTGGAAGCAGTTAGAGTTACTATCAATGCCTTCCTTGTGAAAAAACTTACTAAGATTGCATTTTATTTTAAGATTCGGTCATACCCTCACAACATTATGCGGGAAAATCCAATGGCAACTGGTGCTGGTGCTGACAGGTTCCAGCGTGGTATGAGGAAGAGCTTTGGTAAGCCTGTTGGATTCGCAGCACGGGTAAGAAAAAATACTAAAGTTATGTCGGTTTGGGTGGATGAGCTTGAGCACCTTCCTCCTGTTAAGGAAATTCTCAGACGTTCCTGTGGTAAATTGAGCGGCAATTTTAGACTTGAGATTTCAGAATTCAAAGGTAAGAGGATTTAGTTTTTAATGTGAGACCTCCATGTGCTACATGAGTGAAACAAGATTCCTTGAAGTTGCAATAACTGCCATTCAAAAAGCAGAGAGTATTATTATGAAATCCCTGTCGGGAGATCTTCAGGTAATCCGAAAGCCGGACGGTTCTCCGGTGACTCACGTTGACAAAGATGTTGAGAATATTATTATCAAAACTATTGGGGAACACTTTCCCGATCACGGTTTCTTAGGGGAAGAGTTTGGACGTAAGAATGAAGAGTCAAAATTCACTTGGGTGATTGATCCGATTGAGTGTACAATGAATTTCACTAGGAAATTGCCCATCTTTTCAACTGAACTCGCCCTCATGGAGGGAGACGAAGTTATTTTGGGAATTTCAAATGCCCCCCTACTACATGCACTCATGTACGCAGAGAAAGGCAAAGGCGCATTTTTGAATGGAAAACCCGTCAAGGTTTCATCAATTTCAAAATTAGATGAGGCCTACATTTGTTATGGAGGTCTTGCGCAATTTGAGAAAAAGGAACGAACCCAAGACCTACTCGATTTGCTAAAGCACGGTTGGAGAAATCGAGGCTTTGGGGATTTTTGGGGCTATCAACTCCTATCACAAGGCAGGGCAGATGCTATGGTGGAGGCGGGAGCAATGATTTGGGACATAGCCGCTTGTAAAATTATAGTTGAAGAGGCTGGCGGAAAGCTTACGGATTTTAATGGAGACTCAATTCTAAAAAAAGATAGCACTTCAGTCGTGGCTACCAATGGAAAAATTCATGATGAAGTATTGGAATTTTTTAAATGAGGGGGCCTAAAGCGTAACCTTATTTATTCCCCATACTTCGTTTTATTGTGTTTAGAGGATTGCTAAGGGCCGTAGGCCTAAGACGGGATGATAAAGTAGCTCAGATGCCTGAAACTGAAGTCGAAAAAATAGATGCTATTTTTGAGATTGTTCGCGAGGTTCGTGATGAGTTACGTCCAATAGGGCCCGATGGTCAAAGAAGCAGTCGACTCGAATCAATTATTGGTGGAATTTCCCGACTCAGTCCGGGGGAGCGTGCCGAAGTAGTGAAGGAATTAGAATCCCTGGAAGTCGACGACCAAATTTGTGAATTCTTAGAGAAGGCGAGACCCATCCAAGAAGTGGCTAAACAAATTAACAGAAGTTATGGTTATACTGCTGCGCGTCTTAGAACCTTAATGCGTGAAAGCAAAGTCATGAGAAAGCGCGATGCAGTTACTCGAAAATATGTGTACTTGAGAGTTTAGTCCCTCGCTTTGCGAGAATTCTGGTATATGGTTCTTCATTCACTCTCATTCTCTGGAAGTACGCAATCTGTTCCGGCTTAATGGTCCATCCCTTCTTCAACCTCAATAGGCCCGAGTGTGCAATCATGGCTCCATTGTCTCCCGCAAATTCTGCAGGAACTACAAACATTTCTGCTCCCCGTTCACTACACATAATTTTGAACATCTCAAACAATCTCTTATTCTGAGCAACGCCTCCAACCAAGAGGATTTCTGGTTTTCCTGTGTGTGCAACTGCTCTCTCAGCCACCTCAACCAGCATGGCAAAGCAATGTTCTTGAAAACTAAAAGCCACGTCCGCTGGAGTTGCGCCCCCTTCCAACAATCTAGATGCGTGAGTGAATATTCCCGAATAACTTAAGTCCATGCCCTTGACCACGTATGGCATTTCAAGTATTTTCTGGCCCTGAAGTGCCAGCTTTTCCAACTTAGGTCCCCCTGGATGGGACATGTCTAACTTTCGAGCCAATTTATCTATTGCATTCCCGAGGGCGGTGTCAAGGGTTTCTCCAAATATTTTCCACCCCTTGTGATTGGCAATTATTTGTGTATTCCCCCCACTCACAAAAACAACTACGGGGTCCTTTGCAGTTGTGGTTCTGAAGCCAATTTCAAGATGAGCTATGATATGATTTACTGGAATAACAGGAATTTTTAGTTCAGTGGCGAGCCTCCCAACTACCTCCGCTCCGACATTGAGACAAGACCCAATTCCCGGGGAAGCTGAATATGCTACTGCATCTGGCGCAGCTACCATTGCCTTCTCCAAAATTTTATCTGCAACCCCCCTGTGGTGTCTAGCGGCCTCACTGGGTCGAATTCCACCCTCCGTTGGCTCATACATGCTTCGCACATTTGATAAAATGGCACTTTCATCCACCATACCTGCCCCAAAACTGTGCGCAGTACTCTCAATACCCAGTATTTTTGCCATTACTTGCACTTTCACTACACATTTATAATTGGTTTTACAACCTTCCTTTGTGATTAATGGTTTTGTGCTCATGGCGTGGGGGATTGCGGTTGCCTCAATCTACATCATAGTCTACTACCTCCTACTCCTGATTGAAATGGAGGGGGAGCCCCGGCGCCGTTATCGTAGACAACCGGATGTGACTATTGCGATTCCTGCCTATAATGAAGGCAAACATGTGCGCAAGTCCCTTGACTCTTTGTTGGTCTCAAACTATCCCCTCGAAAAAATTCACGCAGTTGTAGTTGATGATGGCTCGAAAGACCATACACGTAAGGAAGTTCGTAAATTCATAAGGGAGCATCCAGATTTTGATGTGAAACTCCTAGTGAATTCAAAAAATAGGGGGAAGGCATATTCTCTCAACCGGGTTCTTAAAACTACAACCACTGACTTCATGATAACTATGGATGCAGATTCTGAAGCGCATCCACATGCCCTTTCGGAATTGATTAAGTATTCTAAAGATGTTAGTATTGTCACTCCATGTGTTTTACCCCGCAATAGGAAGGGGCGCATTGAGAAAGTTCAGGAGATAGAATATATTTACAGCAATTATTTGGCGAGCCTCCTCAGCGGGTTTGATGCACAGACGGTGGCCCCCGGTCCATTTTCACTTTTTCGAGTTGTAGATTTAAAGAACGTTGGAGGTTTTGATGAGGATTCTGTCGCTGAAGATTTGGAAGTGGTATTTCGAATGAGGAAGGGAGGACACAGTATGAGATTGGCACCCCATGCTAAAGTCTATACTGAAATACCAATCAAGCTTGGAGGGTTAGTAAAACAAAGGAAGAGATGGAAGCAGGGCTTTTTGTATGCAGTGAATAAACACCCAAAGGGAATCGCACCACACACGGAATTTGGTAGACAAAATCTTATGAACTTTTTGTACATTTTTGTTACACTCTCAGTTCTTTTCCTCTTCGCTCGCGGAATTTTTGTGGTTGCTGAGCCGGCACTGAATGTAATTAGATATGTTGGCTTTGACATATGGCCTTATTTACAGAGTATGCACTTCTCAATTGACTTTCTTTCACTAGACATCCAGATGACACTCTACATCTCTGTCGTTGCTTTCATAACTTCAATTTTCCTCTATGTCGCAACTCAATTCCACGATAGGCGAATAAACCCCTTTGACGCCTTTCTCTTCATGTTTGTCTATGGTTTGGCGATTTCAACAGCAACGCTTTTAGCCACCTACTCTTGGGTCAAAGGAGACAGAAAATGGTAAATCGCGCCCCCCTTGCCGGCATTATAACTACTTTTATTTTCCTTTCAGGTTTTACTATGGGATTTTTCTGGGATTCAATGCGGTCAAATGCCATTGAACAAGAGTTGAACCGGCTTTCAGTTTATTCAACTTCCCTCCTCATTGAGAGTCAGCTTATAGACACCACAACTTGTGATGCTTTTTGGCCCATACTCAAAGATGCTCTTGGGGATTTGGGGGATTCAATGAAAACGTACGTCTCCTACACTGAAAGTTCAGTCTCAAATATTGATTACAGTAATCTCCTGTATAAAAAATACCTCCTTTCCAATATTCGTTACTGGATGTTCACAGAAAAATACAAACAAACCTGTGGGTGGAATGTAAGTACAGTCATTTTCTTCTTTGATGATGATTGTGATGGTGAATGTGATGCCATGTCTACGCGATTAGATTATCTAAAGCGAAAATATGATAATGATGTTTTGATTTTCCCTATAAACTTGTGGCTCGCACAGGATGATCCCGTCGCAAATTCACTTGCCATCCTTTACAATGTAACTGAATTGCCAAAACTTGTTATTGATGGAAAAGTATTTGGCGCCCTAGAACTGAATGACTTGGAGGCGTTGGTTTGCAGTACAGTAAACTGCGACAAATACTAAAATCACCCTTTTGGGTAATATATGCACTTCTTGTTGTGCTGTTTTTTTCAAAGAAATTAATGGTGGGTTGGGACTCCTCTGAGTATTTGGCACTAGGAAAATTTATTTTTGGTGGCTTGGGTTATGCTTCGTGGTACCGTCCATTGGTGTGGCCCCTAATCTTAGGTGCCCTTTGGAAAATTGGACTTCCCATGCCCTTCACAATGCAAGCCGTGTCCATTCTGATTTACTTTTCAATCCCACTTATTACTTACTTTGCGTTCAAAGATAGTCGAAGATATATCGGCTTGTTGATTGTGAGCCAACCTGTATTCTTTAAATATTCACACTTGCCCCTCAGCCACATAATTGCAAGTTTCTTTCTAATTCTTAGTTACTCCACATCAGGTCGGAAGTCCGGTGTATTTGCAGCACTCTCTGGAATGTCTCGATTCACATTCCTTTTGTTTTTGCCTTTCTGTTTGTGGTATGGAAAACGAAGGGGGGATTGGAAGAAGCGATTGACTGGAATGGCAATAGTTTTAGTGCCGTATTTCCTTTTTACAACTCTTTATTTCCACAATCCAGTCATACAATTTTCCGGTGCTAGTGACATCATAAATCATCCCGACTATCTGTGGCTCTGGCAGAAGGACTGGTTGTTCTACCTAAAGAGTCTTGTTTTTTTCTCCCCACTACTTCTACTGGTTTTTTGGGTGAAAGGGCCATCTCGTGTGGCCTTCTTACTATCCTTAATTTATTTCACACTACTGCCTCACAAGGAGGACCGCTTTCTTATCGACATGATAATCTATGCTGCAATTGCAATTGGAGAAGGTTTCAGAAAGACACCCATCTTGCAGTCTGCTTTACATCTGATATTTTTACCCTTAATTTTTCTTCCCCTCTATTCCCCTCCCGCCGAGTTTTTCACTTCAATTGAACCCGCAACCACTGTAGTTGGAATGGACCCGATTGTAAACTCATACGCAGATATACATTTCACGTCCTGGTTCCACTATAGTTCTGAACCCCCCATGGATGCGGACTACTGTGTCTTTTCGAAATTTGGTGTGCCTTGTCCGACTGATCATGAAGTTTGTAAATCAAGGGTAGCATACTTCAAAGACACTTGCGATAGCTGGGACATTGTTGGACAAGATTGGGTTTTCACTGTTGCCCGTAGACCAAGCAACGCCACAACTTAGTTAGGTTGGCTAATTTTTGGTGAAACTAGTTTCAAACCTATTACCTTAAGTTGTTTCAAGCTACATTTCTCTAGACGCGAGGTCAACAAAAATGATAATAGAAAAGGGTTTCATTGCAGAAGGAACTACTTGCGAGAGTTGCACAAAGATAATCGAAAGACAGGCCCGTCAAATTAAGGGAGTGAAAGAGGTATCTTTTGATTATGCAACTGAAATGGGGCAAGTTACTTTTGATGACAAAAAAACAGACATCGATAAAATTTTATCAAAAATTGAAGAAAAGAATTACACTTGTTTTATCCTCGATGAGTCGGGGGAGCAAGAGTCAAGTAAAAACTTTGGTTGGATTTTTGCCGTTGCCGGTATTTTAATTGCAGCATATTTTTTATTTGGTTTCGTTGAAGGCATCCAACTACCTACCATAAGCCAAAATATGGGCTATGGTTTACTCTTTGTTGTTGGTCTACTAACTGGTTTTCATTGTATTAGTATGTGTGGTGGATTTGTGATTTCATATACTACGAAAAATGCACAAGATGGAAAAAAATCTCATAAATCACATTTGATGTATGGTGTTGGGAAAACAATTTCCTACACTGTAATTGGTGCTGCCTTCGGCTTATTGGGCTCCATAATTGCATTTACACCTATGATGAGGGGAACTGTAGGCTTGCTTGCTGGACTATTCCTCATTGTCTTTGGATTGAAAATGTTAAACGTGGTACCTGCCCTAAGAAAATTCCAACTAAGGACGCCCAAGTTTCTCCTGAGATTTGTTGGAGCTAAGTCGAGAGAAAGTTCAAGTCCATTAGTTATCGGATTACTCAATGGGTTGATGCTTGCTTGTGGACCTCTGCAGGCAATTTACATTATGGCGGCGGGAACGGGCAGTTTGTTTGAAGGCGCAAAACTATTACTTGCCTTTGGTCTTGGAACTCTACCTGCGATGATTGGCTTTGGATATTTTGCCAGTATGATTTCGGCTAGAGCTACACAGAAAATATTGAAGGCATCAGGGGCGCTCGTGATTGTTATGGGACTTTTCATGATGAACAATGGATTGGTGTTGACGGGAACTGGATTTGATGTAGGTTCCCTTCTAACTTTGGCTCAAGCCGCCAATACTGGCGGAATGGCAAGTGCCGCGTCAGGAACTGGAATTGTGTTGAAAGATGGATATCAAGAAATCAATATGAAAGTCACAAGGTATGGCTGGGAACCAAATAAATTTGTTTTGAAAACAGGGGTCCCTGTGAAGTGGAACATTTATGGTGAAGAAATAAATGGATGCAATAATGCAATTCAAGTTCCAAAATTAAATTTGAACTTTGATGTACAGCGAGGTGAACAGACTATCGAATTCACACCAACTAAGGAAGGGCTGATTACTTTCAGTTGCTGGATGGGAATGATTCCGGGAACTTTCATCGTTAAAGATACTATCGATGTTAACAATATTGGGGATGTACAAAAAGAGTTAGACTCTGTCGTTGTTCCCAAGGGAAGCGGCTGTGGTGGTGGCGGAACTGGTGGCTGTGGATGTGGGGGTTGAAAACAAAATGAAAAAAATAACAATGGTTGGTGTACTGGGAGTACTACTCTTGCTCTTCTTTGGATATGCATCAGGAACTACTAATACAAGTTCTAACGATGGCGCTTCTGAAGCGGGGGGAAAGGTCAAAATCTCCCTATCTGACTTATCGAGTACCCTGTCCTTTTATGAGGCAGAAACAGATGGAGTGGCTGTAAAATATTTTGCAGTCTTGGGTAGTGATGGTGAAGTAAGGACTGCCTTTGATGCTTGCGATGTTTGTGGGGGATACAAGGGCTATGAACAGATAGGCTCTGATATTCGATGTATAAATTGCGGAAGGGTTTTCAAAATTGATGGCCTGGGAACTCAGAACAGAGGCTACGGATGCTGGCCCAGTTACTTACCACATGAGCTTCAAGGAGACAGCGTATTAATTGGGGTAAGCAATATAAACGCAGGAAAATCAAGATTCGTATAAGGGGTGAAATAAATGACAAAACATAAAACAAAAAAAGCTAAAATAGAAACACTAACAATTAGTAAAGTAGATCTTTGGAAAATAATTTCAGGAGTATTGGGCTTAATCTTATTGGTCTCAGTATTCACAGGAGGTCTTGGAATAAAGGCAAGTTTACTTGGCTTGAGTGCAGGAGCACAACAGGAACAGGAAGCTGCTGATGACGAGGTCGTTGATGCAGTTCCTTCCGGAGGTGAACAACCTTCCCAAGGTGGGTTGGCACTTAATGCAGCGGCCATCGCTTTATTGGTTGATGATGATGCCGTCAAGGGCAATGCAAATGCACCAGTGACCATTGTTGAATGGAGTGACTATGAATGTCCATTCTGCGCTAGGTTCTACACAGAAACTCTAGGACAGATTGATGAATTATACATTCAAACTGGCAAGGTGAAATTTGTCTACAGAGATTTCCCCCTTCCTCCACGGACCCATCCTAATGCACAGAAGGCGGCAGAAGCAGCCGAGTGTGCAGGTGAACAGGACAAGTACTGGGAAATGCACGATGCACTATTTGATAGCGGAGTTTCAGGGGGCGTTACGGCCTTCAAGCAATATGCTATTGATATAGGTTTGGATAACATAGCCTTCAATAGCTGTCTAGACTCTGGAGACATGGCTGCAGAAGTGGCCAAGGACCTGCAAGATGGACAAGCGGCAGGTGTTGGTGGGACACCCAGCTTTCTGATTAACGGACAGCTAATAGTTGGTGCACAACCATTTGAGGTATTACAACAGGTCATCGAAGGTGAGTTGGCAAAATGAAAGCCAAATTTATTTTTTTATTTTTGTTAATTGGTTTAGTACTGCTTAGTGTGTTGCCAAAAGGTGTAGGTAAATACAATACCTTTGCACAGTGTCTTACAGATAATGGGGCAGTTATGTATGGAACTGAATGGTGTATTCACTGCAAGAATCAAAAAGCGCTCTTTGGCGCTTCATTTGAAGTTGTGAATTATGTAGATTGTGATCTGGATAGAAATGCATGTTCAAGTGCAGGAATAAGTGGATACCCAACATGGGTAATTGGGGGTAACTTATACCCCGGAGAACAATCGTTATCTCAATTGGCAACCCTAACTGAATGTGAACTAGTTGAAGATGACCCAGCAACGGGTGAATAAATGATATGTATCCTCGCATTAGTGGTTTTCGGCACTTTGAGTATATTCAGTGCTCGTCACCGACCGCTTGCGAAGGAAGCTTTCGATTGTGTTTTTAGGAAACTTACTTTAAGAAAATGTGAATCTGGGTTAGACCTTAGGTTGAAAAGTCAGCTTACAGGAAAGCTACTTCGAAGACATCCTAGATTTGCAAAAATTATCTATAAAAATTTTGAACTACTTTCCCTGGCATTCACTCTCCTATTTTTAATTAGTTTTGTTTATATGGGAATTGGAGGCTACAATTACTACCTATATGGCGATTGCAACGGTCCTAACGAATCCGGCTTCTGCATTTTTGATCCATTGGGCAGTAATGAGAAAACATCCTCCCTTGAAACAGGAGAAGCTTGTCCCTCAAACTCACCAAGTCCAAAGTACCTGACTCTTGCCAATGTGAATTTAGATATTTTTCCCACCTATGACAGGGGGGCTGAAAATGATGTTATTTTTATTGGATGCTACGCTTGTCCATATACACGAGAGGCCTACCCACAAATACAAAAATTATTACTGAGGGACGATGTGAATTTTGTTTTTGCCCACTTTCCTATTAAGGGTAAAAATGACCACCTCTCTGATATACTTAATGCCATTTATTTAATAGATAAACAAAAATTCATCACCCTTAATGATGCCTTATTTGAGTTAGACCCCCTTCTACTGAAAGACGAAGATGTAATAATGCAGCTCGTGGAAGAAATAGGTATGGATTCGGAGTTGGTACAAGCGTCAATAATAACTAATAATGTGTCTGCGATAACTGCTGCACAAGCAATAGAATTACAAAAAACAGGACTGTACGGCACGCCCACTGTCTTTGTCAATGGTAATGCAGTGGTGGGACCTAAGCCATATCGAGTTTATACGAGGTTGTTGAAATGAATATTGAAACTATTAGAAACGATTTTCCTGTCCTCAAAAAAGATGTAATTTACCTAGATTCTTCATGTGTCAGTCTTAAACCTAAACAAGTGGTCGAAGCCATGAACAAGTACTACTATGAATTTCCTGCTTGTGCCGGTAGAAGTATTCATGGTTTTGGAAGTAAAGTGAGTGGAGAAATTACCGCCGCAAGAAAGAACCTTGCCAACTTTTTCAGCACAAAACCAAATGAAATAATTTTTACAAGAAATGCTACAGAGGGAATAAATCTTGTTGCAAATTCACTGGGATTAAAGAGTGGGGATAAAGTACTCACTTCAGACAAGGAACACAACTCCAATTTATTACCCTGGCAGAATTTAACTAAGGAAGGAATTTTACACCAAGTGGTTTTGAGTAATCAAGACAACACTTTCAACTTAGCTGAGTTCGAAAAACAAATTGAAGGCACTCGCCTTGTATCAATTGTACACACAAGCAATCTTGACGGTGTTAGTTTTCCCGTAGAAAAAATAATAAAAATTGCCCACCGCAATGGAGCCCTAGTCCTGCTTGATTGTGCACAGTCAGCACCCCACAAGGAACTCAATATGAGGAAGTTGGACGCAGACTTCATGGTTTGCTCAGGGCATAAGATGCTTGGCCCTTCGGGTATTGGAGCACTCTATGGAAAAGCAAAGTTGTTAGACCAACTCCAACCCTTTTTGTTGGGTGGCAGTACTGTTAGGGATGCTACCTACACCTCTGCAGAGTTTGAGGGCGCCCCTGCGAAATTCGAGGCAGGCCTACAAAACTATGCTGGAATAATCGGTTTTTCTGAAGCAGTAACTTATCTTAGAAATATTGGAATGAAAAAGATACAACACCACGAGCAGGAACTCAATAAACAACTTACAGACGAACTACTGAACCTTGAAGCTATTTCCTTAATTGGACCTGCGGGTCCTTCACAAAGAGCAGGAATCTTCAGCTTCAATATAAAAGACAAAGACCCGCATGAAGTTGCTCTGATGTTGGATCAATCCGCAAAGATAATGGTTCGCTCCGGGGCGCACTGTGTACACTCCTGGTTTAATGCCCGAAACTTGAAGGGCAGTGTGAGAGCGTCACTATATCTATACAACACAGAAGAAGAGTGTACAACTTTTATTGATGCAGTCAAAGCAATTGCAACTTTGTAATAACTTATTCCACATCAATTCTGGGTGCTAGAATAAATGAAAGTTCCGCCTCTTCCCCCTTAAACTCTAACTTCATGGGAAAATCTGTTTTCAACATAAGCTTGGCGTTTCCACCGACCTTTAGGCCCTTCATCATTTTCTTCAGGTATTCCAAACTGTACTTGGATTTTGCATTCTCTTCAACATCAATCTTCAGGATTCCATCCCCTTCCTTCATAATAGTCTCAACACTTCCAAAATCGCCCTGAGCCACTAACATGAGTTCGTCCGGGTTCGCAATGAAAACAACGGCATCACTAATAATTTCTGAATCTTCAATGGCTTGTTTTAGCTCCCGTGGGTCTATTTCGAAATTGGCAGTGAATTTTAGTGAAGGTTCTGGCCTTGGTCCACTCTCCAATGAAAGTAGGGGTGTTGTGAACCTGCGGATACTTTTAGTTCCATATACTAAGGTCATCTTCCCATCTTCAATTTTTATGTCGAGGGGCACATTGCTCTTAGACCTCTTTAAAATTCTAAATAAGCGTTCCATATTCACTCCGATGTAAGTTTCACTCTTCAACTCATATTTTTCAAAGGCACTTTTCTTTAGCTTGAAAATAATCATTGCTACATTCGCAGGGTCCATGGCCCTCATAATCAAACCTTCGTCTGAGAGATGAATTGAAATATCATCTTTCACTAATTCATAGATGGCCCTAATTGGATTAACTAAGACCATTGGATTCTTTAATCTTGCTTCGAACATCTTTCCACACCTCTAATACTTGTCTATACCGATCGGAATCGAAACCCACAATCTTACGGAGTATCTCCCCTTCCATCTTACTTGGAGCTTCTGAAACACGACCAATTACTACCAACTGGTCCCCCGAGTTATAGGTTTCTATTTTTTCCTTCATTTTTGGGTCTTTGAAGATGACATCCACCATGCCGGTTCCGTCATCCATCTTTAAACCCCCTTCTACGGCGTTTACGCCTATTAAGGTTCCCGCAATTTTAACCCTTTCCCCTTCCTTGAGAGCATTTATGACGGTTGAAATTGCAGGCCCACTCACTAAGAGCTATCCGTCGTGTTTTTATAATAACTCCTCTGTAGATAGTCATGCACGTCCGTAACTTTTCAGTTTTGGTTTTCCTCGTAATAAATTTACTCTCTTCTGTCTCAGCATCTACAAGTGTTGAGCTTTCTCCAACTTTCGTAAGGATGCCCTTTAACGAAAGTCAAGTTTTTGAAATTTCCCTAACGGGGGAGGGGAAAGTGTACGAGATTAAAGCATATGGTTCTAATTTAGATTGGTCTAGTAAGGATGTTTGGGTTGGAAGTTATGGTAAGAAAGAGTATATCACTTTCACTCCAGATGCCGCAGGGGATTATTCGATTACTGTGGAACTCAACAACACTCGTGACTCTGCATCCATCTTAGTTTATGAACCCGACTCTTCGAATCTGTGGGATGAGATAGTCGAGGCGCGAGGCAAGGTTGTTAGTTTGGAGGAGGAGGCACTCCTCAATGAAGTAGAAAGACTTTTCAACGAAAGTAGATTTGAGCTTGCAGAAATTCGACTTGATGAACTCGTGGCGGGATTATCCAACCAAGTTACTCAAGAAGATGGAAGTTCCTTACCTCAGATGCTTCTAATATTTCTCCTATTAATTGCAGCAGTAGTTATGGCAAAATTGGTGTTTTAATCAGAGACGAATTTGGATATCGTCAAAGTACTGAGTCACGAGTTGAAGTGGCACAATGAAGAAGAGGCTGGTTACTACAAAGGTGAAGGCGATTATGAGATTCATGGTTATTCCTCGTTTTTTGTTGACAAGACCCTTGCAAGGGTTTTTGCCTTCTTTGGGCCGACTCCTTCGACCCCACTGAGCTCCTTTGTAGTTGCCCTAAATATATTTATCGGTGAGCTAAAGGCCTCAAGCAGACGACGAGCTAGTACTAAATTTATTCCCGGTAAGGACGCCACTAAAAATTCCTGTTGTTGCTTGAGGTTGCTAGCCTTGGGGGTTTTGACTGAAGGGCTCCTTCCCTCCTTGGTTTCCCGAACTGCTAGCACTTTTATGAAGTCTGCAGTTTCATCAAGGTCCTTGGTGAAGATAACGGGCACACCCTTGTTAATAACTAAACTTGCCAATGCTCCACGTATGGCATTTGGATGTACTGCTCTGTGGGTGTAGAGATCATTGCCCTCAATTAGTAGGAGGGGGTTGTCATACAACTCTTGTAATTTAGTCATTTGTTTGAAGAGCCTGCCATCAACAATACTATTCACAAAATCTGCAGCTGTTTTTCTCTCAATTGCAATTCTGTCAGATATAATTATATCCCCTATGAGAAGTCTTTGAGTTGTTGCCCCTTCCAACCTTTTGGCTAAATCAAATTCCCTGTCATCAATAATTACTTCAACACCCTGTGGAATGAAGGAGCCCAAAACCTTTTGTCCCTTGGGTGTGCGGACCAAAATTTTCCCCCCGGGCCTCATACTCCTTAGAGTTTGTATCATATTCCACTCACGTCTTCGGGAGCTGTACAAATATGCCTGTTCCTTAGTTCCTGAGGTAGCTAATATTTTCACTTTTCCTCCCCCCCTAAGTCTGCCCTTCCTTTGAATGAGCCTAATCGAACTTGGTACGGGTTCATAGAATACAATTAATTTGACAGAAGGAATGTCAATGCCTTCCTCTCCAACGGAAGTTGAAACCAGCACCTGAAACTCTTCTCTTTTGAAAGCATCAATAGTTGCTTTCTGTTGTTTCTGACTCATACCTTCTCTTTGCCCTACAAAGACTTGGGCACTCACACCTTTTGCTTCCAGCGCAGATACAATCTCCTTCCCCTGATGTCTGAAGTGAGAAAAAACAATGATTTGCCCGTCTTTTGCGGATTTTTTGATTAAGCCCATTAGGCGCGTCATCTTTGGGTGCTCCATATTTTTTGTGGGAGGGGGAAGCTGCACCAGCAATTCTCTTGCTGCGCGACTCCTATCTGTTTCCAATTTTTTGAGATAAGCACCATAAGCTTCAATGCTTTGAGTTTCAGCCATCTCAAGTGCATGCATACACTTTATTGCTGCCGCAGAGTAGCTCATGGCATCCGGATCTTCCGCACCCTTTTGAATTTCAATTAAATCCATTTTCCTAATTCTATTCAAATTGGCAGTTCCAAGCAGGTCCATTTGCTTCAGTGCTCGAACATATTTTCTTAAGACATTTTTTATTTTGCTTGTGAACTGTTTGTATTCGTCGGATAACTTAACTTCAAGCCAAGTTATCATTTTATTTCCGACATATGGTCGGACGTCCGCGTCAGCTTCAGTTCTAATTTCGACATTTTTTATGAAGAGGTTATTCATAATTTCCTTAATTTTTTCTTGATCTTTTCCAGGGGACGCAGTCAGTGCAAGTACCTGAGAATTGATGGCGTCGTCCTTGTATTTTTGGGCAATGTACACATAGGCGTATTCTCCAACTGCCCGGTGTGCCTCATCAAAAACTAACAAACTAACTTCGTTGAGTTTTTGACCTCTCAAAAGATCATTCTGAACTGTTTGAGGTGTGGCAACAATCCAGTCCGCACTCTCCCACAGCTTAAGCCGTTTTGATCGTGGAATTTTTCCGGACAGAACTACGGGCACAATTCCGGTTGAAGTTTCAATACTTTTAGCGTGCTGTTCTACAAGTGGCTTGGTGGGTGCAAGTAAAAGCACCTTACCCTTTTTTTCTCTCAATAAACCCATCATTATCGCAATCAAGGTTTTTCCAAGTCCTGTTGGAAGAACGACCAAAGTATTGTCCTTTGCTGCCGTTGCAAGTATTTTTTCTTGGTAAAGCCGGGGTTTAACTTTTAGCCTTCCACTAATTTCTCTGTACGGCACCTAACCTTTCCGCATAGGGGTTTTAAAGAGTAGACTGCAACATGCCACTGTGATTGGATTTGTAACGAATAAATACTACCCAATTACTATGGTCACATGGCATTGTCTGAGCTATTACAAGTTGCATATAATACACTTCAGGCCTCTCTTATGACCGCAGGCGCTACACTTGCAAAGGTTGTGCTTCTGCTCCTTGCCGGTATTTTGGTAGGGAAAATTTTAGGGGCACTTGTGAAGCGGGTACTTAATGCCTTTAAGCTCAAGGAAGCGCTGGCTTCAATCAATGCAGAACCTTCCTTTCTGGGCATAGACTTAGTTGACTTTATCAGACTCTTTGTTGAGTGGTACACTTATTTGTATTTCATAATAGAGGCACTACTTGCTATGAGTGTGCCAGCTCTTGCGGCGTTTATGGATGAAATCAAAACTTTGAGTGTCTTCTTTGTTGAAGCTCTTATTGTCGCATATGTGGGGTTACAAATTGCTAATTATCTGAGGAAGGGGCTAACCAAGCACTCCAAGTCACCCTATCTGGCAGACCTTGCATACTATCTCGTAGTTTATCTTACACTGATTCTTGCTCTGACGTCGATTTACCCACAGGCAGCCAATCTTCTAAATTATCTATTACTAATTTTAGTAGCCTCAATTGGTCTTGGCCTCTCCCTTGGGTTAGGTCTTTCTCTTGGACTCGGCACTAAGGAAATAGTGAGTAAGGTTGCTAGAAAGTATGTCAGGAAGAAGTGAGGAGTACCCCACACCCCTTTTGAGGTCTCCAACTGTAAAAAGACATAATTAGTTTAACTTTGGTACCATGCTGTGCTGAGAAAAATATACTTCATTTTATTCATCATACTCTCCGGTGCAGCAGCCTTCATGTCTGAAGCAACCATTGATGTCGCTACCGGTGTTGTTATTTCAGGGGGCAGGGGAACTATTGAAGTTTTGGAATTTCCACAAACAACCGCATGGCAGGTTGCTGAATGCACAGCTACTGAACTTGATTTTCCACCATATTTTAGAACTGTTAATTGCACCGTTCAACGCAAACAAGCCAGAGATTTTAGCTCCGCCTCATATGGTATAACCCCACTCACTGAATCAAATTCACAAATTACCGCACTCTCAAACTCACTAAAGTCAGACTCAATTTTTGAAACCTCAGTAAGGTTGGCTGATTGGGTATATACTAATATAAATTATGACCTTGCACTGGGAACTGTTGAAGAAGCAGCTCAAACTGTATTCACTCACCGCAAAGGAACTTGTGATGAATTCACACATCTATTTTTATCCCTCTCAAAAGTCCGTGGCTACGATGCCCGCTACATAAGTGGTTTTGCCTATGGGGACCAAGGATGGTTGCCCCATGCATGGGCTGAGATAAAGACAGAATACGGCTGGTTGCCCTTTGATGCGACCTTTGGACAATATGGCGCACTTGATGCACTCCACATTTCAACCTATAAGGGTGCCGACGGCAATAGCTCATTTGTGCAAGCCAGCTACACCGGTGAGACCAGTCTCAATGAATACTTCGATTTACACGTTTTATCCTCAAAAAACGTTAGTTTTGATTTGTCAACAACTGCAACCAGCACCGGTGGGGGTGGGGATGTTTTAATTGAAATTTCAACCAATAATCCCTTTAGCTTTCCCATTGCGTTTTCATCCCGATTAATTACGCCTTCCAACTTCGAGATGGAGCCCTTGTACAGTACGGATTACATTATTATGCCGCCCGGTGAAAATAAACTTTACTGGGTTTACAGAGTTCAGGAAATCGAAGCAGGCACCTTCTTTTATGTTCCCTACATTGTGAGTATGCTTGGAGATTCCACTAATGGAACTTTTGAAGTTGGCGGAGAACAAGAATGCCGAGTGCCGGAAGAGTTTCCGATGAAGTTTGAACTCGACGAATGTTTGAATGTTGAATCAGGGGAGCGTGTGAGTGGTTTTGTAAGTGGGGGAAAATTCATGTGTGGTGACTGTTTCTACGAGGTGGCCCCCAGAAGTGAATTAACCTATAACCTTCACTATCCTACTGGTTGCTATTCTGACTGTGAACTTGAGGTAAAGCTAGATGGCATGGCCTATGTGAATATTACGGTAGGTTCTGAGGTTAGGAATAATTTATTAATTCGTGGAGACGCTTCTGAAAAATTCACTGTAACCCCTGGAACACACGAAGTTTATGTGAATGGGGAGAGGACTCAAATACTTATTGAGGACTTACCCGAACCAGAGTTCCAAGAGACATGGAATAAAAAAGAACTTTGCATAACTTCTACTTGGGAACTAACTGACAACTGCTTTAGTTTAAGTTGCGGTGCACACGAGGTCGAGTTTATTGGAATGTATGACGGCCACAAAGTACCTCTTAAGTATTCTACCCTCCGGCAATGCAATTTCCTTCAGCGACTCCTGGAAACTATTATTAACTTCTTTAACTTCTAATTCTATGATAGAGAGCCTAGTACTTTTGCTAATTCTTCTATGGTTTTTTAAGCCATTTTTTGGGTCAATTGTGCTTGCAACTATTTTTTCAACCTTGCTTTATCCCCTCTACAAAAAGAGGCCGGGCTATCTTTCTGCCGCTTTGCTCACACTCCTCTGTGTGGTCGTCTCCTTTCTTTTTGTATATCACTTTTCCTTTTACTTATACGACCAAGTGAATTACATATTTGAAATATTCAATACTTTTTCACCGGAGCTTCAATTAAGAATAATTGATGTGGGTTCACAAGTCCCCACCTATGAGTTCCTGTCTGGGTTGCTGCTTTCTCTTCCCGGAGTAACCATAAGGGCCCTTCTGACTTTTATAGCAACTTTCTTCTTCCTCAAAGATGGAGATAAAATAAAGGATGCCCTCAAGAAAATTTTCCCACATAAAAAAGCCAATGCCTTGATGAAAGAGGGAAGTCAAAATCTTCGGGCAATTGTGATGGGTGTTTTTGCTAGTATGTTTGCGTATACGATTTTGGGCACTATTGTTCTTTCAATTACAAACACACCGATGGCCCTTTTGTATGCAACCCTTGCGGGACTATTTGGACCAATTCCAATTGTTTCCGGTTCTATGGTTTTTGCATGGATTATTTTCCAAAAATTTATGGCGGGCCAATATCTTGGTGCTACCATACTTATTATCTACTTAATTTTGTGGCACACGGTTGCTGATTTTTATTTTAGGATGAAATATCGTGGAAATATGCATCCCGGAATCCTCATCTTTTCCATGTTTGCAGGAGTAAAGGTCTTTGGGTTTGCAGGTTTGGTGGTGGGTCCCGTTCTAACTTCTTTAGCATATACCTGGATTGTGGTTGAAAGTAAACTTTAGACTGCAAATTCAAATGCTATTAATACTACTTCGACTTAGATTGATGTGTGGACCCCGTAGAAATCGCTATACAGGATTTACACAAAGTAGAACCCCGGATTGTTAATCTTATCAGCGAAAGAGAGATTGATCCTTGGGATGTTGACATTATCAAGCTTTGTAAGCTGTATATTGACGAAATAAAGAAGAGGGCCGACTTAAGAATTTCAGGCAATGCAATTTTGACTGCGGCAGTTTTGCTCCGTCTTAAGAGTACTGTTTTTGATGAGGAAGAACCCGATAGCATTAAGGACCCCGGTATGATTTTAGGGGTTCCTGACATTGAGATAGTTCCCATCTCCCGCAGAGTTGAGCGGAAGATTACTGTGGTTGAACTTCTTGATGCATTGAACAGTGCCTTCCAACTCGAAAAGGGAAAGGCATTGGCCCGCAAAGCTAGACCAGACATTAAGTTCTACGCCATCGATTTGAGCCAATTTATGGAAAAGCTTTTGATGGAGCTTCCCGACAGTATTGTAATTGAGGCGATGGGCCCACTCATTTTATTTTCATTGCTTGAGTTGGCCAACCGTGACGTAGTTGAAGTTGAACAGGAGGATTGGAATGGAAGCATCAGAGTTAGAAAGTTGGGTGGAAGCCGCATTGTTCATGGCGGGCAAGAGGCTGACTCTCGACGAAATATCTAAAATCCTCAATGCATCTCGCGAAGAGATTTTGAGTGCGGTTGATGAGCTCCAAGATAAATATCGCGGACCCATTCATGTGTTGCTGGATAAGGACACTGATACAGTTCTTATGACTGTTGAAGGTTCCTACATAGAGGAGCTTTGGATGCTGGGCAAGGGTGAGCTTAGCAATGCCGAGCTTCGCACTCTTGCTACTATTGCTTACTATGAGCCCATCCGGCAGAGTGAAATAGTAAAAGCAAGGGGAAACAGGGCATACGACCACATAAGAAAGCTTTCGGATATGGGCCTAATAAATCCCCTCCCCCAAGGCAATACCAAACTTTTAAGACTTACACGAAAGTTCTATGATTACTTCGGTGATGATGTTGCTGAGCGGATTAGGAGTTCGAAGGTTGTTATTAAATCCAAGCGTCAGCCTGACTCAGAGCCCGAAAGAGAAAAATCCCCGCAGGAGGGTGGGGAAGATTTGGCGGAGGGGCTCGATATTCGTATTAGAGATGTCCGGAGCAACTAAATTTCTAATCCTTCGTCCCGGCGGTTTTTACTTTTCCAACTATGCCCCCCGAGTTTCAAGTAAGGGGGCCGATTCATTTTCCATGTTACTCCGAAAACTCTTTTCTGGAAAATTTCTTGAGAGTATAACCCAACTTAATGGGGACCGACTTGTGGAACTTAAATTTTTAAATTGTGAATGGTCCCTCATCTCCGAATTGTTTGGCCGAGGCAACATGATTATTGTGGATTCACAATATATGATTAAACACGCGCTGGCCTACCGTTCCTGGAAGTCAAGGGAAATTAAACGGGATGTGAAATATACTCCTCCCCCCTTCACCAATTGGTTTTTGATGAACAAACTCGAGCTCACATCCTATATCGAGGGTCTTAGCAAAGCAGAAGTTTCCCGAAAACTAGGTCTCGGCAAGGAAATTGAAACTATCTGGGATGATCAGCCACAACAACTCACCGACACTCTGATGGAGTTAGTTAATCAACCGCTGAAGATGGATGAAGTTGAGGCTATGTTTAAGCAGGACGACTTGTCTCTCGTTTCTGAAAAAGAAAAAAAGCTTCTAGCCAGCCTAGCTGCGCTTGAAAAGAGTAAAGAGAAGACTGAAGCCCTAATCAAAACGTATGAGCAAGATGCGCCGGTTCTTCGCAAAGCTGCCAACTCAATTTTTATGGATCTAAAAAAATGGGACAAAGCCCTCGAAAAAGCCCGCTCGCAGGGTAAGAAAAGGTTAAAAGTCTCCTGATGCCCTTTACTTTGTGGTTCCGCGTAAGGACATATTGCTTGTAATTCTTTTGTCCGTCTTTGGTATAACTTCTGCTTTTTTTTCGCAGCTGGTATACTTAGATTCTCACTTCATTTTTGCCCTCGAAGGACTTTTTCTCTCCCTCTTTGTGACGGGGACCGTATTCTTGCGCTCTCTTAGACGTGGGTTCATTATTACTTTTGTTGCTCTACTGACTGTGATTTTTACTGCACTCCTTCATGTAATTCTCTTCCAAAAATATGATACTGTGGCCCCCATCGCGTACTTTGTTGTTGCGTCAGTTTCATTCTTCATTAACCTCTTCATTGCATATCGCCACTACACCTCAAAAAAACCACTGTATCAAGTATATGAATTGTACAAACCCTCTCTTGCCGCAGTCTTTGTGACCTTCATGTCGGTCTCATTCATTCTCTCATTTCAAGACATTCTCTACCAATTCGGTTTACTAACTCTCATGGGTATTGCACTTTCCTACCTCACCTTCCTCTTTATTTTTGCGCCACTGATTAGAATTGACAAGTGGTTGAATCGAACTGAAGAATTGACCGAAAAAGAAAGTAGGACGCACACCTTTGTGAAGAAGTACGGCAAGACTCGAGAGGTTTATCCTTTCTTCGCATCGTGGCTTGGAACTGCAGTCACCGATGTTGAAAATTTCATTGACAGTTTGGAAGCAAAGGGATACATGGGTCACAACTTCTTCTCTTTTCAGAATCTCTTTTACTGGTTTTTGACTTTCATCGCCTTTGCCATGGGATTGACTGCGGCAGAAAGGGGACTTGGGGGCTACTTCCTTCCCTTCCTACTTTTTGTAACAGGTATTGCACTCATGGGCCCACAGACTTTCTTCCAGAGACGCTTCAGAAGGGTTCTTGGAGTGCTCATAGTTCTCGCATCTTTAGTATACTTCCACCTCTCAGACATCTTTGTCTTTAGATTCGCCGCTGCCTCTGCAATCCTGGCCACCGTTTCAATCTACTTTGCGTATAGAGACGAGGAAACTATATCCATCTTATTTGCATCCTTCTTTGTAGGTGCCCTCTACATACTTGGGCGTTCAACGAGGCTGCCCTTCTTTCTGCAAAGCCCCATACCGTGGGTAATAACTTTGGTGACCATGATGATGCTTCTGCATCACCTCTATGTTAAGGAACAACTTTTCTAGCCAGATGAGTTTCTTTCACCACCCCCATGTTAATGAACAGGCTTATTAAGCCCGAATTCAGGGAAGAGAGTGAAACTCGGCCAATTTGTTGAAATGGAATATGTCGGTCGACTCGAGACGGGGGAAGTTTTTGATTCTACAGACCCCAAGGACTTGGAAAATGCCAAGGGCCCACTTACTATCATTATGGGTGCAGGTCATCTCATAAAAGGAATTGAGAAGGCCATGCTCGAAATGAAGGTGGGGGATAAGTGCGAACTGGATATTCCGCCAGAAGATGGCTTTGGGAAAAGAGATGCAAAGCTCATAAAACTCTTTCAGCTGAGGGAGTTCAAAAAGCAGAACATTGTTCCATATCCAGGGCTGAAATTGACCCTTGACAATAAGATGGGCACAGTGATTAGTGTTAGTTCCGGCAGGATTATAGTGGATTTTAACAACCCACTAACTGGACGACGCTTGGCATATAAGATAAAAATAAACAGAATTGTGTCTGATCTCGATGAGCAGATAAAGGGCTTATTGATGTTTCACTTTGGAAAGGAGCTGAAATACAGCAAAGAAGGCGAAAAAATAGTGATTGAAGGCGTTCCCGATTTCGCGCAGGAACGTTTACGAACTGAGCTCCTCACATACACAGTTTTTAAAACTGTGGAGTTTATTGGTAAAACAGATGGTGATATAGATGAAAAAAATGATCAAGAAAGCAACAAGAGTAAAGAAAAATAAACAGGAGTATGAAAAATTCCTGAATAGCCACAGTCCTCTAATCAAGGTTTTTGGAGTTGGTGGCTCCGGAGGGAACACTATTGTTAGGCTTAAGGAGATGGGTATTGAAGGTGCCGAAATGGCAGCCATAAATACTGATGCACAAGATTTAGCTAAAATTGATGTTAAAGACAAAATTCTCATCGGTAGAGAAGTCACCAAGGGCTTGGGTGCAGGTTCAGACCCCAATGTGGGAGAGCAAGCTGCCAAGGAAGATGAAACTAATCTTAAGAAAGCCATTGGAAAGCCGGACTTGGCCTTTATTACATGCGGTCTAGGTGGTGGAACTGGTTCTGGTGCAGCGCCCATTGTGGCTGAGCTGGCCAAGAAGTCAGGCGCACTAACTATTGCAGTCGTGACTCTACCCTTCAACAACGAAGGTGTACTTAGATGGGAGAATGCTCGATATGGACTTGAGAGAATTAAGAACCATGTGGATGCAGTAATTATTATTCCCAACCAGAAACTCTTAGAAATTGTACCTGACTTGCCACTCGTTACGGCATTCAGGGTTGCAGACGAAGTACTTTCTAATGCAGTCAAAGCCATTACCATCATGGTAACTAGTCAAGGCTTGGTGAATGTTGATTTCGCCGACTTGAAAGCAGTCATGACTGGAGCTGGAACTGCGCTGATTGGTGTAGGGGAAAGTGACAGTGAGAAGAGAGCTGAAGAGGCAGTCTTCAAAGCAGTCAACAACCCACTACTCGACGTTGAACTATCAGGTGCCAAGGGTGCTTTGATTTACATAGAAGGAAGTAAATCTTTGAAACTTGAAGAGTCATACAATATTATTGACTTGATAAGCAAGTACCTGAACAGCGATGCCAAATTAATTTGGGGTGTAGGTTTGCCTGACGAAACATTAGGCAACACTGTCCGAATTCTTGTCATCCTGACCGGAGCGGATATGAACAAATTTTACTATCCCGAGCAAGAATCTATGGAGAAGCGTGAGAAAGCCAAGATGGGAAGTGAATTGGGCATTGAGTTCATAGAGGTCGAAGAATGAGCCTGAAAGATTACAAACGCGTACTTAAGATTGCCCGCAAGCCGACGTGGAAGGAGTTTAAACAGTCCGCCATTGTGGTTGGCCTCGGGATGATTGCCATTGGCATTATGGGTATGCTTTTCACTCTACTATTCGGGTGGATTGGAATCTAGGAAGCAACAAAGATGCTTTTAAAAACAGGTCAATCGAAATAGAAAAGGTAAGAAAATGATATTTGCTGTAAGAACCACACTTGGGCGGGAATACTCTGTAGTTGAAAGTATAGCCCGAGCTACTCGTAAATTTGGGTACAAGGTGCACTCTGTCTTTGTCCCCAAGGATGTGAAGGGATATATTTTTGTAGAGGCGCCCGGTTCATCTGACGTTCGCGAAGCAGTTGCAGGAATTCACAATGCTCGTGGTGTGGTCGATAAGGTGGTGAATATCGAAGAAGTTACAGAAGCCATCGAATCCAAGCACGTCGAAGTCAAACTCAAGAAGGGAGACCTTGTAGAGATTGTGAGTGACCCGTTTAAGGGCGAGAAAGCAAAGGTTATAAGGGTTGATGAGGTCAAGAGGGAAGTCACAGTCGAAATGATTGAGGCTGCAATCCCCATACCTACCACTCTACCTGTGGAGACAGTGAGGATTATCAAATCTTCAGATTGAGGTGAATGAAAAATGTCAATGAAAACTTTAGTATTTCAAATTCCAGCCGGTGAAGCTACTCCCGGTCCGCCATTAGGAACAGTTCTAGGACCGCTTGGTGTTCCTACACCACAGATTGTGGCCAAGATGAATGAGATTACTAAGGAATTCAAGGGTATGAAGATGCCCGTTATTTTGAAAGTTGATATGGTCACCAAAAAATTTGAAGTAGAAGTGGGATCTCCTCCAACTGCGGGACTAATCAAGAAAGTTATTGGACTTGACAAAGGAACTGCAGACGGTTCCACTGTGGCCGACATTACTATGGATCAGGTCAAGGAAGTAGTCAAGCAGAAGATAAAATTTATGAATGCGCCCGATGAGAAGGCGGCTATTAAGGAAGTTTTAGGAACGTGTAAGAGTATTGGGTTAACTGTAGATGGTAAATCTGTGGTTGATGTTTTATCTGAGCTTTGAACGTACCTCACTCATAATGTGGGAACGCCGCTTCAATTTGGTGTGAAATGTCTTCTGTCTTTTCGAAATTATAAGGGCTCCACTGGTCGAGGGGAAATATGGGGAGTTCTTCCAAATCTATTTTCACAAAGGGCGAGTCGGTTTTTAGTTTCTTATATTCGTTCAAAATTTCATCAGTTATTTTTTTTGTAGTAGCATAAAAGCCCCCAGTTATTATTGGATACCTGCCTTGATTTTCCACCGTTCTCAAACCAATGATGGAGCGATGGCCGTTCATTTTTAGGGCCCCCACCAACTCGTTATCAATGTAGAGCAGGGCTGCTTTTCCATATCCGGGGGACTCTTCTTCAAATAAAGCCTCTTTATGATATTCTGCCATATCGCTACAAGAACCAACATCAAAATCAAGATGTTTACTGGCCGTTATTTTTTCTGAGCTTATTTTTTTACCCAATTTTGTCCATTTTCTTGCGGTTCCCCTGAGATGTTTTGGGAGTTCTTTTATGCGTGTACTTGAAACAAGAGCGGTTAGGTTTTTGTAACGCCCCTCAATATACAAAAAAACGTCATCAATTAGTTCTTCATCTACCGAAAGCTCCAGAAATTTGTCGAAGTACAAAGACAGACAGTATGCACCTGTCGCGTCACAGTCCGTTCTTTTTATCGCACTTCTTAAGATTTTATCTATGGCTTCTGCACCAAGATTTTCATCCAAAATACTCAAGGCCCTGAATACATCCTTAGTCGCGTAGGTATTGTCCGCGTATTCACTTTCCATTATTTCCGTAAAGGTAGTTACAATATCAACTTGGAGTGGACTTTTATACGATAAAACTGCCATCGATTTGAGAAACCCATCGGGGTTTTTCCATACCATGAGTTCTTCAAAATTTGATGCATCCATGTTGCACTGTATTATTCTAAACTCCTTTCGAAGCAGCTCTAATCGTTTCAGCGCAGCTTGTTCTGTAAACCCCTCTTGAATTAAAATTTCAAACATATCTCTTTCGAACACCTCAACTGTTTCAACCCACTGTGGGAGAAGTTTTGGAGTATGTGAGTACACAGTTCTGTACCCACTATTGAATTATAAATATTTTTGGATAACCCTTAATTACACCAACTCGGTTCTACTTGTATGCAGGCCTTAATTGCCATTGAAGAACTCAAGAAACTTGAAGCAGAGACGGGCCTGAAGTTGAAACGTCTGGAGAAGGCTAGTCTGAAATGGCGCGTGCCCCCCGATTGGAGTGAGGAGAAGGTGGATGCCCTCCTTGTTGAGTTCCCAGAAAACAGGGCTGCGGAGCTGTTTGAGAAGTATAAATCTAAATTCCTACGTAAGTAAGTGTTTAATACTTCTGCACCATACCCTTTCGTGCTTAAGCCCTTCACATATGCCATTGGCACTTTCATTGGTATTGGTGTTCTTGTCCTGCCCTTTCTCTTCCAAGAAGTGGGGGTCATCCTCGCGACCTTTGGACTCCTAGCAGCAGCATTCCTATTATTGTTGCTTGGTTTCATTGTCTTTGATTTGGTGGGAAAAACTAAGAAAGACCTTCCAAGTTCAGTTGAGGAATTTCTGACATGGAGTAAGCCTCTGGTTCGAGTTTCTCTCGCCGTCTTTACCTATGGCGCACTGGTTGCCTATGTTATGGGGGCGGGCCAGCAACTCTTTGCACTCTTTGGGGGCCAAATTCAATACTGGGGCACACTCTTCTTTGTTCTAGCTGCATGGCCCGTAATCCAGAACAGTCACATCTTTGACCGCGTAGCTATCTATCTCTCCCTCGCACTCCTCTTTGTTATTGCACTTCTTGTGCCTTTCAATATGGCCGCCCTCAATGTTTCAGTGCCTGCCTTTGGGAGTTGGGCTGCCTTTCCCTTCCTACTATCTGTAAGTATTTTTGCCCTCTTTGGTCACCCTTCAATCTACGAAATAACTAAGATGCGCAAAAAGGAAAGCGAGGCCCGCTATAATTTCTTTGGGGCGTTCTTTGTTGCTCTCTTGGTGTATCTCGCATATGCCATCACTTCTGTGTCAGTGGGTCCCATGAGTGACCTAAGCACAGTGTCCTTACTCTTCTACCATAGCTCTGGTATTGGGTATGTGATTTCACTCGTAGCTATCTTGGCCTTCTACACTTCCTTTGTCAATATCTCTGAGGCCTTCATGAACTCTATTAAGAA
>JAAOXW010000026.1 GCA_018221005.1 Candidatus Altarchaeota archaeon
CAGCTTGCATACTCCCCCGACGGTTCAATTTATACTTGCGATGAAGGACGGATGTTTGAGGATTTCAAAGTCGGAACGGTGGACCAAGACCTCTCAAAAATCCTAACCAACAACACCGTAAAAGGCATGGTGGTGGCCTCTTCAGGGTTTGCAAATATTTGTGACAACTGCGCCCTAAAACCCTTCTGCGGAAGCTGTCCCCTTGAGTCCTACAAACAGGCCGGTGACATTGTTAGTAAACTGCCCCTCGACAGACGGTGCAAAATCCACGGGAAGATGATAGAATTCCTCCTCCAAAGGGCATCTGAAGACCCAAAAGTTGAGAAGTTGTTGAAAGCCTGGGCAAAACCCCCTGAAAAGTAATAAATACTCCGGGCACATAGCTTACTGTGTCACAAAAACTCAAGAAAAAGCTCAAAGAGTTGATTTCAGATGAGAGTGCTTTCTTCGATAAAAACAAATTAGTGACGTCTGCAACACTATTTGTAGCTGCATCGGCTGCGCTGGCCCCTGTAAGGGCAACCATAACTGACCACACTTACAGCGGGGGGGAGGTTATTGCATCCCACTCCTCACACGGCAGTCACAGCTCCCACGGTTCTCACGCCACCCACGCCAGCCACGCCAGCCACGCAACTCACGCCACTCACTCCACACACTCAACCCACAGCTCCCACGCTTCCCACAGCAACTGTGGATGCTTTGGTACTTATACTGCAATTGTCTAGGGGGGATTTTGGTGGATAAAATAACATGGCTTGGTTTAAGTGTTACGGACTTTTGTAATCTTAACTGCGTTTATTGCGCCGTTGATGCGCGTTCAAAAGGTATTGCTGCTGACTTTGATATAATCCAGAAGTTTTTCGATTATTTTTCACCGTATGCGGGAACTGCAACTATGGTCTCCATTACGGGTGGAGAGCCTACCTTACACCCGAGAATTGTGGACATTGTCAAATATGCAGAAGAACACTTGATAGACCCCAATATTATTATTTTAAGCAACGGCATAATCCCCAAGAAAACGTTTGATGCGTTGCTCTCTGAAACAAAAGCGATGTTTCAAATTTCTTTTGAGGGACTTCCTGAAATACACGATTCTGAAAGATTTGATTCATCTGGAAATCCCTCTAGCTCGGGAGTGATTAAAACTATGAAAGCAGTTGTAGCTCATGACCCAAGTCGACTTAGGGTGCGAGTAAACTATTCCCCAAAAAAATTTGGCAAAGAGGATAAAATTGCAGATTTTCTTACGTCCCTTGGTGTCCAACGTATTTCACAGGGAGTTCTCTTTGGTGTTGGGAGGGGCAAGGACTACAAAGATATAGATTATTTTGAATCTCTAAAGGGGTGGCCAATTTTCATCAAAGCAATGAGAAAGAAAGGGCTCACTCTCAATGTGAATACCAAGGAAATGTTAGAATGGCTCCCCTGTGGTGCGGGCACTCGTTCCTTCTTTTTGACGGTTGATGGAAAAGTGGCAGTATGCCAAAACATTGTGAATGCCGAAAAAATCCCTGAAGTTGCAAAAATACTTGTGGTTGGGGATATAAAGGGGGGTGTCCACATTGACAAAGAAAAACTCAGCAAGGTCATGGAATTCTCGGAAGAAGTCCCAGCGGCCTGTGCCGCTTGTGACGTCAAAACCTTCTGTAATCACTGCCCTTATGAGAAAGCCCTCGCGGGGGGCGTTTTCTCGAAGGAATTCTGCAAAAACACAAAATGCCGCCTCTGTAGTCTCGCAAATCACGGGCTTATAGACCATGCAAAACTAAAAAAAGCGTGCGAGTAATTCATTTAATGAAAATAACGAAGGGGCTGAAACTTTCTGCAATTGGTTTGGTTTTGATTGGTGCCTTGATGGCTTTTTTGTATCTGCCTGCGATGGACGATTCTACTAAGTCACGAGGCGAGATTATTGAAAGGTTTAACGAGGGTTTGGCGAAACACACAACCACGTTTCTCACTGGTTTTGATGGAACGGTTCCTTCTGATAAAATGCAATTGATGAGTGTGAAACTGTTTGCACCAGACGCTCCACCTCTTGAAGTTGTGGAAGCAGACAATCCAGAAGGCAAGTTCAGCTATTTGATTTATATGCAGTACTTAAACCCTCAAACTTTTGAGGAAAAGTATGGCTCTGGATTTGACTGTTCACAATATTCTGACTCCCCCGCAGTTAAGTGTGAAGTGGTGCGTTTTATTCATGGTGATGTTGCCGTAGATGATGCCTTTAACAATTTGAAAAACACCGAATTTTCTACATATCGAGGAGTGTACAACCTGCTTTCCTTTTGCAGGGAAGGAGAAGAACTACTTTCAACTCCGGCCACTTGCCTATCACTTGCGTGCTCCAACTTTTATTCGGTTGAAGAGTTGTCTGCACCGAGTACTATTTGCGAAAAAAAGTTCTATGCAAGTTTAAGGTATCGTTGCTTATCTGATGAGTCTGGTTTCCAAGAAGTCGCAGAGTCAGAACCCAGTAGCTTGGAAGAGCTGTCCTGTTACTACGAAGCTCTTTTTAACTACGAGAGAATCGGTGAGGGTATTTGAGACGACTCGACATCAAAGTTGGGTATTCTTGTAATAATTTATGTCACCACTGTGTCCAAGGTGAGAAACGCTATAAAATGAAGGACAAGTCAACAGCTGAAATTAAATCTGAACTGAAAGAGGCCTTCTCCCGAGACATTAAAGCAGTAGTTTTTACGGGGGGAGAACCGACCATACGAAAGGATTTAATTTCTAATGTGGCTTTTGCAAAAGAGTTGGGGTACGAACTCATTCAAGTCCAAACCAATGGGCGAATGTTTGCCTCCAAAAAATTCACTAATTCAATCGTTGAAGCAGGGATGACTGAATTCTCTCCCGCACTCAATGGGCACATACCTGAATTACACGATTATCTTTCACAAGTCCCGGGTGCTTGGAAACAAACAGTGGCCGGCATAAAAAATGTGCGTGAGTACCCGGACATTCGTATAATGACCAACACTGTCATGGTTAAACCCAACTATCGAGTTGCCAAGCACATTGCAGAATTATTGGTTAAACTTGGTGTAAATCAATATCAATTGGCCTTTGTACACCCTGCGGGCAGAGCCTGGACCGACTTTGACTCACTGGTTCCATTTATTTCGATGGCGGCACCATATATCCATCTTGGCCTTCAAGTTGGAATTGATGCAGGAATTACCACGATGGCAGAGGCCATCCCCTTCTGCCACATGAAAGATTACGAAAAACAGGTTTCAGAATTGTGTATTCCTCCTGCTGATGTTTATGAATCCGGCTTCAAAACGAGAGAATGGGAAAAGTGGAGAAAGACTGAAGGCAAGTGGAAGGGGGAAAGCTGCAAACCCTGTAAATTCTATCAAGTTTGTGAAGGCCCCTGGAAAGAATACGTGGAGCGTCGTGGCTCCTCTGAATTCACACCCGTTCCCGGAAAGCCAGTCACTGAGTCTGAGCTTCTAGAGTAGCTATGATTTGTTGAGTAAGGAGACCCCTGTCTGATTCACCTTCACCCACCGACCAACCATACTGGAAGTTCTTACCTTGCAATGGAAGAGGATAGGTCCCATGAAGGTTGTAGATATCTTGCTGTTCTGCCGAAAGACTTAATGGACAAACATCCACGAAGATTATCTCACCATTTTCAATGAACGAAAACCTCAAACAGGTTGTAATGTATTCTGCAACAAGACCTTCCAAACCTGGAATGGTTCTAACTGTAGCCACATCTATGGCCGTTGTTTCTGCAGCACTTCCCGCGTCAATTGGAGCACCAGTTCCCGAAAGAACACTCAGAGTTACAATAACTGTAACTGCGGACACCGCAACCATAACCAATAAAATATTCACCATTGGTAGCCAAGACTTATTTGGTTTTTTCACATCATTTTATATTACAGGGCCTAATAGCCTTTTCTATGAGGACCGCCTACATCGAAATAATCATGGATTGCAATCTCAAGTGCACTTTTTGCTCCCGTGGTAAGGATGAAGGTATTTGTCAAGTTTCTGAAATTAAACAATTAATAAATAAATATGTTGCCCAAGGGTATGGAAAAATATACTTTACGGGTGGAGAACCCCTCCTGTTTCCTAATCTTGAAGCAATAGTGGCGTATGGGGCGAGTAAGAGTCCTGAAATGACTATACAAACTAATGGAATTTTAATGACCAAAGAAAAAGCTAAACTCCTCAAAGAAGCCGGTGTGTGTCAAGTAATATTTTCAATACACTCCCACCTGCCAGAAATCGAGGATGAGTTAATGGGAGGTAGTGGTGTTCTCAAGCAACAACTTAAGGGTCTGTTGAACGCCCATAACGCAGGCATTATAACTTATGTAACTGTCGTGCTGTCAAAGCAGAACTTTGCAACTCTCCCCCAATATTTCAAGTTCATGTTCAAAAATTATCCCTTTGTAGATCATTATACTATTAATTTTGTTGATGCCTTGGGGCGTGCTTTGTCAAATCGTGATGTGGTTCCAAAACTTAGTGATGTTGAATTTTCACTGGCCAAGGCACTACTTCTGCTTAAAAAAGCCGGAAAAAGTTTTCGAGTGGAGAGGGTGCCCCTTTGTTACTTACTTGAGTTTGCAGAATATAATACCGAACTTCGTAGAATTTCAACCAAGGAAGACTCCGTAGTTTTTCGTAGAAGAGAAAGTGTAGGGTATACTGATGGTTATTTTGAAAGGGAATATGTAAGGGGAAAGGCTTGTCATTCTTGCACCCTCAAGACTGTGTGTCCCGGGGTTGACAAAGATTATGCAGAAATATATGGAACCAAGGAATTATATCCCCTCTTCGTTGACCCAAAAAAGATTGTAGCAAAGGCGGGGCGGGACTAATGGAAGAAAACTTTCTGCGAAAAGCTATCGTTTTCACCGGATTTGGGTGTAATAGTAATTGTGTTTTCTGTCTTCAACACTCACGAAAGCCAGGTTTTTTCTCAAAGGAAAAAATCATAAAGGAAATTGCGGACAAGAGGCGAGAAGGCGCAGACTGGCTGGTCATAACGGGTGGAGAAGCAACCATACACCGTAATTTCATTGATTTCGTGGCCTTCGCTAGAGGGCTAGGGTATACTCGCATTCAGACCATAAGTAATGGTAGAATGTTTCAGAATGAAAACTTTGTACGCAACGCCGCTGCGGCGGGGCTTACTGAGGCAACTATGAGTTTTCATGGCGCTACCCCTAAAAAGCACGATGGCCAAACTATGGTCCCAGGAAGTTTTATGGAAGCCTCCAAAGGAACGGCCAATTGCAAGAAATACGGCATCCACTTGAGTTTCAATACTGCCCTCACAAAACTCAATACACTCGACCCGGGTGACATTGTAAAATATATCCACCAAGATTTGGGGTTTGAAAAGTTTGACTATGACATTATTGGAACTGCCCCGTCTGGGAGAGCGTGGGCACGAAAACTTTTACCGGAACATAAGGATGTATCCGAAGGAATAAAAATGGCGTGTGAATACGCCGAGAAAAATAAAATAATTTGTTGGGTGACAAGAACCCCCATCCAAGACATGCCCAATGGCTTTGAATATCACAAAGAACCTTGGGAAACGCTTACTCATGATGCCGTTTCAATGTGGGATTCAGTTTGGACACCAGAAAAAAAGTGCCCCCCGCTCCGATGTGAATTTTGTGAAGTTGAACCGCTCTGTTCTTACATAAAAACAACATTGAAAAAAATAGAAGGGGAAAAACTTTCATACGTTACAGGAACCCCCACCGATTCAATGCTAGACTGGGTTTCAAAGTTTTCCAATACCTTTATTATAGAAAATCCTGCCCAAGCCCCCCTTGTGGAAAAACACGACATTACCCCTGAATTCAACCTTGTTTTTGACGAACTGAACTTCAAGAAAGACGCAACCTTGGAAAAGTTAGACAACTTTAAAGATGTAGGAATTAAAGGAACCCTCGAATTTCAAGTTAACAAAAAAAGTACTAAATTTGTGAACGATTTCAAACCACACAACGTGATTTTTTCTCCAACCAACCCATACTCTTATGTAAAATATACCTTTGAAGACAGCAATAGGTTGGTTGACACCACCCATTCACTTTTATCACTCGACGCAACAATTAGTGCAGTGAACTCAAAAAATTGGAAGAACTTACCCCTATGCATTAAGGACGGACTTGAACGAGATTATTGGATAAATGTTGATGACTTTTCAAAGCCCACCCTCGAGGATGTTAACCCAAGAACTTTTGCTAACAGCATTATTTCAGATATCAGAGTATATGATTGGAAATGCTGGAAATGCCCCAAGCGGGAAAAATGCCCCGGCTTTTTTGGGGACTATGTAAAACTTTTCGGTTTTACTTTTTAACTACACTTCGATTTTTAAACGGAGCGCCCAATTAATAAGGTGGCCATGCCCATAGATCATATCCTTCGTTTAGGATTAAACTGTAATTTTGACTGTCCCTTTTGCAATGTTCTTGATTTTATAAAGTTGCCCGAAAGAACACTACAAGACCTAAAATCCGAGATTGATAAATTAGTGGGATCAAAGCTTGTTCTTTCTCTTAGTGGGGGTGAGCCACTCCTTTATCCTATTTTAGATGATGTAATAAAATATGCAAAACTCAAGGGGTTTAGGGTGAGGCTTCAAACCAATGCTTCGTTAATTAATGAGAACCGAGCAAGTGAATTAAAAAAAACTGGATTGGATAACGCTTTCATAAACTTACCTTCGCATCTTCCAGAAACATATGCAGAATTGACGAGTACAGACCCCAAAATGTTTCATAGGGCAATTAAAGGAATTAATTATTTGACCGATGCAGGGATATCCACGGTGTTGAATAAAGTAGTAACCCAGAAAAACTTTACTCACTTGTCTGACTATTTGATTTTTGTTAAAGAGAAGTGCCCGAAAGCCAGGGAAGTGAATTTTTCAATTATCCAACCACACGGCAGAGCTTTCATAAATTCACACCTAGTCCCAGACTATAGGGAGCTTCGTGAACCTATGATTGGTGCTGTGAGAACTGCTAATGAATTGGGAATTAAGTTACTAAATCCGTACTGTGGTCTTCCCCTTTGTATGGTTTGGGGAAGTTTACATCCAAGTGAAAATTCTGAATATCTTGCAGGGATTGAAGTAAGAAGGGGCGGGAAAATTCCTGCACCCCTATCCAGGGTTCTCAATGCCAAACAAGCCACCAAAAGTTGCTCTAGTTGTTTTTTGAAGAATTTCTGTTTAGGCGTTTGGAAGAAGTATTATGGAATTAGAGGTGATGTAGTTGAGCCCCCATATAGGGTACTCCGATATTGGCCCAAAAGCAAAGTTAGTTGAATTTGAAAAAACGAGCGATTCGAAATTAATCTTTTCGAAGATTGCTAGCCGGAAGGCTGATGATGAGCAAATTATTTTTTCAGGTTCAGATGTTTTAGAGCATCCCAACATTTTACAATTCATCAAGGCCGCAAGAGACAGAACTTACAAAATAATTCAGGTAATTGCAACTGGAAAAAAACTTTCATCTCCCGACTTTCTCATTGAGTGTGTTTTGTCCGGACTGACAGACATTTCCTTAAAAATAATCAAACTCACACCTGACGACGAAGCGACAATAAAAAATATTTTAAATTTAAGAAAAGTTGTTCCTCAATTTTTCAAACCAACTCTGTCTGTCGGAATTTATGTTTCCGAAAAAACTAAAAGTGAATTGATTCAAACTCTCAAAAAACTTGAAACATTGAAGGTCCCGGAAATTTTCATCATAAACACAAACGATTCAAAAACTCTGGACATTTCAGATGCACTTCAAAATAGAAAGACCCGGGTATTCACTATTGGGTTTGAAGATAAGCACGATTACAAAACTTTTTGTAAAAACAATCGTGTCCTTGTGCTTTCGAGCTAAGCGAGTCTCTCATCTAGGAAAATTCCAATACCCATTAAGATTGCCAGAAGCAGTAAATCAATCAGAACCCGCCCAAGTGTCAATTGACTTGCACTTGTGTTTATTTTCTTCTGAAGTGTTTCATCTTCGAAAAACATCTTAACTGTGAATTTTTCATCTAAGGGCGTAAAACTGGCTTTGCCCAATGAGTTGGTGGTATAATTTTCAACCGTTCCGTCGGGATAGGTTACTTGAATGGTTGCGCCCTCCACAACACCACCATCCGAATCAATAGTAACCACGAACACACCATCTTGGTCATCTATCACCATTTTCAAATTATCGTAACTCACATTTTCCTCAGTTGTAGTGGCGGCCCCTTCCGCACTGGCATTTTCTCCTATGACTACAAGTGTCTTACAAATGTCCACTCCGCTGACCTTTATGCAAACACGTGCACTAAAGTCATCCACCACCAATGGACAAAAACTGAAATCTAGATTTTTATTACTGCCTGCGGTTACTGTTATTGGGAAAGACGGTGGAGAAATCACAGTGAAAGTCATCTCGCTATGTGTAAATCCCGTTGCGGTTGCATTAGTTATACTTGCACTCGCAGTACCAACATTACTTATGGTGAACCTTGCAGTTTCACAGTCACCAACATCAATCGTCTTTGAATTTGGACGTGTCAGGGTTATACTCGCAGTTCCAGCAGCTACGGTGGTTGTAGTAGTATCAGCAGCATCATCTGAACTTTCAGCCACCACTGTTTCCTTAGTTACTAAGAATCCAACTCCAGTGGTCCAATCAGTTACATCACTATTATCCACAATGAAGGTGTAGGTTGTATCTCCTTGAGGTGCATATGCTATTGTTACCCAACTGTCCCCGCAAACCATTGAAGACACCGTAAAATTGTCACATTTTTTCAATAACATGCGTTCCCCTGAGCCAATATTGAAATTATATTCCCTAAGGTACATATTATCCGGTTCAACGCTGATATTGAGGCCATAGACATAACCCGATCTTTGGACATATTCCTTTAAATTTTCCGGAATTGCATTCACCCATCTTAATTCGATATAATCACTTGAATCAATGTTCCTTAATTTTATGAGGTCTACTGCGATACTGGCGGTATCAAGTGAAATTGTATTAATTGTGGCGGTACTGGTGTCTGTGTCATTATATACGTAGGTATATGCATCCCTCGCCGTATCAATATATACTTCCTCCCATGTGTAGGTCACTACTTCTCCCTCTGCAGAATCAAGCCAATGTCCCGTTACAGCAACCGTTTTCTTTGAATACCTCTTGAAATTTATTGAATCTGTTCTTGTGTTGCCCGTGATGTCGGTTACATTGACCCATAGTTCAAACTCTTCCGTACTGGAGAGACCTGTTCCGTTAAACCAAAGTAAGGTGACGTTCTTATCCTCAGGAAAAGAAGTATCATATGAATCAACACTTGAGCCATCCCAAAGTGTTGCATTCACAAAACTTATGTTTGCATCTGAGCTGATACTAATGGTCACATTTATTGGAATATTTTCGAGAGCAAACCTTGGATCCGGAACGGACAAAGTTATACTCGGTGCTGCAGCATCATAAATGAAAATATCACTTGACGTCACTGATGTGTTGACCCTTCCTACGACATCCTTTACAGTTATGCTGATGTTCACCTTTTCATTATAGTAAGTTGGTGCATAAACAAGATTCACACCCACTGTAAAAATCTGAAATGGTTCTGAGACCAACTTCCAGAAGTCAGTTACACTCGCCGTTCCGTTACTGGTTTCAACATCGAAACTCAATATTTGTGTGTCTTCTGTCACATTAACAGTTACATTAAAAGTTCGACTGGATGAAATGTTCTGAGGAACGGTGATACTGTTTATTACAGGGTTTGCATCGTCGGAATACAAGATAAACTCCTTATTGCCCATTGTTTTCGGGAGTGCAACTTCCCATGTGGGGAAAATCTCACAGTCGTAGGTCCCCTTAGATGTGTTTGTTGCAAGCGTAAAGTTATGGAAATATCCCTTTGTGAATGTATAACTCAGAATCTCCTGGGTATCTGTTGCGTTTATACAATTCATATCAAACCCAATTAGTGAATCAGTTTCATTATGGTAATATCCAGAAGCCGTCATGTTTATTCCTAAAACCTCAGACGTGTTCATTGCAAGGTAAGCCCCTGTATATGTTTTATTTGTAACAAAATTATTTATTGACCCTATGGAGGGGGGGTATAAATTAAATTCGAAGTTAAACAAAGTTCCATTGGTGAATCCAACAGTTATATTTTGTTTGAAGCCCGAATAACTCCCCCAAGGCAAATTCACAACTTTTGAAAAAGTTTCTTTAATTATCCAAATGCCCTTATTCACAACAACCCAAAGCTTGTCCATTATCCAATCAAAACTGAATGCATTGTGAGTTGTTACGTTTTCGTCCCCCCATAAACTTGTCGTTGCTCCAGAAACAATTTGAGATTGTTGTGTGAATGAGAAATCAATTCCTTGTATTAAGGTAGCGACATCTGTACTAAAATCCAAAGTCGCAAGGTCAGTTCCATTCCAAGCCCATACTGTTTTTTGAGTTGTTGATTCCACAAAAAAGTCAGACACTATGAAACTTGAATTTGTAAAGTTTGAATCAAGTCCAAGTGAGTAATTGTATGCATCCAGTGCACCGCTACTGTTCATGACGTAGATATAATCTGACAACCAACACTGCTCTAAGTTGGAGGGTGTTAGATTTCCCACTTCCGTTAATGCAGAGCCCGTCCACCTGTAAAGGGTCGCATTACCCCAGACCGCCAAAATATAGTCATCATACGCACATAAGTCGCTTAGCACCCCGTAAGTGTTGTAAGTGATGTTTTGGGGCAGAATGGCAAATGAAGTATTCAGCATCACTGGTGCGGTGAAATTTGAGTCAGATTGACTCGCTTGAACAACTCCTTGACCAAAGTTATAGGTTGAAACCTGAGATGTAATCGTAGGCTTCCAGAGCCACTTCTCTCGAATTGGGGAATTCAATTCCATCTCGAGTGTCCCACTTTGTGAAAGATAAATCCAAATACTTCTCAGGCTGTATCCGTCTGTAAAGTTTGCAGCAACTAATGTATAATTTAAATTGGCAAGCAGTGTTGTGTTTGGATTAAAGTATCTTGGGATGAACTCAACATAGCTGCTCACATTTCCCATTGATGTGTTGAGCGAATGTATGGTGACGTTTATTTCTGAGGCGATGTCCCAACTGGAGTTATACCCTGTGAATGTAAAGTTGATCGACACGTTTCCATTCACTTCTGGATAAAATATTAGATTTTGACTGGTGCCTGCAGTAAAATTACTTTGGTCAGTCCAACTTCCCACTTGTAGGTCTGCGCTCACATTTCCAGAACCTGTCAAAGTTACATTCATGTAAATTGCTAAGGGGTATGTATTTCCAAGATACATTTTTAGTGACGCATTTCCATTGGTGAAGCCTGCTGAATTTAATTCTATCAAATCTCCGTTATACAAAACTAAGTTGGTTCCATTGGTTGTAATTGCGGTTGCGTCGAAGTCTCCAAGGTAGTCAACTTCTTCTAAGATGGGTGTTGCAGTTAAATTCACCTTGTAGACTTTCAAATACCCATTGGAATCGGTTAATATGAGTTCGTCCCGTCCATCTGAATCTATGTCCATTGTGGTGATACTATCAGTGCTTGCAATATCATATACGTAAACATCCGGAATGTAGCCGGTATTAAACATGAGAAATGCAACTGATGTTGAGTTTCTCCCAACTACACTCTGATTGTAATCTATCATGGTGAATGGTTCAAGCTCGTCAAAAGC
>JAAOXW010000027.1 GCA_018221005.1 Candidatus Altarchaeota archaeon
CCATATTTTTCTCGTACATTATTGAGTGGAATAATATTACCCTTACTCTTACTCATCTTCGCACCTTCACGAACCAACATATCATTTAATGAAATTCCCTGTGGCCAATCACTTTCTGGGAAAATTGCCAAGTGGTGCATTATGAAGAAAGTTAAGTGGTTACTTATGTGGGCGGGTGCAGTGTGCCTTTGATCATTAGGATACCAGTATTCAAAATCTGCCCTGGCTTTCTTTACTAAAGCTTCTGAAATCCCCGTTTTCTCCGCGATTTTACTCGCTTTTCCTTTCCCAAGTAATAGAAAATCAAATACCTCGGGCGTTAGTTTCTCAGGAGTTATTTTTTGTAGGTGGGGAATTACAGTGTAGAATGCCATGTATATGGTTGAGTCTGAAAGGGATTCAATTATCCAGTCCTTATCAAAGGGAAATCGAGTACCAAGCCCCCGCTTTCTAGCACATGGTCGTTTATCGAGCCACTCAACTGTGTCGAGGAAGAGCTTTCTAAACTTGTCAGGGAAAATGAGCATCTTTTTCAGATGTTTCACTGTTTGCTTTTTCCAAGCACTGTCACTGTAATCGATGAACCATTGATTATCAAGAACGGCAACTGCAACTTTTCCACCCGATCTTGTTGTTGCAACTCTACTGGTTTCATAAAAGCTAGTTAGCTTTTTTTCTTTCACTAACCAATCCTTCACTTTATCTTTTATAGTGTGAATGGGTATTCCAGAAAATTGTTTACACTTCGAGTTTAGCACACCCGTGTAGAACTCTGACTTGTAAATTTCCTTACTTGCAATATCAATACGTGAATCTTTCTGATTTCTAATGGACATCTGTTCACAAATTTCTTTTGCAGGTATTTGATATCCGGGAATATCAACAATCACAATGGGCTCTATCTTTTGCACAACCGGCCCCCATTTTTCATGGTGTTTCAAATCAACTAAGCCGATATAATCATAGGGGGCGTGAGCAGGAACGGAAGACACAACTCCTGTTGCATTTTCTACCTCTACAAAGTCTGCAGGTAAAATGGGAACCGTTTCTCCTAAAGGCGTCTTGACTTTTCCACCTATGAAATATTTACCTTTTTCTCGTTTGATAATTTTTACAGAATCCCCTTGAAGTTTCATTTTTTCTGCAGCCTTCTCACTGAGTACCCACCTCTCCTTGCCGACATCAGCAACCACGTAGTATTTCTCCGGATTAAGCCAAATATTAGTGATTCCGAAGACAGTTTCCGGACGAAGTGTTGAAGCAATAAAGAGTCCAAAATCAGACTCAAATTTGAGTGCTGAAAACTCACTTATAGAAACTTTATCGATGTCACCATCCACTATGTCATCCTCCCCAACAGGTTGTCCATCATCAACACTCCAGAGGATGGGATGCTTTCCCTTTACCAACACACCCCTTTCTTTTAATTTTGTAAATTGCCACTCAACAAATTTATTATATCGCGGTTGCCCCGTAGTAAATTTTCGAGTCCAATCAATACTATAACCTATTGACTGAAAGTCAAGTTGTATTTTGTCTGCAAAGTAGTTTGCAACCTTTTCCGGATCTTTAAAACTATTAAGAATTTGTTCAGCCTTCCTTTCATCTTTTTCATAAATATTAAGATACTCACGATACAACGATAAAGTTTTGGTATGTTCTTTCTTAATTTTATCACTTATGCTTAAAATTGGTGAGCCTGAAATGTGAAAAGCCATGGGAAACAAAACATTGAAACCCTGGTGTCTTTTGAAGCGAGCAATTACGTCCCCAAGCGTATAGGTTCGACCGTGCCCTATGTGGAGTGCCCCGCTAGTATATGGATATGGAATGGTTAAAAAGAATTTTTTAAGGGAGGGATCAGTCTTTGGAACAAAAGTACCTGACTTCTGCCATCGCTCCTGCCACTTAGTTTCATAGCTTTTCCACTTCATACTTCTGAAACTCGGCCCTTACTGATAAACCTTACTCACTACTCCACCGGCCGTAGAATTCCTGACTTCGGTTCGTATATTTCCCCTTCGAATTTCAAGTCATTAATGTAATTTTGGTGGTCTTCCCACCCCTTTTCAATTTCCTCAATGGACACTTCCTGCCTTTCCCGAATAAAGCTGAGAATTTCATTTTTTACACCGCCCCCGTCAGTATCACCAAATTCTAATTTTCTGAGCAAGGCCCAATTTATATCCTCTAAAATGGAAAAGCCGTCGGGAATTAAGAACAAAATTTCTTCAAAGGTTCGCAGTCGTCCCACCAGCTCAATTAAGTCGCCCATTTTGGCTTTCTTCATAAGTTTTAGGTCTGAACCAACGAATCTGGCTTGAATAATGCCTGTTTCGTCATCAATTGATAAACAACCGTATGTTTTGTCAGGTTTTGTAAAAATATTGATTACTCTCCCCATTACACGCACATTGGAAACTTCTCCAGAGGGTGTTTTAATTCTCAGCCCCTTTTCGTCCTGAATTTGCTTACCGCTGACTAATGAATCAATCGGAACTTTCTGGGCAACCTTCACATGAAAGCTCCTTTTACAGAATTAAAAGCATTTATCCTCTTGCAACGAGTTACTTGGGTGAAGGCGATTTCTCCCGTCATGAGTATGGCTCTTTTGCTCCTCTTGGTTATTGGAGCGGCGGGAGGATATAATGTGTATGTTGGTGGAATCCAGAATAAACTAATTAACCAATATGAGGACAACGTCATTTACCCAACAAACCCACCACAAACTATGGGGATTATCTGCTACCCCGGTTACGGTTTTATTGACCTCCTCAATACCAGTGTCGGCGGAATAGTTGGGACTGTGAATTACTTTGTGAAAGTTGGTGACACTACATTGACTGGACAGCGAACAGTGAATTTTACCGACTATGGAAGAATTTATTTTGGGATTCCAAGTGATGTTGGGGGAAAGATTAAGTTTGAGTTATACACCCCTGACTGGAACATAAATGATGTTTGTACAGTTCGTGAAGACACCACTTTGAAACTACATCTCCCCTTTGATGAAACCTCCGGAACCACAACTAAGGATGAATCAAAATATGACAATGACGGAACTCTTTCTGGTTATGTGGCGGATGGAACTCTAACTGCTGTTAATGACGGCACTATTACTGATGCAACTTGGGTTGATGGATATTTTGGAAAAGCACTTTACTTTGATGGAGCTGCTGATTATGTTACTGTTCCAAGTGATGCTGGTATACTTGAAGGGGTAGTGAATCAAATGACCCTAAGTTTATGGATTAAAGCCGACACTGCTTCCATGACTGATTGGAAAAGAATAGTTGAAAAAGACCTAAATGGTTTCTCATTGACCTTTGACAATTCACCTAAACTCCAATGGCAACTTGGGAATTCAACCCACTATCAGAGTTTCGACAGCATTTCAAATGTGATTCCTGATGTGTGGACTCATATTGCAGTAAATTATAATTCAAGTGATGGTGTCGCGAAAATGTACATTAATGGTACATACGAAACTCAAATGACTTACACTCTAAATAACGTTAATACGAGTACTAACGACCTGTATATTGGTTCTAGGCTTGGTTGTTGTAATTATTATACGGGCCTAATTGATGAAGTGAAATTATATGGACGGGTCCTGAATGATACTGAGATATCTAGCGTGTACCAAAATGAAAATTTAACCAATGGCCTTAATTTTTATTTCAAAATGGATGAAGGGAGGGGCTCTACCACCGAAGATAGCCATGTGTGGAACAAAGAGTCGGGCAGAACTTCCCTTCACTTCAGCGAGAATCACGAAAAAACTATCGTCTCTATGCCCGGTATGAATTCCACTAATTTTTCATTTTCGTTATGGGTTAAGCTTCACGACACCTCGATAGGCGATATTATTATAACACAAATGGGCGACATTCCCTCTGGCACCTTTCACTGCCGCGGACTTTATTTTAGTAATACCACCTCGAAATTTCATTTATTTTCCAGGGATGCTGCTGCTTCATGGAAGCAAACGTCTACAGAGGTTGTCGAGGAAGATACTTGGTATCACCTAGTTGGTGTTCAATCTGAGGAGATTCTCAAAATATATCTTAATGGAACTCTTTCAAACACCTATGATATGGTGACTTTTCTCCCAAGCTTTTATGGACTTTTTAGTCTTGGAGCATATACCAATTCCACGGATGCCCCCTTGAATGGTGAGCTTGATGATGTCAGAATATATGACAGAAACATTTCGGCCGAGGAAGTGGGAATGCTTTATTTGGGCCAGGATGTTAGTGAGGGGCTTGTGGGCAGATGGGAGTTTGATGAACAATCAGGGGCTTTAATCAAAGATAGCCATATGTGGACGACGGGCATTAGTGGAACTGCCATAAATTTTGACGGGGTGGATGATTTTGTAAATATTGGGAGTTCTTCCTCCTTGAAAGCGTATACACCCACAATCAGTGCTTGGTTCAAAACAACATCTTCTCAGGAAAACCTGATGATTTATCGATGGCGCCTTTATGGATTGGCTGCCCGCTTAAATTGGAATTCAACCTATCTCGGAAAACTTGCATTTGCATTTAACGATGCCGCCGCTAATTATTACTATGTTGTTTCCCCTCAAACTTACACCGATGGTTCTTGGCACCACATGGCAGCATCTTTCAATGGGACATCTCTGAACTTATACTTAGATGGTCTTGAAGTATCAAGCTCAACCACAAATGCAAATATGTACTACGGTAGTGGCGGCGCTTCAGTTGGGCGTGATGGTGATTACAACGGCAGCTTCTTTGCAGGTTCTGTAGATGATGTTCGTTTATATGACAAAGCTCTTTCGAGTGATGCAATTTACGCACTATACGATACCTATCAATGATTTAGTAAGGCTTTAATCTTCCCACCTTCCCGATGTTTTATGAAAGGACTGTCCCCCATTATTTCTATTATTTTGCTGCTTTTACTGGTTGTTGCCGCGACGGGGGGATACACTCTTTATGTCACCGGATTGACCGATTCCACGAAAAATAAGTATGAGCAAAATATTGTTTACCCACAAAATCCCCCCATCGTTCAAGGCATTCACTGTTTCCCTGGATATGGTTGGTTTGATGTGGTGGATTCAGGAACTTCAGGAATTAACGGAACCGTTATTCAAGCTCTTTCGGGGGACATTTCCAAAACCAGCAATCGAGTAATAAACATCTCCTCATATGGTAGGATTTATTTTGGACTTCCGGGTCAAGTTGGAAATACCATTAATGTGAAATTGTATACCCCCCATTGGGAAATTGCAGAAAGATGCACCGTTCGAGAAGATAAAGACTTACGCCTACATTTATTGTTTGATGAGGGAACGGGCGCTACAACTCAGGACAGTTCCCCTTATGATGCCACGGTGGCTAAGAGTGAACCTGTCTGGGTATCTGGATTATCTGGTTATGCTCTTGACTTTAATGGAACTAGTGATTTTGTGCAAGTTACAATCGACAAAGATCTGTATGCTATTGAGCACATGTCTACATGTATTTGGTTTAATGCTTCCGATACATCTACTGGAAGTTATCAAACTTTGATAGTGAGAAATGGTGCCAACTCTTGGGACTTATTGCTAGACCCAACTGGGAAACTATACGGAGAAATTCGGACTAAGGATGGAACGTATAATTCGATTATTGGAAGTACAGTATCAAATGACCTTTTGTGGAATTTAGCTTGTCTGACTTTTAATGGAACCACCATAAGTCTCTATTTGAATGGGACGTTGGACAATCAAACAGTACACACTTCACCCGGTCTTTTGTACCAACATATAACACAAGACATCAACATTGGTGGGGGTTGGACAACCTACTGGTATGGTGGTGCCCTTGATGGAGTCCACATTTATGATGAAGCCCTTCCAGCTGACGCCATTTACGCCCTCTATGAGGCCTATAATTAATTCTCAAAGCTTAAATCCGCCTTCCGCCCCATTCTTCTATGCGTGGAGCTTCAATTACCATCTCAAGCATACTCATGATTTTAGTGGTAATTTTCATGAGCAGTGCAATTTACATTTCCATGTCTAAGACCCAAGATAATATTCAAAATAAAGCATCCGAGATTATGATAGCACCTAAATTAGAACCAAAAATTGTAGATTATTATTGTTTTGAGAACTACGCGTACTTCCTCATTTTTATGAATCAGGATGAAGTCATAAAGGGAACTGTTCCTTATATTGTTGAAGAGGGCGCAGACGTTCTTAGGTCAGGAGGTTTAAGCGTGGATATAACCCGCAAGGGAGAAATTTACTTTCCCGGGCCGTTTGAGAAAGGCCACGATTACCGTCTAACTATTAGCACCAATAATTGGATAATTGCTAGGGGTTGTAGAGGAGAACTTCATCCCACTCTTGCAATGTACTTGCCCCTTTCTGAAGGGAGTGGATTGAACCCGAAGGACAAGACAAGTTATGATAATGATGGAACTCTGACGGGGGGTTCATGGGTGACGGGAGTAAAGGACAACGCCATTTTGTTTGACGGAAGCTCCGACTTTGTATCTGTTTCGGATGATGCAGAAACTCTTCGCCCTGCCAAATTCACTTTATCCGCGTGGATATACCGCGAGAGCAACAGCGCCAATCGAGAAGGCATCGTTGCCAAACAGGATGGCTCAAGTGGTTTTGAACTCAGTTCACTTTCCGATGGCACCGTTCAGATAAATGTAAGTGGGAGCACCACAAGTACACAAATAACAACGACAGTTACTAATGATGAATGGACACGACTCACTGCAGTATATAACGCCACACACATTTTGCTCTACAATGGCTGCACACTTGCCAACAGTGCACTCGCTAATTTTTCATCCGCCCCTTCACAACTCTTTATTGGAAAAACAGATGCCGATTTTTTTGATGGCGCAATTGATGAGGTTCGCTTCTATAATATGGCCCTCACGCCTAGTGAGATTGCAGCCTTTTGCCAAGCAGAGTCCGCCCAAGCTACTGCGTACCCATAATTACTTCTTTTTCCATTTCTTACAGCGCTTCACAATGGGCTTTAGAATAAGTAGTAATAGTACCCCATAAACCACATACTTAAGCACCTTTAGTAAGAACACGGGCAGGAATAATATTGTACCCACCAATACATCTAAGAACTGACTTATTGCCGTCTTCACTTGGTTCATGAAGGTGCGACTATAATCTTCCGGTAGAAGCTTAACTGGTTTTTTCTGCTCAATTGTAAGTGTAAATCTACTCATCGCTGCATCTTCTTCACTTTCCGCTAGTTGGTGTGCGGCATACTCTAATCGACTTTGTGAATATACCATTCTTTCAACTAATGCTGCGAGTGTGCTAACTGCATCTGCATCCAAATCACTTCCATCAATCGAATCCATAAGTTCTTGGTATTTGGCAAGACTTTCTGTATAAATATCTACGAGGGAGGTTTGAATAGTAATGTCCAACCTGTATGCATTAATTCCTATTTGTTCAACTTCAAAATTGGTTTCAATCCATTCTGAGAACGCCCTGAGGCTGTCCTTTGGAACCCTAACCGTACTTGTGAGTCGGATGGTTGTTTCACTTTCAGAGGAATAGGTTTCTTCAACATGACCTTCCAATACGCCGACTTTTTCTTCTATAATTTTAAAATCCCCTTCGGCAGCTTCACTTTTAATTGAAGCACTTCCCGTCATAATTTCGAGTTCAAGACTTCCCCTGTCACTTCCCGAATCATAATCCACAGCTTCCATGGCAAAATTCTGTTTGACAGAACTTTCATATGAAGTTCCTGCAAAAATTGCTGTGCCGGGAAGTAAGTTTGAAGCAAATATTCCGGCTACAAAAACCACGATTATGAGTCCGATAACGAATAACAGATGTTTCCCCCTATATTTGGAGCGTTTCATATGACAAGCCTGCCCCATCTTTTATAAAACAAAATAGTTTTAAACCGCCCGCCGAGGCCCACTCCATGGAAGTTAAGATGCTCAGTAAGAAGGACAATGAGTGGGTTGTGGAATTGACTAGTGAGGACCACACAATGGCCAATCTGCTCCGTGAGCTAAGTTGGGAAAACGGTGGAGAAGCAGCCTACAAGCTGGAACATCCCCTTTTAGGTAAACCCCAGCTAAAAGTTATGGCCAAAAGTCCCAAGAAAGTTCTTGAAGCATCAAGCAAGCAAATGATTAAGATGAGCAACGATTTTGAAAAAGCCTTCAAGTAATAACTACACTTGTCCCAGTATCATCCACAGTTTCTGCCACCATTGTCTCTGGTCTTTCCAAGGAATGCCCCCCAGTAAGTGGGCAGTTTTTCTTATTTCAATGGATGCCGCAGATTCTGGATAAGACAAAACTACAGGATTCTGAATTGCAATAGATTTTCGAACAGACATGTCCTCAGGAATTTTACCAAGAACCTCCATCCTCATAACATTCTCAATCATAACTGGATTCGGTTCAAGCTCATGAACTGTTGCACGATTAAGAACCACCCCAATGACATGTTTTTTCATGTCAGACGCAAATAAGGCTGCCCGATATGCATTGGCCAAGGATGGCCATTCTGGTGTTGCTACTACAATAATCTCTTTGGCAGGAATTAATGCAGACTTTGCATCATCCCCTAGTCCGGGTGGTGTGTCAAGAATTATGAAATCATATTTTAGTTTTCTCATCTTTCGTTTCAGTCGTTTGTAAATATCCCGGTTGGCTGCGACTTCTAAATCCTGACTTCCAGGTATTATGTGCAAACCGCATTCATGTTCATATAATGCATCACTCAAGTGGTTTTTTCCCTTCAGTGCATCCCAAATAGTAGTATCTGGAGAAAAACCAAGGTGCAAGGCCACATCAGGTGCAGTAAAGTTGGCATCAATAATACAGACTCGAAATCCTAGATTTTTTAGAGCGAGCCCCAAATTCACCGTCAGTGTTGTCTTGCCAACCCCACCTTTTCCTGCAGTAACTGCGAGTGTACGCACCTAAATGTTGCTTCCCCGTAATTAAAAGCAAGTTTAACAACTCTGGAATTTTAATTTTTCCTAGTTTTTCCCTAAAATTTTCTCAGCAGTCTTTTGCCCCACTAATTTTGAAAGTCTGTCGAGTCCAGTCTTGCCAATATTTACCGGAGTTATATTGGCATCATAGAGTTTTCGCGCCTTTACCCTTCCAATACCTGGTAATTTGACTACACTCAGCAACTCTGAACGCACCCCATGTTTTAGCCTCATAACCAGCTTTTTGAGGTCGGGTCTAGTTCCCCACTTAGTTTCCACCACTTGTTCGAGTGCGTGGGCCAACCATTCAACATTTGATAAGTAATTTCG
>JAAOXW010000028.1 GCA_018221005.1 Candidatus Altarchaeota archaeon
ACACCCATCTTACAAGCAATTTATGGGGGCGCATTAGCAAAACCGTTCAAGACCTTTCACAATTATTTGAAGCAGGACATGTTTCTTAGAATCGCACCGGAATTATATCTGAAACGTCTAATGGTTGGAGGCTTTGACAGAGTCTTTGAAATTGCCCCATGCTTCCGTAATGAGTCAGTAGATTCAACCCACAACCCCGAGTTTGTTCAAATTGAACTCTATGAAGCCTATGCTAACTATGAGCGAATTATGGACATCACGGAGAAATTAGTTGAGGCTGCAGCCATTACTGTCACAGGGTCAACCGACATCAACTACCAAGGACATAAACTTAGCCTGAAGGCGCCTTGGAAGAGAATGAAAATGGTAGATGCCATTAAACACTTCGGAAATGTGGACATAATTGGCAAAACTGATGATGAAATTCGAAAAACTGCAAAAAAACATGGCGTTAAGGAAACAGGAGGACGTCTTGGGGACGTAATTGAAAAACTCTTCAGTGAGGTTGTTGAACCTAAACTCATGCAACCAATTTTCATTACACATTTTCCCGCAGACATAAGCCCCCTCGCCAAAACTTTCAAAGGCGAAAAATGGGCCCAACGATTTGAAGGTTATATTGCAGGAGTTGAAATGTGCAATGCTTTTAGTGAATTAAACAACCCAATCGAACAATTTGTAGCTTTCAAACAAGAAGAAGAGCTTCGCAAACAACACAAACTCAAAGAACTAGAATACATGCCAATGGATAAAGATTACATTCGTGCGATGGAATACGGAATGCCGCCGTCAGGTGGTTTGGGAATTGGCCTCGGACGAGTGTTCAGCATTCTTTTTGATAAGCCAAGCATAAAGGAAGTTCTTTTGTTCCCCTTCATGGCCGGAATTGAAGATATACAAACAGTTGCCGAAATGTTTCCCGAGTTAATAGCTAAAAAAGATAAATAGCTTGTTCACAAACCCATCATCTTACGAATTTTGGTTTCCACTTCCTCTCCCGCATCTACCTTGTAAATCTTATTCACTATCATTTCCTTAGTATCAGTTATTTCATTGTGTTTGATTCTCCCAACAAACCAGAAATCCTTTCCCATGGGAATCTTTGCCAAAACTTGTCCGTACCCTTGAGTGTCTGCAATTTTGATTGCATCTGCAGTCTTAATCCCTATGAATTTTTCCGCAACCTCTCTAAACATAACCCCCCGAATTTGACTCTCCCCATCATCTAAAATCCCCGAAACCATCAACTGTTCCCCATCCGGACTATTGAAGAAGGGCTCTCTCTGTGAGGCCCTTACCATCGCCACCTTTATGGTGTGTGAACTTCCTATTTTTGCACTCAAAAAACGTGCGTTTCTTGCGGTTTCTGACGCTTCAAAAGCCATACCATTCCGCCTACCCCGAATTTCTGGATTAATTATGAGGTTGCTTTTTGAACCAACCCGAAGTTCTAACTGCCCGTCCCTTTCTTTAGTACTGCCCCCGAGAATTTTTATGATGGCCCCTTCTTTCAAATCAACTTCGGCTTTTTCGTTCCATAAACTAATGCGAAGCTCTCCCGTTTCATCACTTGCAACAATATTTCGGACCTTTCCCTTTCTTCCCCCCTTTTTCCATTCACGAGCATCCGAAACTCGATCCAATTTTAAAGTAATATTCACATTATCCTGACCATCTTTCAAACTCTTCACACTGTTTTTCTTAGTCACCCCCACTCCCAATTCACTGGCAACTATGTGTGCGGCCCCCTCTTCACTAATTAAATATTCCATCTCCTTTCGTTTGGCTTCAATTAGTTCCCAGATTTTTTCCTCTGTTTCCCCAATCTGTTCACTAATGTTTTTGATTATTTCTGACATTAAAACACACCCAACCTAAGCTCAATGCCCCAACTTTCTGCATACTTACCTGCAGCCTTACTATGAGTTTCACAAAATATCAACGTTTTTGTTGGTAAGTGAAGAAGCCCAACTCTTTCCCTCAACATCATAATATCTTTTTGACTAACATACGTTTTGTTCAAACCAACATAGAAAATTCTGTTTTTTGGGTCCCATGCAGCAATATCAAACCTAAGTGTTTTTTTCACAGGCCCATCTTTTAGAATCCAAATGCCTGCGGAGAAAGGCTCCCATATTCTGAAGTGGGATGGGAATTTTCTGTTCTCTACTGTTTCCCCCTTTTCGAGCTCGACTACACCTACATGCCCTTCCGGTACGGCATAAAATTTTCCACCAATTTTCTTAGTTTCAACCAAGCCATAATACTCCAGCATTTCTACTGCCTTCTTATGTGAGGCCGTAATTGCGAAGGGGCCCTTCCCCACTGCCTTTAGCACTTCCTCCGCTCTGGATCCCGTCCCCCCTAGCAACTGCCTTATTTTTCTCCTTATTTGATTTTCCTGACCCCCTGCGTAAAAGATTCGTCCCAATCGTTCCTTTCCTAAAATTATTTTTTTTTCAGTATGTGACAATTCCCTTTTTACAGTACTCAGGAGCAGCCTAAGACTGTTGAGAATATTGATTTCTGCGGTTTTAGCCCCAATTTTCCTGCCGTACATCATTTTATAGCTCTTAGTTAAGTTGGCTGAAGAAACTTTTAGTTGTGGGGCAAAAAATTCAAGTGCCCACCCCCATAGTTCCCTCTCACTCACGGGACCCTCCTTTTCAAGGCGATCCCCCAGATATCCTTTGAGTTTTGGCGCAAGCCCCCTCAGTTCTAGGTTCATTCTCGGACGCACAAGCTTCTTAATGGCTCCCACTAAAATATGTTGTGATGACTCACAGTTACTCTGATTGGTGATGAGGATTATGAGTACTGAAGCTTTTTAGAAAAAAGCTTCACCAAAAAACTATGTAGATGCCCTAGTCATCGGTGTCCGTTAATTTGTCTAAAATCTCTTGGACCGCCATCTTTACATCGGCCAGATCATCCTTTATGTCATCGATTTCAAATCGCAAATCATCGATTGCATCCAGAACATCCTTTATATTGGGGTCCATGTCACTGGAATAGTTAATAGTTTAAAAGTCATGCGGAAGGTAAGTACATGTTCAAAAAGAAGAAACTAATCGCCAAGTTAAAATCCGGGGAATTTGTAGATGATATTTTTGTTGTGAAAATAAAACGCGAACTCAGGTCCTACAAAAACGGTTTCAAATTTGTACTCATACTTTCAGATGCTAGCGGTCACAGTGTTGAATACGTTTATTGGGGTGATCAAAACGAAGCGGCAGTAAAAAAAATTTATAACACCATTTCAGAAGACAGTGTAATTCACATTCAGGCTACAGTTGGTTCTTACAGGAATAAGCTTCAACTCTCTGCCAATTCAGGAGACCGGGTTGTCGTACTAGAAGAGGGTGAATATGACCCCCTCGATTTTATTCAAGGCTCCCATCGCCCAGTTGACGAAATGTTAGATGAGCTCAATCACTATATTGACTCTGTGAAAGATGAAAAACTAAAAGCACTGCTCAAGTCCATCCTTCACCACCCAAAAATTTTACTAAAACTAAAGAAGCACCCCAGTGCAATTCAAATTCACCACAATAGAATTGGTGGTTTTCTTGAACATACTTTAGAAGTGACTAAAATTTGTGATTTATTTACTAAGCTTTATCCCCTAAATCACGACTTGGTAATCACGGGCGCCCTACTGCACGACATTGGCAAACTTGATGAAATGGAAATCACCACAAGAATCAAAGGCACTCGTCAAGGTCAATTAGTGGGCCACATTGTACAAGGGGTCATTCGGGTTTCAAATGCAATGGACGCTGTTGTGCTTTCAGATGAACTCCGAGATAAACTCCTCCACATTCTTGTAAGTCACCACGGCTCACTGGAATATGGTTCTCCAAAAACGCCCATGTTTCCTGAAGCCATAGCTGTACACTTGGCAGATGCAGCGTCCGCAAAAATAGATGAAATGAGTGGGTTTATTGAGAGTGTTCAGGGCAACACCGAGGGTGACTTTGTCTACTATAAGCGGGGAGCAAGGAATTTGCTCATAAAATGATTTAAAGTCCCCCCTTAGGCCCGTATGTGGAAAAGTACAAACCTTGGCTCGTTCTTATGGGACTCTCCCTAGTAATTCTAGTAATTGGCTCAATGATAACCTACCCCCCCTACGCTAGACTGGGGGCATTTACTTTTCTAATTCTTGGCGCAGGTTCTCTCATCTTAAGTAAGGATGAAATAAGCGAGGGACCCGAAGAACACTTGGAGCGGAAGACCGGGGAAAGTTCTGAACTTTCTGGCAAACAAATGCGTAAGCCAAAACCCAAGAAGAAGAAGGGGAAGCGCAAGAAGCCCGCGACTCCCAAAGCTTAAGGCAAAGATAGTTGGAAGGGCAAAATCCCCTGCCCCCACTAGACCATCATCAGTTAGAATTGCAACCCCTGTCGTGTACTTTCTTGTTTTAGCATCAAACCTCTTGTCAAACCTAAGCCAGAGAAATTGTATCACGGGTAAATACAAAACGCCAATTACATCATAGAGTCCCAATAACGCAAAGAGCAATAACGCTGCATCCGGAGTTACAAAGGGCGCAAAAATTAAACTGAAAGCTATAATTGTGGCTATGGATGAGAGGTTATACAACATAATAAAATCCGATTTTCGATATGACAGTAAAACCAAACCAAGGGGAAAACCCATGCCAAAAAGTGAACCAAAGAGATAACCTGCAGAAAATGCTGAAAAATCGATGAGATGTCGTATCTTAATCCCCACAAGTTTTAGAACAAACAACATTACGGTAATCCAAAGAACTGTTTTGAATATGGAGATGCTACCTTCTTCTTCAGACCCAACTTCAAAAGTTTCCGGACGATAATTTTCAATATCCGGATTTCCAACTACCGTGGGCAGTAAGGCAAAACAAATTAAGTTTATGGCCAAAAATACATACACTGCCTTCACAATGAAATTATACTGGTAGTCTTAAAAAACCCAGTGCATACGCCTTTTGTGATAGAGATAAGGTTTAAGAAATACGGTTCTGCTGAATTAGAAACCCTCGACAGCCCTGTAGTCGGATGTTGGATAAATGTGACGGATCCAAATACCGCAGAAATACAAGAACTCATTGAAACGTACAATATTCCCCTCGATTTTATCCACGCGTCCCTTGATGAAGATGAGCAACCACGTTTTGATGAGGATGAGGATTCCCATACCAAACTTGCAATTCTCAAAGTTCCCGACAGGGGGGGTGATGAAATTGAACCTGCAACCGTTGGTTTGATATTCGTAAAGAAATATTTTTTTACTATCTCCCGGGCAGATACTAAAATCATTAAATCCCTCAAACTAAACCCAAAAAATTTCTATACTACTAAACACACCAGTTCATTACTCCAAATACTCTGGTGGACTGTGAATTCATACATTTCACATCTGGATAAAATAGACCGAAAATCAGACATAATAGGAGAGCAAATAAAACACGCTTTGGGCAACGATGAAATTTTCCAACTACTCGCAATTCAAAAAACACTTGCATATTTCAAGTCAGCTACACAGGGAACCATGAAACTGGTTCAAAAACTTTCAACTGGAAAATTCATGAAATTGTACGACGATGATAAGGAATTTCTTGAAGATATTGTAATTGAGAATGAGCAAGCACTCGAGAAGGTAGCGACTTACATCTCAATTATTTCGAATACAATGGGGGCATACTCTGCAATAACAGGTAACAATATGAATCAAATTATGAAAACGCTTACTATGTGGAGTATCCTTTTGGCGTTTCCCGCGATTGTTGCTGCATATTATGGAGCTAATGTTGCCCTACCCCTCCAGAATAGCCCAGGCATTTTTGTAGGGATTGTTGGACTTGGGTTCTTCATGGGAGTCTTCGGCATCCTCATGTTCCGTAAGTTAAAATGGATTTAAATTAGTCTTGAAATCACACCCGAATTGGTATAGTGCCACCAGTTGGCTAATTCATCCTCAAAACGCTTTACGTCCCCAAACTTTCTTTTCATAACTGCATGAAACCTCTTTCCATGACTCATGTATCTCAAGTGTAACATCTCATGAAAAACAACGTAATCAATTAACTGCGGGGGAAGGAAAATCAATCTCAAATTGAAATTTAAGTTTCTCTTTGAAGAACAACTCCCCCAAGAAGTCCTTTGGTTTTTTATTCGGAAGCCTACAGGTTCCTGTCTGAGTTCCTCCGAAAAAGTTTTGAGTCTATTATTAAGTTCATCCCTGAAACGTTTTTTAAGTAAATTCTTAACTCTTGTTTTATGTCGGGATGATTCCCAATTCATATGAATGATTTTTTGTCCAAAATCAACTCTTGCACCTCTTCCTTTAATGTAGTTTACAAAAGTGAATGGACCTCCAAGAACCATAATCTGATTTTTCCCGTGCCATTTTTTAATTACCTCAAGTCGCTGTTTAAGTTTCAAATAATGTTTCAACACCCATCTTTTCTTTTCAAGTAGAATGGCCTTTTCATTTAACTCTCTTCGAGATAAAAAGATCCAGAGTTGACCCTTGTCAAACTCCAGCCGCGTATTTTTTATGGAACGTCGTTCCACTCGGTAAGGAATTTTAATTCCGTCCAACAGCATAGTCTTAACGGGAGTGTCTGTATAATTCCACAAATCGTCCATCATCACATCCCGTTGAGTTTCCACACAAGGCTGAAAAGCACCATTATTAACGGTTTTATACTACCTAAGTTCCAGTCTATTTATGGTCGCTTCAGTAATATACAGCTCTTTTGCAGGGAATACAGGACGAATTGCAAAAGTAATTGCCAAGGAACTTGGGACTGAGGCTATCAAAGTTAGTCAACTTCCCCCTGAATGGGCACCCACCGGCTTAATTGTAATAGGGACTAGTGTTTACGCAGGGAAACCATCTCGCGCCCTCATCAAATGGCTTTATGATTCTCCATCCTTCCGAGGAAAACGAGCAGCAGTTTTTGTAGCTGCGGGGGATGAGGAGGGACAGGGCAAAGATGTTGCCAAATGGGTGGCTCAAGTCCTTGAATCAAAGGGGGCCAAAGTTCGAGAAGCTTTTGTATGTAAGGAAAGTCTTTTGTGGATTTTTGGTCTGGGACAACCAAGTGAAAAAGAAATTGCAGGTGCACGAAAATTTGCCAAAAAGATTGCACCCCGTAAGAGAGCTACTGTGAAAAAGAAAATCGCAAAACCCAAACTTAAGAAGAAAAAAACTACACCTGTTGCTAAGAAACGTAAAGCGGTTAAAAGAAAACCCGCAAAGAACAAAGTGAAGACTTCCAAGAAAAAGAAGTAAAGTTATCTGTACTTTCCAAATCTAATTGCATGAACTACTGACCACATTGCCATGGCGCTACCAATTACTGCGAGCCCAACAATTACAATCTGACTTCTGAAAACAAGTATCATCAAGTTTGCAGCGTATACTGTTGCACCAAAGGGCTTCCATATGGGATTGGTGGGAAGTCTTCCGCGGTCTTCAGTGATGTTTAACGCGAATGCACAACCCGTCAGGACTAACAAAAGCCAGAGGGGGTACATCCCTGCATAAGTTAACATAAAAATAACTGCTGCATTTAGAACAAAATCAACACCTGTATCTAAATTAGCTCCAAGCACAGAAGTCACGTTCAGTTTTCTGGCAAGAAACCCGTCTACCATATCTGTGAGATATGCAGAGGCAAGTATCCACGTTGCTAATTTTATTTGGCCCCCCAAAAAGAAGTGAACAAAAACTGGAATGAGTGCCAGACGGACTAGTGTGAAAAAATTTGGCAACCACCGCCAACTACTTTTTACTTCCGGGGCCTGTGACATATACTGCTTCCCTTTTCGAAGGTATTAAGCGTTTGGTTGCCCAAAACTACTATATATTCACAAAAAACCATCAAGTCCGGCTTGCTTGGCATTCAGACTCCTTTCTGACTCCCCAAAAACTTCCATGAGTCTCAAAAGGGGTGGAATTAATTGATGCCCAATATAGTAGTCTACATCGTATTTTGTAGCCTTTTTCGCCCAAATTGCACGACTCGAGATGGTTCCCTTACCGGGTTGAACTACATATTTTATTAGCATCCCTGGCAGAATTGGTTCCCCCTCCTTCCTCATGTCTTTGGCCACTTTAACATGAGGTGCAAGTATGGCATATTCTTCTGGCGCCTTAGTTAATTGAGTTGTAATTATTAAGTCCTTGATAGGAATCTTTCCATCTCTTAATGCCTTCACTTTATTCCTTACAAGTTCCTTGGCTTCATCAACTCGGTCATCCAAAATTAGTCTTAGTGCATTGTCTTGAACTGTTCGTGCTAAGGGAGACCAATCTCTTCTCACCCTCTCCAACCCCTTCACCACCATTGAACCGTCTTTTCTCATCAAGGCATATCTTTTCTTAGTTACAAACAATCCGGTCTTAAAAATTCCCTCGAGGTCCAGTTGGATTGGTTTGGGGAGTGAATCATTCACTCTTTTCATAAAATCTCCAACTCGATTTTCAAAATCCTTGTCACTATGTGATTCAGGATAATTCAACATAATTGAATCCGTATCACCGTAAATAACAGTGAAGCCTTCACCCTCCGCAATCTTCATAATTTCCTTAATATAGTGACGTCCCCACGCGGTAATCGCTTGTGCCCCTTCAAGAGTATACCACCTTGATCCTGCAAAACCAAGATAACCGTAGAAACTGTTTAGAATTAATTTTAATGCATTTGACTTGGCCTTCGCCAAAACCCACTCCTTACTGCCCCTTTTCGCCCTTTTTATACCATCTTTAATTTCCATCCTCCTGTCAAAAATTCCTTTCATTAATTCTGGCATGAAGCCTCGCGTTTTCTTACAAAAGTGAGCACCCCCCTCAATAGCAGTGTCTTCACACGCCTCATGTTCACACCCAACTGCATCTGGAGAAATATTATGTGCAATAATTATGGTGGGATACAAACTCCTAAAGTCACAAACCGCAACCCTATGATGAAGTCCTTTAACTGGGTCTTTCACAAAGGCCCCCGTGATTCGTTGAGTATATCTCTCTGAAAAAACATCCCCTCTCGGTCTTGGGGGAATTAACATATTTTTGTCGAAGGCAGCCTTCATCAGCAACCACTCAACCATCTGCCCTGAAGGCAGTCTTGAAACATCAAATACAGTTTGTCCAACAAGCTTTGACAATTCATAAATCATGGGCAGAACTTTTTCAGCAAGTAAGTAAGTTATCTTTGCATCTTGAAGTGAATAATCAAAGAGCTCGTGAAGTTTATCTGGGTTTTCCCACGCCTCCCTCATGCCTTCAGCACCACCTATTGCGGTTTTGGTTTCCCCCACCAACTCATTTGCAATTGTTCCCAAATCCAAACTTTCTGCCTGCAGGTAGGGTGCAAGTATGTTCCTTATGAAAATGTAGAGGTCAACTGGATTCATTCCGGGTAAATATGGTGCGGTTCCCCTCCCCCTCCTAACAAAACTTAGCGACCTGCCATTGAACATGGGGAGTATTCCTAATTTTTCTGCACGCTTAGCGATGAAAGCCCAATCAAAGGCATCACTATTGTAACCCACAATGACTGATGGTTTATACTCATTAACGAGCCTAACAAAGGCCTTTATCATGGCAGCTTCATTAGCTTCCCTCTGCAACCACTCTGGCCTATTCTTTTCATCAACTTCCGCCCAAGTAATTACTTTCTCAAGACCCTCCCCCCAAGCACTAATCATAGTGATTGGGTCCCCCCCAATGTCAGATGGACTCTTTGACAAGGTCTCAATATCAAACGCCAAAACTCTCAAACTTTCAATTTCTTTCGTCCCCCGCTCAAATTTATCTGTGACTTCAACTAAGGGCTTTAATTTGTGATCAATCATATACCTCTTAACAAAAGGAATGTCATACTCTCGCCTTTCCCCATACGGTTTTACTGCCGCCCTCCACTCTTGTATTTCTTTTGGATGTCTCACTGTAATTTTTACTGCTTCAACTTCCTTGTTGAGATCAATTTTTTTCACAACCTCAATCTTTTCTGCAGGTTTCATTCCCACCTTCAACTTCTCTAAATTTTCAATAGCCTTACTCGATTCAACAATGACATAGATATATGGCAGAAACTCAGAATCTTTCATGGTTTGTCCGTTTTGGCCAACTAGGGTGGTGACCACTTTATCCTTGCCACCATAATAAAGATCAGTAAGTATCACAAAAAATCCAACAAGCTACAATTAAAAACGGTCCGCATCTTGTGCCAATGACCTTCCAAAAAATTTATTGACCAAAAGTCCGCTCAATTTCCTTAAGTTGGCCCTCTAACTGTTTGATAATATGACTATTATCTTTGAAATCCATCTTATAACTGCAATGGGGGCAAATAAACCCGACACTCATGGCCAGCTCAAACGGCACTCTTGTGCACCCACTCTCGCACATAAAAAATTGGTGTTCAGTTTCCTTGTCAAGTTGAGTCCTCACAGCTACAATTTTATTTCTGCGAACCTTCTCAACAAGATGTTTTAGTTTGTGGTTTTCAAAACTCCACATATAAATGTACCAACCAGTTTCCTGGTCCTTGAACCGTTTGAATTTGACAAGTGAGCTATCGTAGAGTTTGTAAAGTATCTTTCTAACCACCTTAACGTCCATCCCTAACCGCTCTGCTAAAGAAAACTCATCGATGCTTTCTTCCTCGGCAAGCTCCCCTACAACATCAAGAGAGTTGGCCCCAACTACTTCCGCAAGTGCATTGACAACCATGGGATCCTTCAATAAAGTCATATTCTTTCTATAGCACGTTTTCTTTTTATAAAGGTTTATCCACTCAAGAGTAAAAGATACGGTAAAAATATGTTAATTAAGAGTAAGAAGAGGGCAACTTTACCAATTCTACGCCCCCACTGCCCCATTAGGTCCTCAATCATGCGTCCACCATCTAAGAACCCCGCAGGTAGCAAATTTATGATGCCAACCCCTAGATTTAGGTTGAAAAGAAGCAGTAAGAAACCCACAATTCGCGCTGCAAATCTCCAGTTAGGCGTCATCTCCACCTTGGGGGTAAGGACAATGCCAAGCATTACTCTACCATCAACTTCAATGGTGGTTCCTATGACTGTCCCATTAGCAGTCTCAATTTCAATTTCCTGACCGGTCTCAATACCTTCCATGGCCTCCACAAGCGTACTTAGGTCCTTCACTTCGTGACCATTAATACCAATTACCAAGTCTCCCGGCACCAAATTAATGGCGGGATTAGTAACATTTAGAATCTCAACCCCCTGTAAATCTATGTGGCTTTCCACAATTGGAGCCGATATAAAGAATAATCCAAGTGCTAACAGGGCAAGAATAAAATTCCCCATCGAACCCGCCGCCAAAACTCTCATCCT
>JAAOXW010000029.1 GCA_018221005.1 Candidatus Altarchaeota archaeon
CGGAGCCGGGATTTACCACAACCACCCCTTCCTCTTTAAATGTTTCGGGGACGTGCGTGTGTCCACAAACTACAAAATTATGGTCCTTTTCTGCGGCGTATCTCACTAATTCCTTGTACTTTCCACGCCCAAACTGATTGCCATGAATAAGCAGCACTCTAAGTCCATCGAGGTCCAAACTAATTTCCTTTGGTAAATCTATTCGATCCATATTTCCCCGAACCGCATAAACAGGGGCCACCTTCTCCAACAAGTAGAGTACTGAGGGGTCTGTAACATCCCCCGTGAAAAGAATTCTGTCCGGGCTTGTCTTCACCAGCAGTTGCATCACCCAATCCGGCAGGTTGCTCGCCCTCTCAGGTATGTGTGTATCTCCAAGACAAAAGACTTGCATAACTTCAATTAGCCGACCTCTAGAAATACCTTTTATACGGCAAAAGACGAATAAAGAGTAGACACACGGTAAACTTTTATACTTCCTAGCGAAAGCCTAAATGGACGATTTTGTATTCATTGTAGGTAAGGGCAAGGAGGCCGCTGTGAAGACCCATGAAAATTGGCTGGAATCAAAGGGCACAGTCATCTATGGGGGGGAGGGTAGGATTGAAGCTCAATTCTGGGATAAACATCTTGAAACTACTTTGGGGAGGGAAGTGGACTTTCCAGAACGCGTAGTGGTTTTTGGTGGAGACGGAACTGTCAATGGCGCAGTCAATGCAATAAAAAAACTCTACAACTGGACTGAGGGGACTTACGAGGCCGAACTGTTTATTTTTCCCGCAGGTACTGGCAATGACATAGCGGGAACTATTGGGGTCCCAACCGCAGATATTCTAAAAGTCAACGACTACCTTACTCTGCTTGAAGACACAGATGAAGCCTTTCAGAAAAAGAGAATTGACATCCTTGAGCTGGGTGTTACTCACAAAGATGAGACAAGAAAAGAGTATGCTGTCCTTGGTATTCATCAGAATCTCTTTGCGAAATGCAATGTTCCCGATTGGGCAAAGGCCATTGGCAAGAGTGTCTACACCATCAAAGGTGCATTGGAAATAGCCCGTCTAAAGAAAGAAAAAATGAACGCAAGTTTCAATGGAGAGGACTACGGTGAAATTACTATGTGGGCTGGCCAACTATTCAACGCCCCCCGGATTGCCGGAGGCGACATGACTAATCCAAGCTCCGACATTTTTGACGGTGAAGTTGAATTAATATATGTTGCAGGGAGGGGGGATAACCCCGAAATTGAAAATTCTGAAGTAATTCGGACGAGGTTCGGGCTCTATCCACAAATACCTAAACTTCACGATAATAATCTTCTAACGGACATCAAAGGCACTGTGGAGATAAGTGGCATCAAATACTTTGTTTTTGAAAGTGCAGATGACAATAAACCACTTGTTTACGGTCTTGACGGTGAAGCGCCACTCAAGGCGGACAGAATAGACGGTAAAGTTCTTCATTGTAACGAACCTGAAGCAATAACAGTTCAAGTTCCAAAAGAGGAATATGTATCCATTCTTCAATAATTTAAAGGACGAAACTAGGAATTTTGGTGATGATGCCATCCTAGTCTGATTGGTGATGACTGATGGGCGATCTGATCGAGCTTTTTATTCGCAAACAAAAATCTCGACCAAAAATCTTAAACATCGACCAAAAGCAACATCACAGAAACCAATGCTTATAAATTATAACCGCCTTACTTCTCCATGAAAGATATTATAATCATTGGTGCAGGTCCTGCAGGCATGGGTGCTGCCATATATGCTCAAAGATACGGTATGCAAGCCACAGTTATAGACCAAAAAACAGGTGGAATTATGGTAGAGAACCCTGAAGTTGAAAACTACCCCGGGATGCCCGGGAAATCAGGTTCCGATATTGGGATGGCTATGCAAACTCACACAGAACAACTCGGCGCCGAATTTCTCCCAGAAAAAGTCCTCGCCATCAAACTCAATACCGACAAAACTTTCACAGTTAAGACTGATTGGGACAAGGAACTTCAAGCCAAAACAGTAGTTATTGCAACCGGACTAAAGCGACGTAAACTAGGTGCCAAGAATGAAGAAAAGTTTTCAGGACATGGTGTAAGCTATTGTGCAACTTGTGATGCTGCATTCTTCAAAGACAAGATGGTTGTAGTGGTGGGTGGAGGAGATTCCGCTGCAGTGGCCGCATTCATTCTTTGTGAATTTGCAAAGAAAGTAACTATAATTTACAGACGTGATAAATTCTTCAGAATGAAGCCCCCCTATCTCAAAAAACTAAAATCAAAAACGAATATAACTACTATTTTTAGTGATGAAGTGGTTGAAGTGAATGGAAAAGATTCTGTTGAAAGCATCACTCTAAAAAGTGGAAAAACTATGGACGTTCAAGGCGTCTTTATTGAAATAGGTTTCGACCCCCAACTTCCATTCGCAACAGAAGGCTTCACACTTGAAACTGACGAGAAGGGTTTCATTAAAGTGGGGGCAGATCAAATGACCAATGTACCTGGACTTCTTGCGGCCGGAGATATAACTACTGCAAGTAATAAGTTTTATCAAATAGTAACTGCCGTTTCAGAAGGAGCAATATCTGCTGACACAGCACATAAATATTGGTTAGGAGAGTGATTGAATGAATCCGTGGGAGAACGCAAAAAAACAGCTTTTTAGGGTCGCTAAGGACTTTGATATTCCAAAGCATATTGTTGAAGTATTGTCTTTACCTGAACGGGCAGTTGAAAGCAAAGTTACCATTAGACTTGACAACAACGAACTCCAAACTAGTCCAGCTTACCGCGTTTGGCACAATACTGCACGCGGTCCCTCCAAAGGGGGAATTCGTTTTCATCCTGGCGTTACTCTCGAAGAGGTCAAAGCATTATCAATGTGGATGACTTGGAAGAACGCAATTGCCGGTGTACCTTATGGGGGGGGCAAGGGCGGAATCATTGTGAATCCGAAAATTATGAGCAAAAGTGAATTAGAACGTTTAAGTCGTGCCTATGCTCGACAGTTTTCTTTCCTCTTTGATCAAGATAC
>JAAOXW010000030.1 GCA_018221005.1 Candidatus Altarchaeota archaeon
ATTATGCACGAACGGTTATCTCTTTTGCAACCCCACTATCCTTAATCTGATTAGCTACCTTTTCAAGGTCCCAGAGGGGGTATGGTTGTATGTCGGTGAATCTAGTGTCTACATAGGAATCTGCACCGGAAAAAAAGTTCTGAAGCACATAGTGTTTGAGGGGGGCCAATTGTTTAGCAATTTCTAGGACAACTTCAAGTTTTGAGATTGCAGGAACTACGGTGGTGCGAAATTCATATGGAATTCCCGCTTCCTTCACAAGCTCAATACTTTTCACAACATCATTGAACGCTTGGACAGAGCATTTAGTGACTTCGTAATATTTCTCATATTCCAGGGGGGCTTTCACATCTAGGGCAATGTAGTCGAGTAGTTCTTGGTCAATCATGTTTTTGAGTTGGTCATAGGAACCACCATTGGTATCTAGTTTAATGGCTAAATCCAGGTCCTTCACACGTTGTGAAAATTCCACAATGTCTTTTTGTATTAGGGGTTCTCCACCAAGAAGAACCACCCCATCAAGGAGGTTTTTTCGTTTCTGAAAAAAGTCTAGGACTTCCTGTGTCTTTCGAGGGGTTTCGAATCTCTCAGGTAGAACTACTTCTACATTGTAGCAATAACCGCAACGGAAATTGCACCCTTGAAAAAAAACGACGGATGCGACCTTGCCAGGAAAGTCGATCAATGACGTCTTAATTAGAGAGCCTATCTTTACATCCATCGGCAACTACCTTTGACTGTACCTCAAGGTTTTCATCAGTCATTCCAATACCGTTGGTTGTTTTTTCAAAAGTTCTGCGCTGGCGGAACTCCTCTTGTTTTCCATCATTCCACTGGTTTACTGGCCTGATATATCCTACAACTCGGCTGAAGACTTCGCATCTCACCGGAAATTCTTGTGGTTCGTATCTTTTAGACATTTTTATCACTCCTGTTTTTGTTTTTTGATTAAACTTTTTTTTAAAAAGTTTATATGTTAAACTTTGCAAGTCCCGTATCTTTCATGAGTCCCGCTTGCGTTAGTGCGCTGGCGGCGTGGGAGTAAGGACAATAATCATACTTGCCAGCAATGTGGCCGTGTACTGGACAAATGCTGTAAGTTGGGGTAATAGTGTAATAGGGGCTGCTGAAGTTAGTGACTGCTTTTCGAACCAAGCTTTCAACGGCACTTGGCTCTGCTGCCTCACCTAACCAGGTGTGAATAACGGTACCTCCCGTATATCTGCGTTGAAGGCTCTCCTGATGTTCAAATAAATCAAAGACGTCCCCAGTGTGGTCCACAGGTAACCAAGTTGAGTTAGTATAGTAGGGGGCACTTTTACCCGCTAGGATAATGTCCTTTCCAAATTGGCGGCGATCAAGCTTCGCAAATCTATAGGTGGTTCCTTCTCCAGGAGTTGCTTCAAGATTAAAAATTACGCCCAATTCATCCTGGAACTGCTTCAGGTTTTCAAGCATTCTGTCAAGCACCTTCTCGGCAAAACGCTTGCCGTCCGGTGTGGAAATATCTTCTCCCATAAAGTTTAGCAAACCTTCGCTCATTCCAATTAATCCGATGGTGTTGAAATGGTGGGACCAGTATTTGCCCTCCAATTCTTTTACTTGGCGGAGATAGAATTTTGAATAAGGGTAGAGTCCCTTTGTGGTCATTTTTTCTAGAAAGTCTCGCTTCACCATGAGCGTTTCTTTTGCGACCCTCATCAAATCATCCACATAGGCCATGAACTGGCTCTCCTCCTTACTCAAGTAGCCGATTCGCCCCATATTGAGAGTTACGACTCCGATTGAACCTGTAAGGGGAGCGCTGGCAAAGAGGCCACCATTTCGTTTGCGTAATTCGCGTGTATCAAGTCTGAGTCTGCAACACATACTCCTAACATCATCTGGCTGAAGGTCACTATTGACAAAGTTAGCAAAATAAGGGGTGCCGTACTTGGCAGTCATCTCCATAATCATATGGCTTATGTCCCCGCCCCAGTCCCAGTCTTTAGAAATGTTGTAAGTTGGAATGGGAAAAGTGAATGGGCGTCCCTTCGCATCCCCCTCGGTCATGACCTCAACGAAGGCTTTGTTAATGGTGTCAATCTCATCTGCATAGTCACCATAAACTTCTCCAGTTTCCTTGCCCCCAAGAACAACGGGCGCCTCCTTGTAGAAGCTGGGGATAGTAACATCCATAGTAATATTAGTAAAGGGAGTTTGGAAGCCAACTCTTGTGGGGACATTCATATTGTACACAAACTCCTGCATCCCTTGTTTGACTTCCTCATATTCCAGTTTATCCGCTCGGACAAAGGGTGCAAGAAGAATGTCGAAGTCGCTAAAGGCTTGAGCTCCCGCAGCCTCGCCCTGAAGTGTGTACATGAAATTAACAGATTGTCCCAGAATTGCTCTATAGTGTTTGGCCGGTCGGCTGTCTACCTTGCCGGGAACGCCCGTAAGCCCCGTTTTTATTAAATCTGCAAAATCCCATCCAACACAATAAGTTGAGAGAGTGCCCATATCGTGGATGTGAAAAAAGCCGTCCATGTGCATCTTGGCTGCTTCTTTTGAATATACTTTGGAGAGCCAGTATCTCTTAGTTATCTCCGCAGAGACGAAGAAGTTCATGGCTTGGAGAGAGTAGGTCATGTTGGCATTCTCTCTAATGCGCCAATCAAGCTTCTCAAGAAAACCCTCAACCAAGGTTATTGAGTCCCACCAGTCCTGTTTCATATTTTTAACCCCCCTCCCAAAACGTAGCACACATTCTGAACGCGATGTCAATTAGGAGTCGGCAATTGGTTATATGCGTTATTGGACTCGAATCCATGTTATCGAATCATACTAATTAAATGAGAAATTTTTTAGTGGCGTTTTATGAATTTGTGGGGTGTTATTTTTAGAAAAAGTGAATGACTCAGTACCTCCAAAGGTTTAGAGTTTTCTAGCCACACATAAGAAAGCTGTGTGTATAATCCCTGAGCTCTCTGGACGGAGAGTTTTCTTGCCCGTCTTCCACTCAAGCTGAAGGGTTTGGACCACTCTTTGTTCGAAGAAGTTCTCCTGACAAGCTTCTAGCCATTGTTGGACTTGGATAACTGTGGGTAAGTAGCACACCCAGTAACTCCCTTTTTTGAGGGCTTTTTTTGCTGCGCTCACGCCATCCCAAGGGTTGGGCAAATCAAAGAAGAGTAGATCTAAGTTAGTCTCAGTCAGCTTGAAGACATCTCCGAGTTTGAAATTGATTTTTTTGAGGCCAACCTTCTCGGCATTCGCTTTGGCAATTTTCTGGAATTCGGGACGCAACTCATAGCTAGTTAGGTTAGCTTCCCCAACCAATCGGGCCAACCAACAGGTCAGGAAACCTGAGCCTGAACCTGCCTCAACAACTTTCCAACCATGAGCTAGTCCAGTCAGCGCCACAATCTGGCCTGCGTCTTTGGGCAGAATGGCTTGAGGTTCCTTCTCGAAGGTTTCAAGCTGGTCAAGAAAGGATGCGGGAAAAACTTCAATACCTTTGGGGGCACGCTTAGAATCGGCGAAGCCCTCGGGGGTCGCTATTCGAGTTCCATTCGGGCTCGTCCACTTCTTTTTGCCGTCAGTTGCGGTGTGCACGGAAAGAAGGGGGAGAGCGGTTTATATGGTTGATTAACATGGAAAATGCAAAGGACTGGGCCCTGACGTGAACCAATGTTTCGCCCAACTTATTCCCCTTTCGCTCTAAATCGCTAGACTTATCATGGCCCCTAATTCCATAGTTGGCCGGTAGGGTGCATCACAGACAATTACAGCCCAGTTTGTCTGAATGCTTCAGGGTCCGGCACCTCTTTGGAACCATCAACCGGAGTTGACTGTCAGGTTTGCCCCCTTTGCGGATAATACTATTTATTACTTAGATTTATGGGTTTGCAAATGGCCTTGAGGTCAACTAAAGATGTTAAAAACCTAAAGCATATCTGTGGTGAAAAGAGATAGTAGTATGGAAAGAGTTGCACTCTTCGATATCGACTACACTTTACTTAAAAGTCACTTTGGCCACAGAAAGGCCTTTTCAAAGGGGTTTCTTGATGTTTTCAAGATTAAGGCATCTAAGTTTGCAAGTATGGGAGGTAGGATAGATAATCAGGTAATTTACGAAGTTATGTTAGAAAACGGAGTTCCAGAGAAACAGGTGCGAGCCAAGTTAAAACAGTGTGGCGAAGCCATTCAAAATAATTTCTTGAAACTAGTAGAAAATGGGGAGGTTCGTGTCGAAACACTTGGAGGTGTTCAAGAAACGCTTTTAGCCCTAAAGAAGAACGAAATTCGAGTTGGGTTACTAACGGGAAATATGGCAGCAATTGGATGGAAAAAGTTAGAAATGCTTAACCTTCGTAATTTTTTTGAATTTGGTATTTTTGGGGATCAAGGAATGACCCGCCCTGAGATTGCAAAACTCGCTGTAGAGTTTGTAAAAGGTAAGTTCGGGATTTTGAAAAAAAACATCGTTGTGATTGGGGACACAGACAACGACATTAAGGCTGCAACTGAGGCAGGTATGAAAGTAATTGGGGTTGCAACTGGAAATTTCTCAAAGGAGGATTTGAAGAAAGCGGGTGCAGATGCAGTTGTTTCAAATTTGGAAAATGCGAGCGAAATTTTGAGATTAGTTAAAGAACTTTGAGAGTTTTGGAAAGGTATATTAATGCTTGAAACTGGTGTTGACAGGTGAAAATCATGGATGACAAAATCAAGGGTAAAAATATCATTGGAAAAACAGTTGTCAGTAAAGAGGGACGCAGGTTTGGTCTCGTAGGAGACGTAACTTTTGACCCCGGAACAGGCGAACTGCTCAACATTGTACTCACAAGCCCTACTCAGTATGCTAAAAATATTTTGGGAACCGAATTGAGAATCTCTTTCACCGCAGTTGTCAGTATGGGCGACTTCGTGATTGTTAGTGAAGAAGATTTAGTTTAAAGTTCCAGTTTGGGTTCTGTTAGATTAGTTTTATCTCGAAAACGTTTTCCATTACTTCTTTCTTTATGCCAATAATACTTCTGCCAACCTTGGCACCCGCCCCAACTCGAGAGCCCTCACCAATGAGACTTTCAGTTATGACCACTTTCTTTTCGAGAGTGACCTTTGGGCCAATTATAGAATCGGATATGTTGACATTGTCCTTTATGCGCGCTCCAGGAAGAATGACTGAGTTTACAATTTTCACATTCTTACCCAGTTTCGCATCCTCTGCTGAAACACTGGGGCCAATGAAACCCACCTTCCCCGCTACATTATTGAGGTGGACGGGGGGATAGATGTTGACTCCAGAAACGTTGTTTTGTGTGAGCTCCATTCGCCTTCTTAGAAAATCATTATTGGCATCTACATACTGACCTACGCCTCCGAGGTGATACCAGAAGGGTTTGAAGTCCTGACCGTAGACGGGAGCCTTCATGTGGACAAAGTAAGAGATTAATTCATTCATGCGCATTTTATATGGAATTTTATCAAAAACTTCCGGTTCCATTACAAAAATTCCGGAGGATATTTTATTAGAGAATATTAGGTCGGGTCGGGGTTTGTAGAGATAGCGAACAACCCGTCCATCGGGGTCAGTGCTGACAACTCCGTGTCGCCATGGGACGGAAGATTGAGTGAGACCAATTGAAATGGTAGCGTCCTTACTCCTATGGAAATCAATCAAGGGGTCTACTCGAAAGGGTGTGAAGATATCAGAGTAGTGGACCACAAAAGTGCCATCTATGACTTTCTCAACTGCCTTCAGACAAGAGGCACTGCCACTCCCCTCATCTTTTACAACTTGAACATCATAGTCTTTGAAATACTTAGTAAAGGGGGTAGTTACAATTACCTCGTGGTGTTCTAACTTTTTCAGCAAGGTCGCAAATAGTTCGCGCGACGTTACCTTCAAGAAGGTTTGAGGTTTTCTAGTGACTGGAAAATCTTCCCGGTATCCTACGGGCACAATAATCTGCATTTAATATATATACGCCCCCGATTTAAAAACAAAACGCCCCTAGATAATTTCTTCTAAAATGGCCAAGTAACCGGGCCGGGTGAATAGATAACCGATGCTAACCCCAATTATAGTTGTGACTGCAAAACCGCGAACACTACCCACACCAATGAACATTAGGGGGAACATGACTGCAACCATAGTGCCAAAGGCAGCTAGAATGACGAACATGGCATTACTGACCTTTTGTTTACTGTAGTCATGGAACACTTCATCAGTCATAATAATTTGCTGATTGACCCCCGTCCCTAGTGTAATAATTAATCCCGCAATTGCACTTAAGTCCAACTGCCAATTAATGAAGCTGGCTAGTGACATGGTAATGACGAGTTCGGAAAGGGCAGTAAATAGAACGGAGCCCACTATCTGTATATTTCGGTATCTGAAGTATAGGACCACACTAAGGAGGCATGCGGCAACAACTGCGGCCAGAGCAGTACTCTTGAGGAATTCACGTCCAAGAGTGGGTGAAACATTTTGTATACTCACAATCTCAAGCTTGGTTGGGACAGAGCCCGTCATTAGGATAGCAACCATCCTGTCGCGGTTGTTCTTGGCTTCGATGTAGACTGGGTCCCCCCCAGTCACTTCTGCACTCGGAATTTCCCTACCCCTCATGTCTGCGGGGATGTTGAGTTCTTCAAGGAGGATATCATCAATGTACAAGTCGAGGCTCTTGTCAAGATAGGAATTATTAATATTAAACCCGAGGGGAACTAAATTTTCTGTTGCTTCCGCAAAAGCTTGGGTGGCCTCTCGACTAAGCACAATGGGTACATGATATCTATAGACGCCCGTTGGATTGTCAAAATAAAACCTCTGACGGGTTTTGTCAACACGAACATCCTCATTAGTAAAAATGGTGGTGTTGCCAATCCTACCTTCAAACCGCCCTTCACTAGCCAGGAGAGATTCTATATCCTCTTCTGTAAGACCTGCCGCTTCAACTACTACATACTTATTATTCAAATCACTTGCTCCACGAACACGTATGTCTTTTAGACCGTAGATGTTGAGCCGGTTTTGTATCACAGTTGTGACATCTTCAAGATTGACTGATTGATTAGTGGGGAAAAGAACTATGCGTGAACCTCCTTGAACGTCAAAACCCCACTCCACGTCCAGACCGCCCCAAGGTTTGAGTTGGAAGAGGGACCAGAGTAGGAGGAGCATCATCAAAATCATGCGCGGTTTAATGAGCATCCTCTTTAGTTTGGGGTTCATGCTCGCTTCGCCTCCTGTCTTTCAACAAACCAAAGTACCATGGATAAACTCTGGAACCAAGTATTGATTATATCAAAGAGTGCTCCCAAGAGAAGTACGAGTGCGATTTCCTTTATCATCCTCGCCGAGGACACCACATAGAGTGCAATTAAAATGGCAAAGACTGCTGCGCTCATAGTCATGGCAGTCTTCATGGCTTCCAATGCATTTTCGATGGCCTTGCCTCCAGAGCCTTTGAAAATTTTTGAATCAAAGAGAACTTCACTGTCTACACCCCACCCCATGAGCATTAGAAGGGCACCGATTGTGTGGGGGGATAATTTTATGCCGAAGAGTGTCATGAGTGCTGCAGCTTCATACACATTGAGAAAACCGGATACAATTACGGTGAGGGCTACAATGGGTTGGCGGAAGATTGCTGCCAAGATGATACCCATTAAAATGAAACTGATAATGACTGCCTTTTTTGCACTTGTCATAAAACTCTCTCCCATGGACGGCCCAACACTGCGAAGGTCATACTCAATACCGGGTGCAGTTTGGTTAAGCAGTGCTTCAATTTCCTCGGCCTCAGTCGTTGGTCCCGCCTCAAGAATGACTGCTACTAAGTTTCCATTTGCAACTGAGTGTATCTCCCTTACTGTTACCTCTTGCGCTTCAAAGGTTGCCCTCAGGTCAACGGGGAGTTCTGAGAGGTAGAGGGTGGCAACAATTCCCCCACTCAAATCTATGTCTTTTTGAAACAGCTCTCCTGTAGTGCGGTAGTTGTTGACAAAAATTAAGGAGGTTAAGAGGAAGGCGAGAATTGGAAGAATAATTAATTTCTTGTAGTTTCTTGAATACCACTTACCAAATTTCTCGTAAAGCACGGGTATGTGAGTTTGAGGTGCTTAAAAGGCTTGCCTAGTGCCTCAACGCTTAAAAGTTGGCGGAGGGGGGGAAAGTAATGACGAATATATTTGTGATTGTCGGGCTCATAGTTGCCGGATGGTTCATAGGCTTCATGTACGAACAGTTCATTGGATGGGCATCATCAATCAAACTTAGTAAATTTGAGAGTTTGGGACATCAGCCAAATTTGGCCAACTTTCTAGCCGAGACTTTCTATTTCGCTGCCCTTTTTTCCGTTCCGCTGTCAGGAAATATTCCACTCACTGGCATCATGCTGTCTTTGTTTTTATATGCGCTCTTCGGTAAATTTGGTGGAGTTCCAAAGGGCAAAGCCCTCAAAGGAGAAGATGTGGTGATAACTAAGTGGCACAAGATGTTTCCCTAAAAGATATAAGACCGGCATTAGGGGCCACAGCTCGGAGAATTTCTGAACTTGAAGACCCAGTAGTTGTGTGTCACATTGATGCAGACGGGATTTCTAGTGGGGCCGTAATTGCTCATGCTCTAAAAAAAATGGAGAAACCCTTTGAAGTTCTCCCCGTTAAACAGTTAGATCCAAGTACCTATGAAACCATTCCATGGGAGCGGGACTTAATTTTTGTTGATTTCGGTTCGGGTCAAATTGAAAAAACCAAGGACTATGTAATAATTGACCACCATCAACCCATCAAAAAAACCAAGTATCAACTCAATGCCCATTATTTGGGCTTGAATGGTTCGCGAGATATTAGTGCATCAATGTTGTGTTACTTGGTCTCACGGGAAATGATTGGAGATAATAAAATGGCAGAAGCTGCAGTGGTTGGTATGGTAGGAGACCAAATGACACGAAAGCCACTGCATGGGGTAGCAAGACTTCCCGTAAAAACCAAGTGGGTAAGTGCAGTAAAGGGGCTGACCTTTTTTGGAAGAGAAACACGCCCACTCTCCGTTTTTCTTAAATACATGTCTGAACCTTTCATGCCCGGATTAAGTGGGGATGCAGGGGGGAGTTATAAGTTTCTCAAAAAACTCTCTCTTGAACCTAATGACACCTACCATTCACTTTCTGATAAACAAAAAAATAACTTTCATAGTGAATTAATAAAATATGGAGCCAAGCGAGGTGCAAAGGTTCACAGAATGTTGGGTGAATATTATATTCTACCTAAGAGGCCCGGTACAACTGAGATGAGGGACACAAGTGAGTTTTCGACTCTGTTGAATGCATGCGGGAGGCACGAGCGCCCAGAAATAGGTATTGGAATAATGTTGGGTGACAATGTTTATGACGAGGCGAAAAAATTACTGCGCATTCACAGAATGTTATTAGCAAGGGGAATGGAAGAACTCGAGGGGAGGGGAGTGAGCCAATTTAGAAATTTTCAGCTCTTTGAAAGTGAATCAATTAAGCCTACTATAATTGGAATTGTGGCGGGGATTGCAATATCAAGCAGATTAGTTAGCCCGCTTAAGCCCATAATCGCCATAGTTCCAACTGAAGGGGGCTACAAAGTTTCAGGAAGGGCGACTTTGAGTTTGACAGATAAAGGTATTAATTTAGGGAAGGCAATGCAAGTTGCTTCAGGAAAAGAAGAGGGAGGTGGCGGCCACGATATCGCCGCAGGTGCTTTTGTTGAAGAAACGGGCCTTAAAAATTTCTTACTCAAAATGGATAAAGTTTTGGGAGAACAACTCAAGTAATTTAAAGAGTAGTAGTCGAGAATAGATGGAAGATAAAAAATCTGTTTTTGCTTCATACTACATGGATAAACTAGAACTTGACGATGCCCTTGAGGACCACGAAATTTCTGAAAGGGTCGAAGAATATTATAATGAAAAGTATGGTGCAAATTTAAAAGGCATGATAAAGGAACTTTACAGAGATGTGACCCTCGTTCTTGACCGAGAGGGAATAACGCCACCTGCAGGGCATGAAATACTTGGGTTCAACAAATATCTTATGATTTATTTCAATGAAAGTAAACACATTGGAGCTCACTTTCATAGAGGTGTGGGCGGGCAGAAATTGCGCCGATGGAAAAATATACATAGTTGGGAAATACAAAAGAAAAATAAATAGTGAATAAAAGTTTGGGTCCCGGCGGTAGGCCCCCTTTTGTTTCCCTCACCCGCATACGGGTTCGGGATGTGGCATTCATCTTTGCCCCCACTACGTGGGGTTGCACCCAACAGGGAGACGCTCGTTTCATCCGTCACTGCTTCGAAGCTCACTTTCGTTCATGGCTCCACAGTTTTGGTAGCGTTTCTGCACCGTCTCCGGCCCCTCTCAAGGCCATCTGTATTACTTTTTGGAATTGTTTTGATCAAACCCCCATTCAGGGGTTTGTTTTTGGTCAAACTTGACCCGCAGGTCATCCTACGGATTTTCCAACTAGTTTGGGTGGGAGGACCTTCCTCCACTCTCCCACAAAGTTTTAGCTTTGTGAAATCTGGATAGCCGCATCCGCCGGCTCCCGAAACAATAGAGAATTTGGCTTTTTTAAGACTTACTTTTTGTGTTTCTTTCGCTTAGTGGTCTTTTTCACAGTCTTTGTGCGCTTTTTCTTTTTCTTGGAAGTGGCTTTTATTTTTCCACCAAGTACACCCACACTCCAAAGCCATAGTGCAATAATTACTGCCATGGAGACTATTTGGAAAGTTGGGTGGAAGTAGTCAAAATTTTGGCTGGAGAAAACTAAGATATCTAATCGGAAAAGGTTGTAGGCCAGGATGAGGGCGAGGGAGGAAATTGCGCGGGACCAACTTTTTCTTCTTGGCCATGCAATGAAGAGTGCGAGGAAAGCAAAAATTTCCTTCCAACCTACGCAGTCAGTAATTATTTCCAGATTAAAGCCGTTGTGTGTTATGTAGTAGCGACCAAACTCGGTCACCACTTCAGAGCCGGTGGTGCTTCCAACCAAGGAAGCAGTTGCTAGCTTAGCAAGTGGAAAGGTGGGGCGTGCCATCCACACCGTGAAGAACAATAAACTCATTACCATTAGGCGTGCAGCAAAAGTTGCCCTGTCTGACATTTTCTTGTTCAATTTCAGCCCCATGAATTTTTTTACTCTCATTTGAACCGCCTCAATAGTCCTTAATCTTGTCTATGGGGCGCTCACTAATATCCTTGACCTTTTCATACGCAGCAGGGCAAATAGTTGAGTTTATCTAATAGTGTTGAGAGAAGTTGGTGTGAGAAAGCTTGCGGCAGTTGGTGCGCTGATTGGTATGGTGCTTTTGATGGGTTGCTTGGAAACTCGAACGTTTACAAAGACAAATGAAGGTATGAGACCTATGGACCTCGGCTCAATTGGAACTGTAAATGCTACCAATGAGAGATATACTGTTAGCACTGAGAACGCCTGGTACGACATTATGTCAATGCCACTAAACGAAGACGGTGTACAGTATGTGCTTGGCTTGTTCAGCGAAATGTATAGTGAGGGCGAACTCGACGGCAGAGCTGTTTATTTCACATATACTGATTCAGAACGAACCAATATCAATTCAATAATTTGGTATGATAACGGCGTTCTGTACTTGGCCAACTCCCCTGCCCCAGAAGCCAACTATGATACTCTATATGCACTATTCAAGTTCTACAATGGAATTTAGTCGGGTGTGAGCGCACCCCTGTCTTTTTAACCATCACGTTACTAAGTATCCTGTGGCTATAGGTTGTTGCGGATGGAGTTATTTACCGAAGAAGTTTGTGAGTCCGGGAGAGAGCAGGTTAATTGCATATGCTCGGCTTTATTCGTTGGTTGAGGTGACAAGCACTTTTGCTCAACTACCAAAGACGAGCACAGGTAGGGCTTGGAGGAAGGAAGTTGATGAGGTCAACCCTAATTTTGAGTTTGCAGTTAAATTGCCTAAATTAATCACGCACGTCAGCCATTTTACAGACATGGAAACTTGGGAGAAAATTAAGAGTATTGGAGAGGCACTAAATGCCAAGATTATGGTGGCAAGAGCACCACGCAATTTCACAGACAAGAAGGAAAATGTGAGGAAGGTTAGTAATTTTGCAGAGTCCATTGGCAAAAAATTCAAGCTGGCACTTGAAGTACCGGACTGGAAGAGGGAAACTATTGAGAAGCTGTTCCCGGAGCTGGGACTCATCCACATTGTTAATCCCTTTGAGGAGGAGCCAATCAAGCAGAAACTCAATTATTACCACTTAAATGGGCGAGGAGAAACGATGTACAGGTACCGTTTCAAGGTAGAAGATTTGGAATTGTTGAAAAAAAAGATTAACAAGAAGGATTATGCCCTCTTCAACAACATATTTCTATATGAAGATTCCATGAGATTCATGGAGTTGAGCAAATGATGTTCATAAAACTCGATGGGGAACTTATTACGGATAGACCCTTCTCAATAGACTGGAAAAATCTAAATCGCTTGGTCGGAGAGATTGACGAGATAAAGGAGGACATGGTTATTGCCCATGGTGGGGATAATTTTGGAAAGCATGTTGCTGCAGAGTACGGTGGAACCCCTGAGGGGTATGTCAAGTCACGAGAAGTTACTCTAAAACTTTCAATGTATGTGGTAAGTGCATTCTCAGCCAAAGGTGTTCCTGCGGTGGTGTTTTCACCATCGAGCTTCTTATTTGCAGAGGGTGGGAAAATTAAAGAAGAGTTAATTGGCCCCATAAGGGATGCCATAGGTAAATTTATTCCAGTAATCCATGAGGACGCTGTAATTGATTCCAAGAATGGGTATACTTTCGTTTCTGCTGAAGAGGTGATGGTGGTCCTTGCTGAAACCGTAAAACCTCGAAAGATTCTAATTGCTACCGATGTGCCAGAGGAGTTAATGGAAAACAAAATTGAAACTATTAAGGGGTCCAATTTCAAGACCGTTTATGCCCAATTGAGGGAAAGCACCCAGGAAAAGGTCATGGAATGGGCCAGATTAAGCGCTAAATGTGGGTGTCCTGTGGTGGCCTTTGACGGCAGGAAGAAGGGTGAATTGGGGAAGGCACAGGTCTCGGAGTCGGGGATTGTTGTTCGAATTAAAGATGAAAGTGTCCTTGAGTGATTATTTAAGGGAAAAACTTGAATTTTAATTAATGATTGACGATAGGTCTCTATATGAGGAACAGTCCATGTTTGACTTTCTGGAGACTGGAGTCCCTGAAAGGGGCTGGAAAGAAAATATGATTATGGCCGAACTCTCAGACGCAGGGAGAACTTATTACGAATTTAATGCAGAAGTGCCCCTTGAACTTGAAAAAAATAGCCCCGAAGCCTTTGGTTATGGGATGAGAAGAATGCTTCTCGTTGATGCAATGATGAGTATGTTTTTTGCGGAAATGGATGAGCCCACAGTTTTAGTATTAAATAACCCAGAAAAAAAAGGGATTTTTGGAAGGGTCAGACGGGGAAGGAAAATTACCTATGCTGAAATTTGGACAGAAGTCGAAGATGGTGATATCTCCTTAGACATATATGACCTTGCAGGAAACCACACCAAAACCACTAACATAGACGAAGTCATATACATAGTAAGCCAAGCGCAGGACTTCAGTGAACAGGCCTCCAATAAATATTTGAGTAGTCTAAAAGGGGTCCTTGAGTTTTTCAGGTCGGGACGGGGAGAATTTAAAGATGATTTAATGAACCTTGTCAAGTATCCGAAGGATTTCATCTGAAGTCATGAAGGATATGGCTATAAATTGTGGACTGCCCCATTGTATGATTGACGAAAGGGCTGTGCTCAACTTCTTGAGAACAGGGGTCCATGATGAAAGTTGGGGAACTGGCGCCATCAAGGCGGACCTCAAAGATGTTAATAGCACTTATCATGAATTTGGTGCGACCCCAAGAATAGATTTTAATAAACACCCTGACGCAGAGTATGAATACGGAATAGGAAAAATTATGTTTGTTGCGTCCGTAGCAGAAATGTTGTATTTTAATAAACCCAAACCGATGGTGCTGGCACTTAACAGCTGGGAAGAACGTGGCTTATTTGGGAGGCTCTTAGATAAAAAAACAACTAAATACGCCGAACTTTGGCAAGCTGTGGGGAATGACAGTATTTCCATCGAGGCGCATGATTTTTCAGGGAAGGTCATTGAAGTTCTCGACCCGGAAAAAGTCACATATATTGTAAATAGGGCCCTAAAGTTTAGTGATGGGGGGAAGAAAATTGTTAGAAGTATGACTGGACACGCTAAAGAAACAGCCTATGATTGGTCAATTTGTCGTGAAAAGGTCTTCGAATACCTCCACCCACCACTTAGGGAAGCGAGTATGGACACGGAAGCAAGTCTGGATATGTTTAATAGATATCTTAACCCCCTTGAAGGCTTGTGATAAAAATTTAAAGTGGGCATCTTCTTATTGGATGGTCAGTACGGACACTGTTTTCGATTTTCTAAACGATGTAGAACAAAATGGGGATTGTGGAGTGCCGGTTGTTATGGTAGCTACGGCCGATGAACGCGTCGCTTATGTTGAATTTATGACGGATGAAGTAGCATCCACTGAAATGCGGAGGAAGTTTGAATTGGAGGCTGCTGAAAGTATTGCCGCCCATGGTTTAACCAAAGTGCTCTTCATTGACAAACTCATGGGGGCTTTGTCTGAATATACCTCCGAACCAAGAGTGGTGGTATTTAGGCGCCCGGAAGAAACCAGATATTTTGGAAAGGCACAGAGGGGGGAGTTGGGAGTGTATGTGGAAGTTTTGGACTTGGAAAAAAATGAGGCCCTTTCATTAGAAGTTTACAATGAACTTGGGGTGTTGGAACATTTCAAATACACTGACGCTTTTATGCAAGATATAATTCCCTTAGGAAATAAAATGTTAGATGAGCTCGGTAGATATACTGGAGATGCAGATGGGTTTTGTGAATATATTCTCCATTTGCGAAACGAAGTTATAATTGACTTGGAAGCAGAGCGCATAGACTTTTCAGAAGATTACCGTTAATTACTTTAGCTCAATCTCAGTGCCAATGGCTTGGCCAGGTAGACCCCTCTCAAAGCGAGCTTTAACTGCTCCTCTGTTGCCGTGACTTCCAAGAATCTTACCTTCGAGCTTTTTCCCTGAAGAAGTAGTCCAAATAACGCGCTTACCTTTGAGTTTCTCGGCAGTCTCTTTATCTACTGCACCTTCGAATTTGAGAATCATCTGGTAGGGGTTCTGAGTGTGTCTGCCCCTGCGATAATTGATTATTAGGCCCTTCATGGGTCAAGGGAAAGATGAGGGGTTAAAAGCCTTGTTGTTTACTTTTCGTGCTCTAAGAATGCGTCTCGAATCTTATCACAGTACCATCTGTCAACAAAGGCATGCCCATCTTCAAGCTTAAACAACCTTTGTGCAATGGTGCGGGCAATTTCAATATCTGCCATGGCCACTGCAGCCACAAAATCCCTCTGGTCACCTGGGATTATGTTTGCAACTGTGGCATATACATTCATCCAAACATTTATCCACATAGTGCGAAGCTCCGGCGGGAGTCTAATTAGGCGCACTGGAAAATCGAAGAAATTAATTAATCGTTTAAGAAAACCTTCTCGACTGAGATACCAGAGGCGTGCTTCGTGAAGAACCTTCTTCTTGTCTTTGACAGTGAGTTTCTTTTCGATAGTCTTCAGGACAATGTCAAGGTCGGGTTCAATTGCAAGTACGGATGTGGTGGTGTCACGTGCCATCTTAATCACATGCACCCAACCTGTTTTTGGACTGAGTTCTGGATCTGGGGTGCCGGTCCTCTTTGCAATTTGATCAATGAATCGGTCCCAGGGAGACATACCCCGAATAAAACGGTTAATCAGGTCTTGAAATTTGTCGGG
>JAAOXW010000031.1 GCA_018221005.1 Candidatus Altarchaeota archaeon
AAGGGTGCGGGTGTTCACCGGTTAAAGGGAATCGTGAGCTGGGTTCAGTACGTCGTGAGACAGTACGGTTGTTAACTGGTGGGGTTTGTTCTGGAACTGAGAGAAAGTGGACACAAGTACGAGAGGAACGTGTCGACGTGGCCAACGGTGAACGGTTGTCTGACAAGGCATTGCCGTGTAGCTGCGCCATAGTGGATAAAGGCTGAAAGCATCTAAGCCTGAAGCCACTCTCGAGACGAGTTCCAGTCTGAGGACTGGGGTAGAAGACCCCGTTGATAGACAGGGGGTGTACGTACCAAGCGCAAGCGAGGTATTCAGCCCGCCTGCACTAACAGTCCAAAAGCTTTACGATTCATATATCGTGAGATTCAAATTACTGCTTCTCCCGCATGGACCATTGTCCTTCCCTTTTTTCTTCTAATACCTATAAACTTCGAAAATTTCAGTAGCAACATTACGGCTATAATTCCGGAGGTATTGAGATTAAAATAAGGTTGTAGATACATAATAACGCTCTAGAGCCCCAAAAACTTATAATTAACAACTTTCCAGTGGTATTTTGTTGGAAATGGAACCTCATAAGGAAACCCCAAATGATTTTGATCAATGGTTTGAACAGACAGCCACTCCAAAAAAGTATGTTGACCCCATTCTCCTAAAGGATGGAGCGCCATGCGAGCTTTATAGTACATCAAAAGCAGGAAACCAACGCGATGTGCGAGTCTTCAAGGTTCAAAAAATCTGGGAAGAGGACGAAAAAATCACAAAAATAGGTGTCTTTGATTTTCCCCTCAAATTTGTCCAAGAATATGTGGAGAGTGGTCTCGCCTATTCTAAAGAAAGAGAATGGAACAGTTTCGAATTAATATCTGAGTTTCTGGAGGCATACAGACACTGCTCCAATTTCAGAACCTCTGATGGAAAAGTTTGGGCACAAGTTTTCAAACTTAAAATCCCCCGGTCGTCCGACCAAATAAGTGAAGGGCAGGTTATTTACAAAAACTTCAAACCCCTTATGCTCTCAAAAGAAGAGCAAGAACATCTCAAGCCATCATCCATCAATGCATGGAATTATTCCACACACGTTAAATGGGGTGAACTTGAAAAAAGAGAGTACCTCCGAGAGAATACCAAAGACTGTCCTTGGTCCCCTATGAACGATATGACTCCTGATGAATTTGACGTATTGGAAGACAACTTATATAAAAATCATGAAGCATATCGAAACATGGTTGATTCACAATAATCTTTCAATAAGTGAACCAAGCACCCCAATCAACACACCACCAATTACAAAAACGAGCACACTCTTCCACGGGCGTTCGTTCATAATTTTACCAAGGTAGAACCCAAGCATTAACAAAATTAAAAATGCGAGAGCAAGTGAACTCACAAATGCCACACCAAAACTCAAAAATCCCAAATGCGACAGTAAAAAGGGTAAAAGGGGCAGAAAACTCCCTAAGAAGGGTGATATCCCATCAACCATAGCAAGCATTAACACTTTTTTCTTTGCTTTTTTGTGAATGTCGGTTCCCTTCAAACTATGAAGTAGCTGACGTTCCAAGTTTTTTATTTCAGCTGTTTGTTCAGCTTGTTCTGCCATATATGCTCCAAAAAATCCACTTATGGCTATGGCAAGACTTGCACCAAGTCCAGTTTTGAAAACCGTCAAGGGGTCTGCAATTGTAAGTGCACCACCAAGAACAAGACCCATGACAGTTAGCACCCCATCAAAAGTGTTCATCACAAAATATCTACGGGCAATTGGGTCTGTTAACATTCACATTCACTTTCTAATTTCTAAGGTTCTGGCATGGTCCACAATTTCTTCTCCAGTTGCAACCTCATCAATGCTGTGAACTGCAGCACCCATTCGTTTTATAGCCCTGAATAGTTTTTCTGAATCTAGTTGAGGTCCCTTTAAGGTAATTCGAATGTTTTCAACTTTTCGGTCTAACTCAATCACACTAACATTCACGCCCGCAGTGCCTTCAATTTTTGACAATACTGCTGCCATTTCAATGATGGTCGGTTCCAACGGTTTAGCCACATCTAAAACGAGTTTTCTAATATTGCCCATGAAAAGCTACTCTGCCCCCTTACTTAAACCTCACTCTTCTCCATAATCCTTCCAGAAACCACCAAAAGCATAGCCAGAGAGCTGACTTGTCTGTATCAAGCTGGGAATTACTGCCTCTTCAATACTTATTTTTTTGTTTTCAGGAATTATTTCAAAGATTTCAGGCTCTATTACAAAAACACCTACACTCACAAGAAAACTCTTACTCCTCTTTGGTTTCTCAGAGAAGCTCACAACTTTGGTTCCCTTGACTTCAAGCACACCAAATTTACTAATTTTGTCTGAGGTGGTAAGACCAATCGTCATTAGTGAAGCTTCCTTCATATGAAACTGATACATATCTACTAAATCCGCACTAGTGATTACATCCCCGTAAATTACGAAAAAAGTATTATTCACAATCCCACTCAACTTCTTAAGTGCACCCGCACTTCCTTCATTTTCATCTTTAATGAATCTTGCATGAATCCCTTTTCCACTTAAGTGAGTTTTCATTTTATCTGTATCTGAGCCAAGAACGAAAATATCTTTCACACCAACCTTACTCAACGCTTCGATGTGATACTCAATCAAAGTCTGATCTTCAAAAAGCTCCATGAGTTTGTTTTCCTTTCCACCGCCAACAAGAATAACCGCACTCTTTGGCATCTGATTTATTAGACCTTTTTGGAGGAGGAGTTCAATTACATTACTCCTATTATTTGCAAGTTCCCCAATTTGCCTGTCCACTCTTTTCAAAATATTTTCGTCGAGTGTAAGGCTGATTCTTTCCTTCCCCACAAGGAAGGGGACTCCCCCATATTTAAAAAACAACTTGACCCCTTGTTTTTATGGTCGTTTTAGAACTTAATAGTCTTTTTTACAATCAATTCAATAATTTCAAGTAAATCCTCTGCGGAGATTCGCTCAGTATTCAAAACGAGGTCATATGCGTTTAAATCCCGCAAATCTATGTCGTACAACTTCTTGTACTTGTGCCACTCCCCATTTTCCCGCCTATTAACCTCATCTTCCCAACTCTCCCCTTCACGTTTCTTTTCAGTTGGGCGATTATCTTTATCTCTTTGTATTCTTTCCGCACGAACACTTGAAGGTGCTGTCAAAAAAATCTTCAAATCCGCATCCGGAACCATCCATCCCGCGAGGCGAGCATCAATAATTACATTCTTACTCTTAGCAATTGCTTTCATGTGACTGTCAATCTGGTGGTGCATGTTGTCCACTGAATTTTTTATGAACTCCTCAATTGGAACTCCTGCTTCTTCAGCCTTTTCTCTAAACCACCTTCCAACTGAAAAATATTCCATATTCAAACTCGTTGCGAGTTTCTTTGCAAGAGTACTTTTACCCGACCCAATTTTCCCACTCACTGTTATTGCTACCATTTACACCACACTCACGAAAGTTTTTGTTTCACCGTTATTCAACACTTCTCTAAACTGAGTACCAACACCATCAAAGAACCAAAGTCTTGCAAACACGGAGTGCATACTATCTTGGTCTCCAAGTACTATTTGCTGTCTCCAATATATGAAAGCAGATTGATTCACAAGTTCATAGTTACCCCATTTTTCTGATTTACAGTAACCTATGGGTTCACAAGATAACAAACCAGTTCCCCCAAGAATTGAAAATTCGTCAATGACCCCTTCCCAATTTATGGCACCGTTCTGTAT
>JAAOXW010000032.1 GCA_018221005.1 Candidatus Altarchaeota archaeon
GCCACCGGTATCAACTCCGGCTCTGCACTCTCCCTTCTCTTCTTTCCAACTGCGGTACTCTACATCCTTATCCGCCAATATGGTATAATGAGCTTGATGGAACTAGTTGCACGCTTCTGCGGAGTAGGCATTCTGATTTTCTCAGTCATGGCGTGTGTGGCACACTTTAGAATGGCCAAGAAAACCAAGACCACTCTCCCTGGATGGCTCTCTGCTGTGCTGGCCTTCATATTCGCAGGAATTGCCGCCTTCAACATTTTACCGCTTTGAGGCCCAACTCTTCTACCCAGTCACGTGTTTGTTGTCTTAAACCACCAGGTGTTCCTTTCCAGTCAATCCAAGCTTCCTCTGGGGTTGGAGTTGTTTTTTTCACCATCTGCTCCAGCATATCTCTGCTGAGATATTTTGAGGCATATTTTGGGCATATGTGGCCAAAATTAAGGCCCTCCATCGTTTTTTTAGTGAAATAAGAAGTGTAGTGTGTCCCCCCAACTCCAACAACGGACTTGCCACTTAGGTCTACATCCATCAAGTGGATTATTACATCAGCGGCTGTCTCAACAGCCTTCATATCCTGCCACTGTTGTTCTGAACTTCCCACTTCTACAAAAACGATGGGCACCTCAAAACTAGGTCCGTGATGGGTGACTTCAAGGGAAACATCATATTGCAGCTTTCGTGCATCTCGCAACTCCTTGAACTTCCTTACTGCCTCACTAACATAAAGTGCTGGACTAATGGATAAACTTCCAGGAGCACCTCCCATGTCAGCAGGACCAAAATTTCCTGGACTGTGTGCAGTTAACGTGGGTTTCCCGGACGCACTCCTGTGCGAACTAGCAACTATCACCAAATCTGCAGAAAGATTGAGCCCCTCAAGCTCAACTATCTTGGTGTCTAACAACTCAACCTCAACTCGTCCATCTAGGGCCCCTGCAATATTTTTACTAGCCAGATTGTCCACGGCCCCCACTACAACTTTCCTCACCAACTTTTTAGTGAAAGCAATTTATAGCTTTGACACATAGGTTTTAGTGGAAATTCGTAAGCTTAGCGAAGTTCAATGGGAAATCCCAAAAACCGGCCCCATGAATGTTCCTGTTAAAATTCACGCATCCAAACAATTACTGGAGCAAATGCACAAGGACCGCACCTTCCAACAGATTGTTGATGTAACCACACTTCCTGGCATCTACAAGCATGCAGTTCTTCTTCCCGATGGTCATGAAGGCTACGGCTTTCCCATTGGGGGTGTTGCAGCCTTCAAAGAAGAAGGGGGCATCGTAAGTCCAGGGGGCATTGGCTATGATATTAATTGTGGGGTTCGGCTACTCATCTCAGAACTTTCAATTGAGGACGTGAAAGGAAAAATTCCAAGTCTTCTTGAGGCGGCCTTTCAAGCAATCCCTAGTGGTCTTGGAAAAGGTGCAACACAGAAAATAGGGCGATCCGAATTCCTAGAACTAATATCCAAGGGTGTAAAATGGGCAGATGGCGCAGGATTTACGGAAGCAGAAGATTCGAACTACATTGAGGAGCGTGGTAGTATGCCTGCAGACCCATCATTTTTGAGTCAAAAGTCCATTGCCCGGGGACTCAAACAAGTTGGAACTCTTGGTGCCGGAAATCACTTTTTAGAAGTTCAGAGGGTGGATAAAATATTTGGAAAGATTGCCGAAAAGTTCGGGCTTTGTCCAAATCAAATTGTGATTATGGTTCACACTGGCTCACGGGGCTTTGGACACCAAGTTGCTGACGACTACATAAAAATTATGCTCGCTGCGGCGAGCAAGTATGGTGTGAAAATTCCCAATAATCAATTATCTGCCGCACCCCTTCACACACCTGAGGCGGAAAAGTACATTGAGTCAATGAAGTGTGCGGTGAACTTTGCTTTTGTGAATAGACAGAAAATCACCTTTCATCTTCGCAATATTTTTGAGAAAATGTTTGGGTCTAAATTAAAACTCCTCTATGATGTGGCCCACAACATTGGAAAATATGAAATACATGGGGGTGAGAAACTTTTCATTCACAGAAAAGGTGCCACTCGTGCCTTTGGTCCCGGTCGAGATGACCTTCCCGATGCGTTCCAAAAAATTGGTCAGCCCGTTATTACCCCCGGCTCAATGGGTACCGCAAGTTACGTTATGGTTGGCCTTGGAAATCCAGGGACTTTTGAAAGCACTTGCCATGGAGCGGGCCGAGTTATGAGCAGGGGGGCTGCCATGCGAAAATTAGGCAATGTATCAATAAAGAAAAAACTAGAAGCGCAAGGCATTGATGTTCGAACAGACAACCTTCGGAATTTGGCTCAGGAAGCTCCACAAGCGTATAAGGATATTGATGATGTTGTAAAAACAGTCTACCTTTCCAAGATTTCAGCTCCCGTAGCTCGGTTGTTACCTCTAGGTGTGGTTAAGGGCTAACTGCTTTAAGGACCAATTGCTAAGTACTATATGGAGCACCATCTTGCTTCTCCCCCCGTTCGGGATGTGGGAGGCCCTTTCTCTGCAATTCTCTTGATGGGTGCTGGCTATTTTTTCTTCGCCATTGTTTTAGTCTTTTTTGTAGCTTCAATGCTAGGCCTAACATTTTAATAGGGGCAGTTTCAAGACGAATGTGGCTCTGCTAACGCTGAAGAATGTGTGGAAGGAATATAAATTTGTGAATGCTCTTTGCGGTGTCAACTTTGAGGTTAAGCGTGGTGAACTGCTGTTCATCATGGGTCCTAGTGGTTCGGGTAAGAGCACCTTGCTTCACATCACTGGACTTCTTGATGCCCCAACTAAGGGCTATGTTAAGATTGACGGCAAGAAAGTTCCTCATGATGAGGACCTTCGTGCAAAGCTTCGTCTTAAATTTATGGGCTTCGTCTTTCAAGATTTTGGTTTGATGGCATCATTAAATGCACTGGAAAATATTGTGCTCCCTTCCGCCATTGCGGGAAAGCCCCAAACCAAGAGAGCACTGGCAATTGCAAAATCCTTGGGCATTGAGCACCGACTCCACCATTACATAGGACAGCTCAGCGGGGGTGAGAAGCAAAGAGTTGCAATTGCGCGGGCACTAATTAACGACCCACAGTTAATTATGGCAGATGAACCGACAGGAAATTTAGACAGTAAGACTGGACTTAAAGTTATGGGGATTCTTAGAAACCTTGCAAAGGCAGGAAAAACAGTAGTCGTAGTTTCCCACAATCCCGAACATCTTGCTTTTGCAGATAGAATTATACACTTGCGGGATGGGGTTATCCAGAAAGTAAGTAAGAGAAGAACGAAGGCTCGTTCCAAATGATTTAAATAGCCCTCGGACTCCATATCCTATGCGAAAACACCTCTTGGTCCTATTTTTGCTCATGTTTGCAGGATTTTCTGCAACCTTGGATTATGATTTATTAGCGACGTCCCCCAGCCCCCTTGATGGTCAGGGATATGTGCACATTACTTTCTGTTCAAAGGAAGTGGAGTTTATCAAATTTAGATTTTCGGCAACGGATTTTACCGTTTCTCCAAGTTCCATTGATGTGGATTTTTCAGGAACAGCACTCATTCCAGATTGCAAACAAATTCCCGTTTTTGTGAAATCAGACCGTCCCGGTCAATATGTTTTAACTGTGGCGGGAGATTCCGATGAATGGACAGTTCCCGTTGACTTTGAAAAAAATCTACCAATCTCTATTTCAACTTCTGAAGCAATTATCTATACAGGGTATTCGGATGTGTCCCTCAGGGTGACTGGACAGGGGGAAGATGTGTGGATTACAGTGAATCAAGACGTGGTTGGGTTAAACACCATGTACAAACCTTCAATGCCCGCAAACTTCCCATTCACTTTTTATTTTGAGGAAGCGGGCTTTCAAGTTGTACCTGTGAATGTGAGTTATATTTATGGGGATGCAACACTCTCTCAGATATACAAGCTGGGTTTGCGTGTTGAAGAGGCACCCGTTCAAGTTGGGGGTGAACTATCTGTTCCGTCAGGAAGTTATTCAGATCTTTCACTTGACATAACCTCGCCTGAGAAAATGTACGGCGTTAAAATTTCAATCTCATCTACTTGCCTTGAGGGTGAAACAGAGAAATATCTTGCAGATTTTCAATCCGGCACTTTAGACTTCAAGGTCAGATCTACCTGTGATCCTGGCATTTATGAGCTCACTGTAAGTATTGGTGACTATATGAGAAAAGTTCCCCTAACGGTAACTGGGCCAGAAGGTTACGAACTTTTTTTCAACCCAGAAATAATGGATGGGGAATCTAGTCTCGAAATTGTAATCGCAAATAAGGGTAGTAATGACATGAGGGCAGTTTCAATTAGACTTTTGGACGGAGATTATACTAAAATAAAGGGGGGCAGTTTTTTGGGTGACCTTGAGGGGGGAGATTATGACTCTGCAGAACTTGAATTTATTCCAAAGAAGAACCCCGTGACTGTTAATTTTGTAATTTCCTACAATCAGGATGGACAAAGGCAGAACATAACCAAGAGTTTGACATATAGCAAGGTAAAAACAAAAGTCAGCTCAACTACTATAATTCTGCTCGCAGGAGTTGCTTTCTTTGGGTATCGTAAATTTAGAAATCGTCGCTCTGGTAATTAAGTCCCTACTTCATCGGAAGGTGCGCACTTTCCTAACGACTTTGGGGATTATTATAGGCGTCGCGTTGGTTTTCAGTTTAGTTAGTTTGAATGGTGGCATGAAGGCCAGCATAATTGATCAGATGGATGCACTTGGAAGTGATGTAGTCACTATTATGGGGAAGCCCTTACCTGGTTTGGGACTTGACGGCATTTTCACTAGTGGCGATATTGAAGTCGTTGAGCGTTTATCTTCAGTGCAAGTTATAACCGGCCTCTACATGACTGGCATGGATATAACCATAAGGGATAAAGTAATTTTCAAGGCATTAGGAGGACTTGAACCTGATAAAATAGAGTTGTTTGCTGATTTATTTTCTGGCTTTGGAGTTGACAAAGGTAGATTTCTCTATGACTATGAAAGAGGTAAGATTGTAGTCGGACCTTTGTTTGCAGAAGATCATAATTTAGGTATAGGTAGCCGGATTACAATTGGGGAAGAAGCCTTTAGAATTGTTGGAATTATGGAACCCGTTGGCAATGGTGAAGACGACAGAAATATCTATATGAATGCGGAGGATCTTTGGGAACTTAATGGTATAGATGACATTTTTATTGTTTTATTTGGGAAAGTCCATGAACCCAAGGTTGAAGCTATTGAACGGGCGCTTGAAAAATATAGGGGGCAGAAAGATTTTGAGGTAATGACTTCTGAGAGTATGATGAGTATGATGGACTCAATCTTGGATGTGGTTAATGCAGTTTTTCTTGCTGTTGCATCCATCAGTATTCTAGTTGGTAGTATTGGAGTTGCAAATACCATGTATGTCTCAGTACTAGAACGAGTAGGAGAAATTGGTGTGCTGAAAGCCATTGGTGCTACTAAAAATCAGATTTTGTTTATGTTCTTATTGGAGGCCGGTCTGGTAGGTATAATCGGCGGAATTATAGGAATTATTTTAGGGTACTCAATTGCCTTTGGTTTTACTTATGCAGCAACTGCCTCTGGTTTTATGGATCTAAAGCCACTAATAACGCCTGCACTCTTCCTAGTCTCTGCAGGGTCAGCTTTTGTTGTGGGTATGATTGCGGGCTTTGTACCTGCTCGGTGGGCAGCTAACCTAGAACCCGTTGAAGCTCTGAGGTACGAGTAACTGTTTTTAATCACCACTTCCTTCCCTTTTATGAAAATCAAAGTAGAAATGAAGGACAAACTCCAAAATGTTGAACTCGCCGGAAAAACAGTCAAAGACCTAATGACACAAATGCATTTGATTCTTGATGAATATGTTCCCATTCTTAATGGAAGTGTAGTCACTGAACTTGAAAACCTTTCAGAAGGGGATTCTGTCAAATTCATTCGGGTGTGGTCCGGTGGATAAAAGAGCCGTTTATATTCACAATGGAAAGCCCATGCATAGAAGTGAATTTGAAACTTGGATTGAGAACCAAGTTTTTTCTGAGCTTGACAAATTCATAAAAACTGATGACACTTTGGCTGTTGCAGTATCTGGCGGAAAAGATTCAACCTTTCTTTTGGATATGGTTCACACTTGGAATGAACTCAAAAACCGTTCTCCGATATCTGCAATAATTATAGATGAGGGTATTTGTGGATATCGCGAGTTCACAATCAAATTTTTGAAAGATTTCTGTGAACAAAAAAAAATAAAACTTTATTTTGCTTCCTTCGAGAAAGAAACAGGAGCAACACTTGACAAAATAATTGAAAAGCGTGATGCAAACAAACTTACAAACACTTATGGTTCATGCACTATTTGCGGGGCCTTTAGACGATATTTACTAAACCGCACTGCAAGAAAAGTAGGTGCAACAAAACTTCTTGTTGGACATAATCTGGATGATGAGGTTCAAACGCTGTTGATGAATCTCTTTGTTGGTAATGTTGGGCAAGCGAGTCGTAAGGGCGAATTGGCAGGTGTAATTAAGCATGTTGACTTTGTAGTCCGATTCAAACCCCTAATATGGCTCCCTGAAAAAGCCATAGCTACCTATGCTCTACTAAATTATCCTGAAATTCCCACTCATGAGTGCCCCTATCTCCGTGAAAGCCTCAGACAGACCATGAGGAAAATGACTAATGATTTAGAGGTGCAGTGGCCTGGCTTCAGGCAGAAAGTTATGAGAACTTATGTAGAAAAAATGTTACCTAAACTTGGGAAGAAAATCCCCTGCGGGAAACTATTGAAATGTGAAGTTTGTAGTGAACCTGCATCACAAAAAATATGTAAGCCATGTGAACTGAAGCAGAAACTTAATCTCAAACTCTAATTCTGTTGGTTACTTCCTTACACAAACTACAAACAGTTTCATGGTCTACTTTTGAAGTTTTCACCATCTTGTGAATTTTTTTTAACTCTTTTTCAACTAGAACGAGATGCCCCCTCTTTCCAGATAGGTATTGACTGACTGCTGCAGGTGTTGTTTCTAAAACTTTAGCAATCTCTCCGGTTCTCATCCCTGTCCCCTTCATAGCGATTGCTAACTCTTTCCTAATGATGGGCAAAACTTTCTTCGCAGAAACTTCACACTTAAACATATATCAAATCGGCCCTTAACTTTATAACTTTAACGATGTTAAATCCGTTTTGGATCGAAGAATAACCTACAGAGGCAGTGTCCATCTTCCTTTATTTCATCAAGGTGCCACTTGCACGGACAAATTTTCACCTTATCTTCCTCAAACTTTCCGGTTATAGGTCTGCAGGGACAAAATCTGAATTTGTGTTTTTTTTCATTTTCTGATAGCCCTACAATTACTGAAGTTAATTCTCCTTCGTCCGGATTTAGAACAAAACCTTTTGCTTTGGCATACAATGTAGCCATCTTGAGTGCATTCTCATACTCCTTACCTTTATCGGGTTGTGTTGAAATTGAAAATCCCATAGCTGATTTCGCTCGACCTTTTAATAAAACTAACGATGGTTAGCTTTTAATATGTACAAATCCCGTTCTACTCATGTTAATTGGAGATGACTTTGGAAAGAAGATTGCAAAGGGGTTAGACATAGCATTTATGGCTTTTGAGGATCGTGTTTTTACTGATGGGGAATTATGCCCTAACATTTTGTTTGAAGCTGCTCCAAAAAAAGACAGTGAAGTTATTTTAGCAATGAATAAGCACAGCACGGAAAGTATTAACGATTACACGCTCAAGGCCTATTTTATGGCAAAAACCTTGCACGATATGAACTTGAAAGTCAAACTTGTTTTTCCTTATTACTCGTATGCCCGACAAGATAAAGTTTTCAGGCCGGGAGAACCCCTGAGTTCAACGCACGTTGCACAAATGTTTGACCCAATTATTACTGATTTTATTACTGTTACTGCACACTTGCAGAGGCGCACCAGTATTGCACCACTCTTTAATCATGCAAAGGCGCACAACGTTTCAGGTATACCTGCCCTCGTTCGTGAGCTACCAGAAATTGAAAATCCGTACATTTTGGGTCCAGATACTGAATCAATTCACTGGGCCAAGGAAATGGCTGAAATTATGAATGTGCCTGACTATGGTGCATTCACAAAAACCAGGGATGTGAATACGGGAGCAATCAAGGTTTCAACTGGAACTATTGAATTGAAGGGGCGAAATGTACTTATTGTGGACGATATGGTGTCCACAGGAGGGACTATGCTTAAGGGGATTGAGCTTGCCAGAAAAGTTGGAGCACAGAGTGTTCATGTGTCCTTTGTTCACCCCATACTTGCCGGGGGTGCACTTGAAAA
>JAAOXW010000033.1 GCA_018221005.1 Candidatus Altarchaeota archaeon
GTAGCGCGGGTCTCGGTGTTATAGCTCACCAATTTGACTACGGCGTAGTCGTATGGCAAAGCAATTGATCCACCAACGGTTATTGGTTCATCCTCTAAGCTAGTTATTGACCTAGCATAGTATGCACCAACGTGGTTGATTACACCATCAGTTGCACTAATAGTCCACTTCCAACCTGGGTCGTTGTCGTCTTCATCTTCGTTTAAGAAGTTGTTTCCTTGGTTGTATGTCTTGGTTGTTTCCTCACCAACACGGAGTTTAACCCGGTTGCTAGGACTGTCTGCATCAACATACAGCAAGTCTTCTACTTCAACTTGTACATTTCCACCGCATGCGGTGTCCCATGTACCACCATTTGACACAAAGTCAGAGTCTCCACCGCTTGCACATCCAGTTCCAGTTACTCTTAGAGCAACAGAACTTGTAGCAATGGTTTCTACTGTTACGACAAAGTCTCCTACGGCGATGGTCTCACCATCTCCTAGAGATCCGGTCACACCCATTTGAACAGTAATTGAGTCATCGTCAACAATGTCAACAATGCTAATAGACTGTCCCATCAGGTTAACCTTCAACGGGTGATCGGTGTCGATCAGAGTGGCCGTTGCAGATCCATTCAGAGTATCATCGAAGATGTATCGGTACTCAATGTCGGATTCGCCTACTCTCAAGTAAGCCTTTGCACCAACAGAGGAGCCGTATTCATCTGCGTCCCTGATACTCGACATTGAACTGTCGTCCAGACCCGTTACCAGCAATGGGGTTGAACCCCCCAAAATGATGGCTTCGTGGATGTCGTAGTTTGTGCTTCGGAAACTAATCTGTTTGTCCAGTAGTTTCGAAACTGCTGTGTCGGTTAATGTAGTTCCCAAGGTAGTAGAGATAACTGCGTCAATAGCTGTTTCTTCCTGCTTGTACTCTCGGGTAGTTGAGGCGCCACTAGCTGAACTAGCGCTTACCATATACTGTCCGAGGGCTGCAGAAATTTGAGCTGCTGCAATTACATCAGGTACCGTAGCACTTGCACCAACCACGATTTGTCCTGCCATGTTGTTATTCACAACAAAAGGCGCGGGCAACTCGCTGAGGTTTGCCGCAAAAGCACCAGCCATAGTAGCACCCAACATGAGGCCACCGGCTAGAGCTGCTGCCGCAACCCTAATTTTGTTTTTTATTTCTTGCATATTTCTTCCCTCCTATTTTTGTTTATAGGTATTTGGGTTCGACTTTCGTCTTATCTGACCTCGTCAGATCGAAGACCAAACCCACTCACATACACTCCTGTGGGATTCTAGTATAAAACCCTTTACGCCTTGCTTTTAAAGGAAAACACGACTTTCTAGCCCTGTTTTTGTAAATTCATAACTAATGTGTGGTCTTGCTTTTAAAAGGAGTAATACTTTGTATTACGAATGCCCCTAAAACAGTTGTCGAACCCCCTCTTGCGTGGGACACACAAGTTATAAATATGGATGATGAATTGGGTAGGTATGAAGAATATAATGATTAGGGATGATGTGTATGACAGGTTATCCACAATAAAGGGCAAAAAGAGCTTCTCTGAGACGATAGAGGCACTTTTTTTAGAATCCGTTGAGAAGAAAAGGCGGAATCTTAGGAAGCTATTTGGTTGTATTGATCTCCGAGAGAAAAAAGAGTTGGGCAAGTTTGTACTGGAGGTGAGGAGAGTTGCCAAGAGCCGTCTATTTTGATGTTTCTGCACTACTTGGGCTTCTAGAGGGGGACGGCGCCATTCTGAAGGTTATTGAAGATTCTGTTGATTTCTATACAGGTTCAATACAGCTGGCAGAAATTCTAGGGGCCGGGGCCTTGAGGAAAAAAAAGGTGGCTAAGCTTCGCTTACTTATGAACAACTTCACTGTACTTAATTTTAGTGCGGATGATGCACTCCAGGTTTCAGAAGTTATTAAAAAAGTGAAGGACTCAGGAATTGATTACGCTTTTGAAACATTAGCATCAATTGCTCAAGTTCTTCGTCGCAGTTTGACCTTGGTCACCAAGAATACTGAAATGTCAAAATACAAAGACGACACTTTTCACGTAAAAATTGTGTGAATTTACAGTGGATAGGTATTTGAGATGCGATAAAGTAGTTCGGTGGGAAGCACCCTTATCCATCCCAAGGCAGGAATCAAGAAGAGTGCTTTACCTTTCAGCCAAGTTGGTTTTATGACCCAAGGGTCTGGTGCGGCGTTTCTGTCCCCCTTAGTAATATAACCTTCTTCCGTTATGTTCACAACTCTGTGGATTATGGGATATTCAAGATTAGGATTTATGTAGAGAACTACATCCCCAATTGAAACGTCCTTTGCACCTGCCAAAATTAATGCATCCCCCTTATTGAAGCCATTGTGAAAAGGTAGATCTTGGATATCTTGGGTAGTGAACCCGTGCTTGGCCATCCAAATATAATGATTGTTAGTTGCAACATCATCATGAGTCATACTAGGTGACATGACAGCAACAAAGGGGTATTGACTTCCCAAAATAAAACCAAAGGCGAATCGAAGAATCATGGCGACAGAAAATGCCCATATTAAGTCCTTGACTAGTTTATTCACTCAAACACGCCCCTTTGGCTTAAATTGAGTAAAACTACCCTTTTTCAGCACAAAACCATGCAGATCCTCAGCTATATATGAGTTTTCGAAAATAGGAAGCGCTTCAGCTAGGAGTGGTTTGATGGATTTGTATCTGTGAGAAAAGTGAATAATATACAGATGCTTAACCTCTGCTTCCTTGGCTACTTCAGCTGCATCCCTAGCGGAGCTGTGGCCCCAATCAAACTTTCCCCGATCTTCCTCGTTGAAGGTGGACTCATGGAGAAGAACATCAACACCTTTCACTGCATCAATTACCGATTTGGCTTTCATTGTGTCTCCGGTATATGCGACGGATGCTCCCGGCATTTCAATGAGCCAGTCCTCGGGTTTGAAAAGTACACCATCAATAGTGACTTCCTTCCCATTCTTTAGCTCCGCAAATTTAGGATTGGACTTGATGCCCTCCTTTTTCATTTTCTCCTTATCTATGTTGGAATATCCCTTTTCACGGAAGACATACCCAATTGATTCCTTAGTGTGGCGCGTTTTGAAAGTGTCAATTGAATATTCTGTTCCGCGTTCGTTTAATTTACCTGTTATTGATTGACCGGGATGAATTTCGTGCACCTTCACATCAAAGGGAATTCTCCCAAAGCCCAGACTAATGAGGCCGTTCACAATTCTTTCTGTCCCAACGGGGCCATAAACCTCAACTGCTTTCTTCCGCTCATTTTTTGCCATACTGAAAAGTATTCCAGGTAGGCCTAGAATATGGTCACCGTGAAAGTGTGTAATAAAAATTTTGTCAATTTTCATAAGACTAAACCCACTTTGACTCAGACGAACCTGCACACCTTCACCACAGTCGAAGAGAAAAACTTCCCCCTCATGACGAACCACTAGGGCAGTTGTAAATCTGCGCACGGTTGGTCGGGTGGCCCCAGTTCCTAGAATTGTGACTTCAATCATGGAAAGGTGGAGTTTGGAACTTTAAAAGGGATTCTGGCCAGAAACACTCAAATTCCCAATTCTTTCAGCTGTTCTGCATCCGCTTCGTTGGGGGCATCTTCCATCAAAGCTCTTCCAGACTTGCTCTTTGGGAATGCCATTACATCTCGTACACTGTCCCGACCAAGCATAACTTGTAGTAGACGTTCAAGGCCAAAGGCAATTCCACCGTGGGGCGGCACACCATATTTGAAAGCATCGAGGAGCATGCCGAATTTTCTTGCTGCCTCTTTTTCAGAAATTCCCAACATCTCAAAGGCCCTGTGCTGTAATTCGCGGTCAGTGATTCGGATTGACCCTCCGCCAATTTCAACTCCATTGATAACTAAGTCATAGGTGCGAGAAGGTATGTCTAACATCTCCTTCTCTGTTAATTTCTTCCAATTGTGAATCTTATCTTCATGCCCCTTCTTAGGGGCAGTAAAGGGATGATGAGCTGGCTGTGGTCCTTTGAGTTCCTCCCCCCATTCAAATAGTGGGAAATTCACAACCCAAAGTACATCTAGGCCTTTGCGGAGCTTCTGCAGGTCGCCCCCAAGAATGCGCATGGCACCCAGGGCTTCACTAACTTTCTTCCAGTCCCCTGCCAGCATGAAGAGGGTTCCTTCTTCAAGTTTAATCAATTCTGGCTTGGCTTTCATTATATGTTTTGAAATCCCGCCTGCCAATTCACCATCTTCAATCAACACCCATGCAACGCCAGGAAACCCCTGTTCCTTAGCAAGCCTATTGAACTTCTCAAGGTCCTTCTTACCCACCCTATCTGGATACAAGAATCCCTTGACAACTTCCCCTTTCTCGGCAGCTGCTTCAAACACCTTGAAGCCACTCTTGCGCATGAAGTCTGTCATGTCCATTAGTTCCATGCCAAATCGGCGATCCGGCTTGTCACTACCATATTGGTCGATGGCAGCCTTCCACTCAATTACTGAGAAGGGTTTTTTGAGCTTAATTCCAAGGAGCTGAGCATAGAGAGTTGCAATCAGCCCTTCTGAAAATTTCATAACGTCCCCATCTTCAACAAAACTCATTTCAATATCTACTTGTGTAAATTCATACTGCCTGTCGGCTCTAAGATCCTCATCTCGGAAGCATCGAGCCATTTGAAAGTATTTGTCAAAGCCGGCCACCATGAGTAGTTGCTTGTAAATTTGTGGGCTCTGTTGAAGGGCCCAGTACTTGCCTTTAAATGAACGACTAGGAATAATAAAATCACGGGCACCTTCGGGAGTTGGCTTACCTATGTAGGGGGTTTCTACTTCAATGAAGCCCTTAAGTTCACAGAAATTTCGGATAGTTTGTGTGGCGTGAAATCTAAACTCCATAGTTTTCTGCATATCCGGTCTGCGCATATCGAGGAATCTGTTTTTGAGGCGAGTTTCTTCCGTTGTGTTTATGTCTGTTTTGAAAATCTCAAAGGGAAGGGGGTCTGCTTTTGAGATTATAATTGCAGTATCCGCCACAATTTCAATATCCCCCGTAGCCAACTTGGGGTTGGCTTGTTGGCGCTTTACGACTTTGCCAGAAACCAGCAGAACTGACTCGCGTGTGAGTTTTGAGCTGACATTTCGTAGGTGTTCATCCATAATCACTTGAGTGATACCATATCGATCCCGCAGGTCCACAAAGGCCTTCTTACCCATAATTCTAGTGGACTGAACCCACCCCGCTAAAGTTACTTGCTTACCTTTGTGCTTGAGTTCTAACTCTCCGCAAGTATGGGTTCTAAGCATGTTAATGGCACATCCAGAGGGTAAATAAAGCTTGGCTTTGCGCTTGAGACCTACAAATATAAAAGTCAAGAAAGCCTTTGAAGACCATGGCAATGACTGCTTATGATGTTGAAGGGGAAGTCGACTACGAAAAAGTTGTGAAAAAGTTCGGCGCTTCACTCATAGATGATAGTCTAGCCAAAAAACTTGACCACCCCCTTGTGCCTGAGCTTTTTTTCGCACACCGGGATTTGGACAAAATCCTTGCAAATCCCAAAGGTTTTGCTGTAATTTCTGGACGAGGGCCGAGTATGAATATGCACATCGGTCATCTCCTCATCTTTAAATTTGTAAAACACCTGCAAGATAAGTTTAATGCCTTTGTATTTCTTCCCTTTAGTGATGATGAAAAACTCCTAGCTCGGGGACTGACCATTGAACATGTGCTTCAAATGAGCTATGAAAATTTATTAGATATGTTGGCCCTTGGTTTTGATCCTAAGAAGACTGAAGTTATGATTGATCTGGCTACACTAAAACAAGAAGTTTACAATCTCTCGATTGAAGCGGCATCACACATGACCATGAGTACGGTGAAGGCGGCCTTTGGATTTAGTGATGATGTAAATATTGGCATTCACTTTTATCCTGGAATGCAAGCAGCACACATTTTATATCCCACCAAGAAACTCGGAGTTCCAACTATTGTGCCTATTGGCATAGATCAAGATGTTTTTGTGAAACTCACGAGAGACGTAGCACCCAAGATGGGTTTAGCCAAACCAGGGGACATTATGTCTAAATTTTTACCGGGGCTAACAGGGGGGAAAATGAGTTCTAGTAAGCCTGAAACGGCAATATTTACGACGGACACCCCTGACGCAATTAAGAAAAAAATTGCAAATGCATTCACAGGTGGACTTCCCACTGCCAAGGAGCAGAGAGAGAAGGGGGGAAATCCAGATGTGTGTGTGGTTTACAAATACCTTCGGATTTTCTTTGGAATCGATGTCAGAAAACAATGTCGTTCAGGAACTTATCTATGCGGAGATTGCAAAGGGATTTTAACAAAGGAAATGCAGAAGATGCTCAAAGACCATCAAAGTGAACGAGTTAAGGTGGAAAAAAATCTTGAAAAGTTTTCACCCGAACTTGGTGACTTGAGAAACAAGTTCAAGAAGTGAATGCTTACAGCAATAACAAACAGCTAAATGACACTTACCTTGAGTTCTTGTGGAAAAAAATTAATTAGTATGGTTTCTTGAAGGTGTCTACTTCTCCCTCAGCAGAATCAAGAGTTCTTTCGAGCCAACCAATAGTACTTTCAACTTCTTCAATAGTTCTAAGCCCAGGTATAATGGCCTTGCCGGTTCTAAAGACGAGGATTCGGGTTGAGCCCTTCCTCAATTTCATACCGGGAAATGCTTCTGGATCATATTCAGAATCGGGAATAACATACGCAAGTTCGTGAAGACGAAGACTTCTTTTCAAATCCACACTTACAACAATGTTTCGGACCTCTACCTTGGGGTTTCCTACTTCAACACCTTTGTCTCTTAAAAGTTCTGCGATACTGTCAACCTTAACCTGAGCAAGGTCAGTTCCTCTTGCACCGCTGCAAACAAAATTGCCGGAACTGTATAACAGAAAACCGACACCGAACATTTTTATTCGGAGGGCTGGAAATTTTCCAGGCTCATACACACTATCTACAATTCGATTGTTAATATCCACTAAATCCAGTGATGGTGCCAATCTCCCAGTAACTACAACATTTTGAACCTTGTACTCGGGAAGCTCCACAAGAAGTAGAGCTTACTGTCTTTAAAAACATTCTGATGATGCATACCATATTTCAATCAAGTCACTTTAAACGGGTGACTTCACAGCCCTTTTACTTCGACTTTAAGTGAATTTACAGCACTATTACCCCGGGGGTCTTCGACAATAAGTGTGAACGGTTCACCAGCAAGTAGATGGTTTACAAGTTTAATTGCATCGGGACTTTTCACATATTTTTTAAATTTCATCAAAATTCCCTCTACGGTCGTTATAAAGCCAGGGGACGCCGTTCCGGGCTCAATAGAGGCCCCAATTTCTGGGATTTGAATTGTCGCTGATGAACTTCTGGCAATTAAAATATTCAAATCTTTTTTTTCTTTTACGTGGAGTACTAATTTTATAGGTGGGCGGGATTCCGTAGGAACAACATCAAAACTCTTGTATGAACAGGAAGAACAACTCATTGATATAAGCGTCATGTTACCTCCAATAAAATCTTGCTGCTCCTTCACAGCTACTTTCAGGTGCCCTTCACAAACGGGACAAATCATGCCATTCACTTATCTCAAAACCTCTACTACGGGTGGAACAAGAACTATCCAGTTGTCATCAAGTGCTGCCAACTCAGCCCCAGTCACACTGCAGTGGGTTTTTATTCGGTCGATGGCTTTTTTTAAGTCGCTCATGTCTTTGTCTCGAAGGGGTGAAATCTTCACAATCAAAATTGAATCTGATTTTCTGAATCTCGACAAAACTTTTTCAACATCAGTGTATCGCTCCATAACCAAAAGCCCTAACTTTATTTTCTTCTTGACATCGTGAATCATCTGAGCCTCAACGATGTCTTCAACCTTCTTGACCTTCCCGGCTTTGAGTAATCCCCCTATCATGATATCACTAGTTGTAAATTCCTCTGCCACTATTAATACTTAATCTTTGGGGATTTTACCGTTTCAAGAATACTCGCTATTTCCCAAACTTGGGCCCTTGTGTGGAAAGGTAGATTGGGATCCTGGCTAAATTCATCTAAAATGCAGGTTGCGGCACCTGCCCTTATGTGCTCTACTTCGCCTTCCTTGTTGAGGCGTTCAATAATTGTTCTACATGTGTTCTTTATGTTTCGAGGGACTGCTGAATCTTCAAGTATGAGCTCAAGAAGCTCTACTGCCTTGCTGATAGCACCCCCATGATCCATATTAACACCTTATTCACTTTTCTTACCTGTTATCTTAGAACTAAGTTCACGTATTTTGTCACTCAATCTTTTTTCCTGTGATTGAAGAGTTTTCAAGCGAGTTTCAAGTTTAGATGCTCCCGCCTTCAAGTCATTCACAACTTCAATTCTCTTTTTTTTCACAAGAGCCGGACCAATTGCTTTAAACACATGTTCAACTTTTTCTTTCTCAAGTTCTTCAACAGCAATTTCTGCTTCCTTTATTTGGAGCTCAACTTGTTGACGTTGGCTCATCATAATTTGAAGCTGTTGCTGGTAAATGTTTGCCTGATTTAACGCATGCTTCTGCTGCGGACTAAGATTTTCCATTTTTTCAACCTCTTACTTAACGTGCCTTGACTGTCTTTACGGCAGGCGCCCTCATTTTTACCAATATTTTATACCCACAGAAAGGACATCGAACTCGCTCATACCTTAAATCCACATCCACTCTCTTACCACATTTGAAACATCTGTAAATTCCCATTAAGTCACCTTGTAAGCGTGGGACGCAAATTTATGTCCACATTTTCTACATTCCCAAATTCCTGCAGCCTTCCTCTTAACAGCCACATTGGCACATTGTGAGCAGGTATATCTTTTGATTCTATAGCTACGCTCGATCTCATCCACTTTTCTCTTGGGCTTGGTTCCATATCTGGGACCGAACCTTTTTGATGTATTGAGTTTACTAACGACCATTCAGACACCCCTTAAGCCAAGCATCGTCGCAATTAGTGCGACTACTGCTATTGTTGTCAGAGTTATTACATCTTGACTCACGAGCCAGTCTAGTGCCTTTAAAAGGCCTCCTGTTTGCCAAGCGTAGTAAATCCCATATATTAGGCCCGTGAAAACAGCTAGATTGAGAATTCGTCTCCAAAGTGGTTTTGGTCGAAATTCAGGTGGTATGTATGCGTCCTCCCCTGCCATATGTAAATCACTTTTATTTGATTATAAGGCTTTCCGGAAGATTTTAAACCCCCGCTGTCCCTCAAGGGAGTTGATGAGACCTGGGGTATCTGAACTGTGATGATGCCGCCCCAATCTGAATTGCGATTCAATTTCGATTCA
>JAAOXW010000034.1 GCA_018221005.1 Candidatus Altarchaeota archaeon
ACGACCGCCTCTCGAACGCCTTCAAATTTTTTAGAGAGTGCTTTCAATTCACGATTAAGATAATTTTTATCCCCTAAATTTTGATGAACACCACCATATGCCATATATTGGTAGTGTATGCGGCGCCCTCCAAAATGTTCTAGAATATTAAGTACATGCTCACGAGCACCCCATGAAAGATAGAAGAGTGGTTCAAAACCTGCCATCTCACCCATGAGCCCCAACCAAAGTAAGTGGCTGCTAATTCTTTCCAACTCTGCACCGAACATTCTTATCCAACTTGCCCTGCGCGGAACTTTGATATTATTAATTTTTTCAACCGCGAGAGTGAAGGCGTGTGTATGTGCGGAAGAACAAATTCCACAAATTCTCCCCAAAAAAGTGGCTGCCTTTGGCCAGGTGAAGGTGAGGACTTTTTTCTCCATCTCACGATAATTATAACCTAAATCAAAATCCGCCATTTCAATGATTTCACCCTTGGTGACAATCTGAAAAAACTCCGGCTCGCCAAGAGCAGGGTGGTACGGACCAAAGGGCAGAGATATTCTTGGCACAAGTCTTGGGGGTTTTGGGCTCATTTATGTGTTTCGAAGCTTGAGCGCAGCTCAAGTAAAGAGCTTCACAGGATTTGGATGCCCCCTAAATTTAACGCCGTATTTCTCCATTATCTCGCGTTCGTAGAGCTCAGCACCGGGATAAATTTTTGTAATTGACTTCACAGAAGTGGCAGGAAACTTCAGATTCTTAATCTCAGCGTCGTGCCGGAAATGATAAACAAGCCACTTGCCATTACTGGAAATGGTAATTAAATGGGCACCTGCATCTTTCATTTTCTGAATTTGCCTCAAGTCCATGTGGAGCATCAAAGTGGGAGGATTTATCCTTTTTGGACTTCGTGTTTCCAAACCGGGACACGCTCTTTAAATTGAGTCACTAGCCAGCTACAAGCTTCAAAAGCCTCCTTTCGGTGGTGTGCGTGTACAATCACATGAAAGACGGGGGTTCCTGCAGGAAAGCTACCGATTTTCTGTTGAATAAAAACAGTTAGCACTCCAAATTTTTTGATGGCATCTTGCTTTAGTTTTTCAATTTCTTTGACGGCCAACTCATCATAACTTTCGTAATCTAGCCCCCACAGCTGATTATTCTCACTTCGGACTACTCCCGTGAAATGTACTATTGCTCCGGTGTCTTTCATTTCACACATTTAACCACCTGAAAATAAAGGCATTAAAGCTACAATGTCCCCGGGGTGAGCAGTTGTGTCCCTGTCACAAATCTCATGATTTAATGCAGTAATGACAGTTTCATCTTGCAGACCGAGATCCAAGATAATTTCATGAATCATAATGGGCCCATCAAACCTCGTGGAGCTTTTTCCCACAAGGTCCTTTAGCGTCGAAAGAAGGAGTACTTCAACCACGCAATATCAGTTCCCGCTACTAAATATGGTTTTTATCTTTCAAGGGGAAGGCTTTGTCTTTTCCAAGGTCTCCTTTAGTATCAATTTACAGGCCAGTACATGGGAGCAAGTCTTGCCCTTTATCACAAAGTATTGACAATCGCACAACCACTGTTTCTGGGGGCCGCGAAAGACTACGGGGTACTCTGCATCCCCCGAAAAAACTTTGAAGTAGAGAGAGGAGCCCATTTGCCCTTCAAACTCGACCCTCTCCTTCTCTTTCAACATGCGAGCCTTGTCATACTTTTTGAACTTCATTAGCTCTCCGCCTGAACTACTAGAGCCTTGATAGGTTTCTTGTCATCGTCGAGACCTTCAAATCGTAGATTCTTAGTAAGTTCCTTGTAGCGGTTCCTAATCGTCACCTCGGTGACGCCTGCCACCTCAGCCACCTCTCTCTGGGTTTTCTTCTCCCCAGTCAGCTGAGCTGCGATGTATAAGACTGCTGCCGCAACACCAGTTGGGCCACGTCCTGAAGTTAGTTCTTTTTCTTTGGCTTTTTCAAGAATATTGAGAGACCGAGTTACAGTTTTACCACTCAGTTTTAGATTACTGGCGAATCTTGGAATATATTCGGCAGGATCTGTAGGTAAAATTCGTATACCCAACTGTCTAGCAATAAATCGATAAGTTCGACCAATTTCCCTCTTAGGAATATTAGCAATTGCAGCAATTTCATCAAGAGTTCTTGGACTTCCATGTTCACGGCAGGCAGCATAAAGTGATGCTGCAACAACGGACTCCATTGAACGCCCACGTACAAGCTCCTTAGCAACTGCACGCCTGTAAATTAGTGCAGTAGTCTCCTCAACACTTGGCGGAAGACTAAGTTGACTAGTATATCTTTTCAGCTCAGCAAGAGCATACTTCAAGTTTCGCTCAATTGCGGTGCTTATTCTTTGTTGCCATTTTTTCAATCTGAGGAATTTCGGTCTAAGTTTCGGAGACAGTTTGAAAATATCACTGAATCCCATGCCGATTTCGGTACTTATACCTTTGTCGTGACGGGCTAAACTTATGGGCGCACCTGCACGTCGTCTACCATTAACATCGTCACTATCGAACTCACGCCACTCTTGGCTAAAATCGATTAAGTTATCTGCAATAATAAAACCACATTCCATGCACAGGACTTCTCCACGCACACTGTCCTTCCTTACTTTTCCTGCTCCACATTTTGGACATTTTTTAACCATCTCTGGGTCGGATACACCTGTATTCATCTATATCATCCTCCATAGAAATTTTTTTAAAGGCAACTTGTAGATGGCACAGTTTTCATTTATAAAACTTGTGTTTTTTATCTATAAATGTTATACCCGTAAGGGGTAACGGGCTCCAGGTGCCACTTCTTAAAAACCATTGCAACAGGACAAGCCATGATATTAATCCTATCTGAAAAGTTTGGTGTAAAGGGTGCACTAGCTAGGTTTGGGCTTCCAATACTTGATCGGCTAGTTGCACTCGGAAGATCTGGATATTTGACTTCGGAGTGGGAGCCAAAAAGGAGTTCCAAATTTTTGTGGGGGTTGCTGAGTACTGATGGCTTTCCGGGAGAAGGTCCACTTAAGGCCATATCTCAAGGGATTAGTGTTCAAGGAAGAGCTATTGCACTGGCAAAATTTGTCAACATAAATAAGAAAGGGGCCGTCGTTGAAGAACTAAAAGCCCCACAAGACCTGAAACTAAAAGTGGGTTCTTTTGATTTTGAGCTCAAAACACTAAAAAATCAAAGTTTCATCATATACTCAGGTTCTGAAAAAATTCAAGACAGTAAGATAGAGGGGGGGATTGTGAAAAAAGTAGAGCCCCTCGAAGCTGGAGCGAAACAAACTGCAAAGGCCCTTCGAACTTTTGCCAACATGATGAATGAAAAAACAGGAAAATTTCCAATCTTGACGGGCTTCGGAAGAATACGAAGAACTCCACTAAAAGTGAATGCTAGTATTTTCGCTGATTCAAAAAAACTCTCCGGAGTTACGAAGATGTTGGGCTTAAAGAAAGTGAATTCATTTGAGGCCCTCATAAGGGAAACTGGACTAAAGGTTGCAGTATTTTCAGAAACCAAACTCGACGCGTTAGATAAATTAAGTTTGCCATTAGTTGGCATCTCAGAGAAGGAAACGGTAATGGTCATGGGTATTCCTAAAGATGGTCTTGATCAGCCCATGTTCATAACTGGTCCAAAAATCATTCCTGATTTACATAAGAAATTTGATGGTTCACAAAACGGAGCCAGATATTCTCAAAGGGAAATTGCAAAAATGCTAAAAATTTTATAGAGTCACTAAAGAAACCAAGTATAGTAAAGTGGACACAATAAGTGCCTTTCCAGCCTCTTTATGCCGGTCTGTTAATGTTAGATACGTTGCAATTGCAAGGGCAGAAAGTGCAAAGGGGTAAATTAGTGTATATCCCAAGGACATGAGGACGATGGGGGCCATACCCCACATGGCATTGAGGAAAGCTACCATGGCAAAAATATATTTTGTATTTTCAACACCTACAATCTTTGGTAAATTTAGATTCTCAAAACCATAGGGTCTCTCAAGTGCGGTAGATAAATTAATGAGTAAGAATGAAAGTCCAACTACCCACGCCAAGGGGAAGTTGTATATGAAACGTGCAGTTGTGAATGCAGGAACCATCATTGCAAAGAAAAATGTTAGGGCTTCAAGTAAGACAGAGAGAAATGTATGGTTCATACGAATGGCGGCAGAACTTATTCCAACAAGAACAAGGGCAACCATTGCAACTAAGGACTCCGAATAAAGTGATGAAAGAATTGAAAAAAGGAGTAAGAGTAGTGAAATGCGGAATGAATCAAGCAGTCCTATTTTCCCACTGGGCAAATCTCGTTTAGGATGATATAATCGGTCAACATCAATTACGGAACAGGAACTTAGGCCATTCATACCCAAGAAAAATAAAAACATAGATACTGCGATTGTAAGGTTGGCCCCTGCCAACTTGATAGCCATAACTGAAAATAGAGTTAAAAGTACTGCCTTCCTTGGAGCGAAGACGCCTATCATTTTGCCTTACCTTTCTTTGACCGTTTCTTAGGTCTTAACCCCGTATATCCACATTTTCTGCACTTTATTTTGCCTGCACGAACTTTTGGAGCATCTGCCTTTATACTGGCGTTGCACTTCATGCAAATAAACACTCTCGCAAAAAGCCTATCAGTTACAGGGTCAGCCATTGAGGGTTGTTAGCAGGGTGTATTATAACACTTACTCCGTTGTGCCCTGTAGGGCATTAATCATCCTTTTTTCTTCATTTTCGATGGTTGCTTCACTTGCCTTAGCATAAGTTTCCAGGCGCTCACGATTCAAATCAATGAAGTGTATGCCCCATTTGAAGGGAGAGAGGAGTCGCTCCGCCTTTTTTGAATCCCCCATCACCCACGCAGAGGCAGCGAGTGCTTCAACGGTGGAGAGCTTGTGGGGCTTGCCATAATTTACTGGGTTCACAGCCACAAGAAAGGGAAGTTTTGCCGAGGGCTCATACTCAATAAACGTCTCGAGTAAATTCCAACTAATATCCAGCGCAGTAACTTCTTGGTACTTGTGTGCTCCACAGAGGGTTGTCTTTGAAAGTGGATTAAGAAGTAATCCGCGGGGAGTTTCTACTAACGAAGCTCTCCCAGTACGTGTGAGCTTTAACGCAGTACACTTTTTTGGATTATCCTCACCACTTCGAACAACAAAAAACTCCATTCACTCTACCAACTTCATAAGAATTTTAGCAGCCTCGGCCGGATCTTGCATTCCAGTTATGGCCCTACCCGCAATGACGGTATCGACTTTAGTAACATCCAACTTAGGAATCTCTCCCGCAGTTATGCCGCCAGATACAATAATTTCTTCTGAGGGTTTCTTCTTTAAGTTATCTAGCTCCTTACACGTAAATTTTCCCTCATCTATTGCAGTGTGTAGAATAAATGCATCAAAACCGCGCCCCTTTAATTCCTTAATCATAGCAATTTTGTCAGCCACCCCAATAAAATCTACAGCTACTTTGATACCCAACTCCTTGCGTGCCCTGAGAGCTTCTTTTAGAGTACTTCGAGGTGCTGTAGCCAATACTGTGAAATAAGTAGCGCCCGCCTTTCTAGCTAAGTCCGCCTCTAGGAAGGCCACATCTGCAGTCTTTGTATCTGCAACAATGGTTTTTTCTGGGAAGAGGTGTCTGAGTTGACGAACGGTTCGCATTCCCTCTGCCTTAATCAAGGGTGTTCCAACTTCTATTATGTCCACAAAAGGTTCTACTATTTTTGCAACTGCAATGGCCTCTGAATAACTGGTCATATCTAGTGCAACTTGAAGTTTCATACCATCCAGAAAGACATGAGCATAAATGGTTTACCTTTCTTCAGCGTTTGAAAACTGAAATGAGATGACTACCCACGTGATACTTACTGCCAGACACTTTAATCCATTTCACTCCTTTTCCCAGAGTCGAATCAATAATAATTCCAAGAAGAGCCATACACTCTAAGATGGGGTCTAACAAAATATAAATTGGAATCCAGGAATATACATAGGGTTTGGCTTTTTCTCTAAAAAGTGAAAGTAGTAGAGTAACTAAACTAAGTCCGAAAGGTATAACAAAAAGGGGAGTCACAGTAATGAGTGCTGCAGAAATGAGAGCCACTCCGCTAAGAATTGAATTGAAACCTGCCAGCAAATTATATGGTTGAAAAACACGATAGTACTTAGACACACTAAAAAGCCCATATAACCAACGCTTCCTCTCATTCAAGAAATGGGACAAACTAACAACATCCTCAAGTAAAACAACTGTGCGATCAGAGAAACAAGTCTTATACCCTTTCTGATGCAAAATAACGGCAAGCTCAGCATCTTCAGTCATCGTCTTGGTTCCATAGTAATTAATGGCCTTCAACACTTTCATCCAAATGGCGTGACTTCCCCCATATATTGCAGATCGTCTAGTAATCACGGCTCGTCCGACCATGCTAGTGGCAAAGAACCACAAGTCTTCAATAATTCGAACCTTGGAGATGATGGTGTCCGGGTTCCCGCCAATGCAGGTAGACGAAACAGCATCACAGTTTTGAAGAGACCTCACCATTTCAGTTACATAGTTTCGGGGCAGTACGGCATCAATATCCGTATTGATTAGAATTTCTCCCTTTACACGGGTTTTGATAATTTTGTTAAGAAACAACGCCTTCCACTTGTGATGTTTTACGGCCCGAATATATTCAATTTTTCCCTTGTATTTTTTTACCACCTCAGACGTTGCATCTTGTGAGGCATCATCCGCAAGGATAATTTGAATTTTGCCGCGATAGTCCTGATTCAAGCAACCATCAATAAATCTTCCAACCACATGGTCATCATCCCAAGTTCTGCAAATTATAGTGATGTCGGGGTGTTCTTTGAGGGGCGCAACCTTTCTCTTCTTAAAGGCCATAAGAGCTGTAACCAAATTAATGATAGCAATTCCAGTGAGAAGCCATAGAAAAATCACAAACAGCTAGCACATGAGGGACATATATCTGTTATGCAACCCACTTCACGGTTTGAGGTTCACAGCACTTGTAAGGTCAATCATCGCCCTGCCGGGGTATTCGATGGCTAGTTTTTCGACAGGCACTCTTACTGTTGCAGGCATATTCTTGTAAATCCGCTCAATTAATTGTGTATTTATTAATGGCTTTAGTGAACTCTGTTCCATGGCTTTGAAAAGTTCATCATTCTTAGCAGCCTTGAACGTAGACACCTTGCCCTCCTTGATTTGGGACTTGTAAACTGCATCCAGTTTTTCATTCTTGTAAACAGCCATGTATATGCCCCCATCAAGCAACCACACAAAAGACCTATGTTTTCCAAATTCAAAAATTATTTTTGGCATAGTTTTTATTTTAGATTTTATAGCAGTGCCTACACTTTTACTGACCATTGAGCCTACAATCTCTTTTTTCAAAATGTCCATGAAGTGTCTAACTTTAGACTCGAGTTCGGTGACTTCTTTTAAGTTTGGCTTCCTGTCTCCGTGCTCCACTGCCTTGAAGGCCTTTATCACCTCTGCAGCAATGGCGGGAACCTCTTGGGGGAGCAAGCCCTTATCAACCTTGCTTTGAAGCACAATTGGCATTTCGGGGACAGAACATGGCTTCTCACCAAGACTCATAATGTAGGCGTTTCCAGACCAAGTAATTCCCCTATAATACCTTTCCAAAATCCACTCAACATATTGTTCTACCTTTTTCATATAGTATTCGGCACCATCAAGACTCCTCATCATGGCCTCTTTACTGGGTTTTATTTCGCCCGCTTTTAACATTCGAGTGAATGGAGTTAAAACGCCCCCATCATAAATTATTTTCATATGGCGTAGAAAGTTGTAGATGATATTGTCACCCTCCTTAGCATACTGGAACATTTCTGTGAGAGTGTGAATTTGCACTTGCATTTTCTTGTCAATTTTCCTGCCCATGTCATTTAACATAGCCAGTAATTTTTCCTTCAATTCACTTGGAACTTCTCGCTTGGTATCATCAATTACCACCAAAACGTCAATATCTGAACCGGGAACAAAATCTCCTCGGGCCAAACTCCCAATAACGCCAACACCTTTCAACATACTTCCAAGTTTTTGTCGGGCAGCGACTGAAAAACGCTCAACCGCCTTCATTTTCATTTTGTAAAAGATTTTTTGCTTCTTCTTGGCTGCATCCATCTGTTTAGTAGAAATTTTAGATGATTTCTTTTGAAGCTTCTTGGTTTCCTCTCTCTGGAATTCCTTATCCTCTGCCTCAGGCAAGGAAGGTCCTTCTCGGACAGTAATAGCCTTTGGTGCTTTTGTCTTAGTTTTACTCATCTCGTACACGCTCATTACTTGGGAGTATCGGCAGCTTGTTTCAGGGCTTCAAGATTAATGGAACTTTCAATCTTCCCAACAAACTCCACCGTTTTTTTATGGAGCTCTTCGAGTTCGTTGGGCTTCACATAATCTAATTCGTTGCGCTCTATTTTTTTCATCATGTCAAAGAGAACTTCATACACTTTAACATCTTCTTCAGTCAACTTGCCATCTTTTACTGCGGTTTCTCTGAGTAGTCCTGCAACTTCACTGTGTGCACCTGGAATTTTCCCATAAGACATAACCACTGCGTGAGATGCTTCAACAGCTGCATTGTACAGAGTGAACAAGGCACTATTCACTGTGTGGGCATAACTGTTGAGACTAAAAAATGCTCTTGACACAGAAGCATTCACTGATTCTTGAGTTGGTCGAATTTTTCCCTGCATTAGAAGTCTCTGCAGCGGGGCAAAGAAACCTAAATCTGCAAGCGGCACAGCATCCCTCAAGACTGAAATTGCGAGAGCGTCCCCCCTCCTAACCGAATCCCAAAATTGACTGATGGTTACAGTGTTAATGTGTATTTGTGGGTATTTAGTTATGAGTTGACCCATTTCGTTTTGAAATGCAATCAAAAGTGCTTGATCAAGGGGTGCAAAAGAGTCATCCACAAGAACCATGACATCTATGTCGTTGCCCTTTGCTTCACTTTTATTGCGTGCAAAAGAGCCAAAGACTACAATTGCTTTTATGAAGGAGCCAAACTTTTTTGACACTTCTGCTGTGAAGTCATAAACCTTTGAAACGTCCTCGGAACGAAGCTGTTTCTTTTCAGCCTCGCTCACCACATCTTGTTTTTTTCTTATTTCCATTTTATCAACCTTTCTTTTTTGTCGAATATAATAATGGTTGTGCTCCGGACCAAATGCGGGAAGTTGTACCCGGTCCAATAGAGTAACCACCACCAGTAAAGCCCGGCATTCCATATGAACCGAATGCCGTCATCATAGGTGCACCAACAGTTTCAGCGCTGAAGGAGTAGAAACCACGCTGCGCAAGTCCCGTCCCCCTAAATCGCTCTGCAGCTTGAGCCCAATAGGGCGGAGCCTTAAAACCAGTATATCGCAAATCCCCCATACTGGGTGTGGGGCCCCCTGCCATCGCCATTAATGCTTCAAGCGGAATACCTTCATTCCACATAGTGTTAACTGTGACTTCCACATCATAAAGACCTGCCCCACCTTCAATATTAACGACCCCCATATCTGTAAGTTTTGAAATTATGCCGGGGTCCATTCTACTCACCTCATCCAACCAATCACCCCATGCAATGTGACCTTCGCCATATCCAGGCCCACCAACTAAGTGAACGTGTCCGGGTTTAACGCCATGTTTTTTGAGGTCCTTCAAAAATTTTGTAGGTTTAATTCCCGACGCTGCCGAATGGCCAACATCAAAAGTTAAAGTTATTGCGTCTTCAGAAATTCCATTAGCTTTGGCAATTGCTCTAACATCCTTGACTAATTTTGCCATATGCTTGGGTTTGTAGAAATGTGCAAAGCCTGCCATGTACCCTTTCTCAGGTGCAGCAGGAAAGAGGTTCTCAATACCAAGTTTTAGTTTGCCCTTTTTGAGAGTTTTCTTTACTTCACTGTCGGACAAGAGCCTGCGGAAGGTGTCTTTAACAGAGGCTTCTATTTGGTCAATTGAATCTTTGAAAGGTCCGAAACGTCCCCTACCCAACATTGCCTCCCAGCCTTGCTTGGCCATATCCAAGTGGGATTTTCTCAGGGTTTCCTCCTGCTCCGCCTTTGAAAGAGTCTCAAAGCCAAGCGGGCGCGTTATTATTTTTCCATCCTTACTTATTGGGTTGAGAGTAGTAGTTGCGACCTTTGGCCATAGTTCCTTATCTAAATAGTTTTCAAGGCCCTTACTAGACCGCCTCAAATCTTTCAAGTGTTGGCCGTTTGTAGAAGACATCCTCATTATTTCAGCTTCCATCGCCTCATAGACTCTCGGATTAAAATGTTCCCTGTTCTTTCTAAGTTCACTGTAAATTTTTTCGGGATCGTCCCCCCATCTATTGGCAAGATTCACTACATTAACTTGTCCAGTTATTTTTGAAAAATCTTCGAAGAGTTGTGCGGCTTGGGGCCCATATTTCTCAGCAAAAAAGGTAGGTAAGACTTGTATAAAATTTTCCCATTCTTTTTCAATTTGGTCTTTCAAAAGATTATCCTTAACATTGTACTGCTTGAACAGTTGAGTTAATTCGCCCTTATCTTTTGCCAACATGAATGGGCTTTGAACAGGCATTCGCTGACCTGTGAATGGTTCAATAAAGTAGTATTGCATTGAACCAATAGGATGAACTGTCATTACCGTTGCCCCTATTTTATCAGAGTATTTTACAGAGTTTTTCAAAATGTTAGCCGCTCTCGCTCGACCTATTGACATAATTTCGGAAGGATCTGCTTGCATGGGCGCGTGAGTTGTAAACCGGCCACCGAAGGAATTTGCAATTTCCTTCATTTTTTTCAGCAAGTGTTCGTGTGCTCCGGCAGGTCCAGTTGTAATTCGGCTGGCCTCCCCCCAGAGAGTCTTGACACTCCCCCCGCCTTGACCTTCTTGGGCAAAGAGACCTCCAAGATCAATTTCAGCACTTACAACTCCCCGCTCAAAAGTTCCTTGTATTTGAGTAAGAAAATCCGAATTCTGGTCAGGAGGTGCAACTGTTGCCCCAACTGTCCCTTTTTTCCGCTCAGCCACAATACCATAGGGGATTGAGGCTATATTAAGTTGGTGGTATTTTAAAGACCAAAACTAAGGAGATTTATGGAGACTTTCTTAGTAATACTCCTTTTTTCGACCTTAGTTACAGTTCTAATTACAAAGTGGCTGAAAAGTTACTTCTTTAGTTCAGAAATTGTAGGAGAGGACGTCCACAAACAAAGAAAACCCATTTTGCCAACCAGTGGGGGTGTTCCGGTTTTTTTGGGCTTCTTTTTCTCAGTAATGCTCTATAGCTTCTTAATAACCTACCTTCTAAACGCTACTGACGCTTTACTAGAGATACTCGCGGGCGTGCTTTCTATTGCAATTATTACGCTAATTGGCTTCCTAGATGATGTTAATGTAAAGGGCTCCATTCGAAGGGGGTTAAAACAGTGGGAAAAGCCACTCCTCAGTCTACCTGCAGCACTACCTCTGATGGCAGTAAAACTTGGAACCAGTATAGTTACTTTGCCATTCATTGGTGCAGTAGAGTTCGGGCTCGTATACCCCTTAATTCTCATTCCACTTGGAGTCATGATAAGTGCCAACATGGTGAATATGCTTGCAGGTATGAATGGACTTGAAGCGGGGGCACCACTAATTTATTTTACTTCATTAACTGCTTTCGTATATTTCAATAGCACAAGTTTAGCTGCAAAGGTTATTGCGTTTTCAGCACTTGGCGCAATTATCGGCTTCTTCCCATTCAATAAAGTTCCAGCAAAAATGTTGACAGGGGACAGCTTCACTTATTTTATGGGTGCAGTTTTGGTGAGCGTTGCAGTAATTGGGAATGTTGAGAAAGCAACTCTAATTCTTTCAGTTCCTTTCTTAATTGAATTCTTACTAAAAGCTAGGGGTAAATTTAAAATACCAACCCTAGGAAAACTTGAAAACGGAAAAATTGTGAAGCAAACTCCGGGGATTTATTCCATCCCGCACATTTGGATGAATGGAAAATATACGGAGTATCAAATTGTGAAGCGAGTCTGGGCAGTCTTTGCAGTGTTTGCAACACTCAGTTGGTTCCTATGAGTTTTCTCTCCATGTGTGACCGCACTTCACACACTTAAAAAATCTAGTTGCAGGTTCATCACCAGATCGCGTCTGTTGAAGCCACCACATAGCTTTGTCATTCTTACACTTCCAACAATCCATCTCAATAACAGATAACTTCTCCGTCTCCTTTTCAAAGTCAATAACGGGTATAGGTCTCTTGTCATTAACTTCTTTCGACAAAATAAGTTCCTGATCTTTTCTTCCCCTTTGAAGTTTCCCACAACCACGACAAATCCAAACTAGCTTACCGTCGCTCTTGTCGGGAATCATCATCCCCCTGCAATTCGAGCAGAACTTGATGGACATATCCCATTGATTTATACTACAATTATAAAGTTTTATGTAGAAAAACTGCCAAAAATGAGTGTCCCATATAGTAGTATGTTGTTTACTGGCACGCTATACAGGGGGCTTTAAAGCCCCAAAACGGGGGATTATATGGTCTCTTCAATAAACCCGGGCACATGCATTAAGTGCAAGGGAAGACTTTGGTGTAGACTCACAAGGTGCCCTGTATATGACCGAGCAAGAAGTTTAAGGAAAATTAAATTCAAAAAAAATGTAGAAGCCCCCACTCAACCCTTTTACATGATTTCCTGGAAAAATTATCCACGCGTTGCAGTGGGGCCACATCTTTCAGTTAACAGTAAGGGGATTGAAAAATCTATGAAAATTTCAATGGACGACTTTTTAGTAAACATGTCGTCCCAAGTCAGACCTTTTGAAGTGAAAAGTATTCGAACGTCTGAAGAGGCAGCCTTGAGTATTAATCCAATTTTTGTGAATGCGGAATTAAAATCTGCTATAAACGTAAATGAATTTGATTTGGGGCAAGTACCAACAGTCTCAGCAAGAAAAATAACACTTGAAGATACACCAAAGATTCCGGGAAAGGTTTTTGAAATAGTTGACAGTTATGATCTCAAAGCAAGCTTTGCAGTTAATTCACTTGAAGATAACTTTGGCTTTGATTACGCAGTACAGGCACTCAGCACAGGAAATCTTGGGGTGAAAAGTGAACGAAAAATGGTTCCAACTAGGTGGGCAATCACCGCTGTGGATTCCATCATTGCCAAAGGGCTATTTGAAAAAGTCAAAACCTTTGAGGAGGTTAGAGACTTTGAAATCTATGAATTAGTACACTGGGACAATCATTTTGTAATTCTCATAGTGCC